>JBMNQO010000087.1:0-2680 GCA_050944195.1 Methanomethylophilus sp. | reverse complement strand
GAGCAGATCACGTTCTGCCCCAAGAAGGGCAGGATAAAGGTCATCCTGGTCGGCGAGGACCTCGGCTTCTGAAGCGCCCGAAGCGGTCCCTCAGGACCTTCGCCCCCTTCTTCATGGAGCGGTGCAGCGAGCGGACGCCCGTCTTGGTCTGCACGTAGGCGGCCGAGGGCGCGTGCTCGAGGAACCTCACGAAGGACTCCGAGCCCATCATCACCTTCTTGCCGGGGGTCTTCTCCTGGCCGATGACCAGGCTCCGCCCGTCGACGATGCCGTCGAGGAACTCCTCGCGGTCGGAGGCCCGCACCGCGGTGACGACGTTGCCGAGCTCGCTCAGCATGTGCCCGTCGGTGCCGCCGGTGAAGCTGATCCCGTAACGCTCGGCGGATTCCAGGGCGGCGAGGTTGCTCTCGTGGGACATCCCGCTGCAGATCACCTCGTAGGCGTCGAGGCGCTCCGCTATCTCCGGTTCGAGATACCCTTTGCGGATGGCGACCTCGACCCCTTTGCAGGACCCGAAGTAGCCCATCGGGTGGGCGGCCGAGACCACGCACTGCCAATCCTCCTCCTCGACGGTGTCGAGGAGGTTCTCGACGGTGAAGTTGTTCAGGGCCAGCCAGGGGCAGGTCTGCAGGTTGGGCTTGATGTGCTTCCGCCAGAAGTCCTGCAGGTCCTTGGTCTCGTAGAAGTAGACGAGGACGTGCGGGCCGTCGGTGGTGCTGATCTCCATCCCCGGGATCACGAAGACATCCTCCCGGTCGGCGGCGCGCACCGCGCTCGACACGAGGTTGTGGTCGGTAACCGCGAAGCCGGTGCCCCGCTTCTTCGCCAGGGCCACGGCGTCGCCGATGAGGGTGAAGGAGTCGGAGCAGTTGGTGTGGAAGTGCATGTCGGCGAAGAGGTACCCCTCCTCCCGCAGCTCCTTGTACATGGGGGCCGTGAAGAGCACGCGCCCCCCGCCCAATGCCCCGTCGTTCAGCGGAGGCAGAGTTTCTTCCATGGCTCCTCGGACTCTTCCACGAGGGCGGGGACGTCCATCGTGAGGACCTTCCGGTCGCGCACGACGAGGTCTCCCTGGCACATCACCGTCTTCACGTTCCCGGCGTTGAGCGAGTAGGCGAGGTTGGCGATGATGTTCTGCGGCACGAGCGGCCTCAGGTTGGGGGCCTTGCCGTCGATGACCACGAGGTCGGCGTACTTCCCGGGCTCGATGCTCCCGATGCGGTCGGCCATCCCGACCGCCTTGGCGCCGTTGATGGTGACGATGTCGAGCAGCTCCTGGGCGGGGGCCACCGTGGGGTCCCAGCGGCTGGCCTTCTGGAGCAGCCCGAAGGTCTTCATCTCGCCGATCATGTCGAGGGCGTTGTTGGTGGTGTTGCCGTCGGTCCCCAGCGATACGTTCACGCCGTACTTGTCAAACTCCGGCAGGGGCGCGACCCCGCCGGTGGCGAGCTTCATGTTGGAGCAGGGGCAGGAAGATATTGACATCCCCGCCTGCCCCATGAGCTTGACCTCATTGACAGTGAGCCAGGCGCTGTGGGCGGCGACCCCGCGGGGGCTGAGCGCCCCGATGTGGGCGAGCCACTCGGCGGGCCGCATGCCGGTCTGCCGCTTGTGGGCGTTGACCTCGCCGCGGGTCTCGGAGAGGTGGAAGTTCATCGGCGCCTGCATCTCGTCGGAGAGCTCGCGGGCCTGCACGCAGGTCTCCTCGTTGCACACGTAGACCCCCTGCAGCCCGACGCCCGGGACGATCTTGCGCTCGTCCCTGAACTTCTGGATGAAGTGCCGGCAGTTCTGCACCGGGTTGCCGTTCTGGGTCGTCTTGTCCTCGTCGAGGCAGCACCAGCACAGGACGCCGCGGATGCCGGCCTCCTGCGTCGCCTTGGCGATGACGTCCTCCGAGTAGTAGAGGTCCATGAAGGTGGTGGTGCCGGAGAGCATCATCTCGGCGGCGCCGATCTTGGTGCCCAAGGCAAGGTCCTCGTCGGTGCGGTCGGCGTCGATCTTGAACACCTTCGCCAGGAAATCGTCGAAGCTGAGGTCGTCGACGACCCCCTTCATGACGGACATGGCGATGTGGGTGTGGGTGTTGACCAGGCCCGGGATGATGATGTCCCCCGAGCAGTCGATCTCCTCGTCCCCGGTGCCGTTGTAAGTGCCGCCCACCTGGACGATCTTCTCCCCTTCCACCGCGACGTCGCCGCGGACGACTTCCCTCCCGGCGTTCTGGGTGACAATCCAGGCGTTCCGGAAAACTGTGAGCATGAGACTTGAATCAAAGGGATGTTTAATAAAATGTCGGGTTCCCGGGGACTGCTGGCACATTCCGTCACATACTTCCCTTACCCTGTTTTCCGCCTTCGGCAACGGCATCTGGCACATCAACGATATGCGGATATAGGCTGGTCGCATACCCCTTTCCGATAGGCATGTTCCGCATCACTTTCCTGGGCACCGGAGGAGGCCGGCACACGACGATGTACCAGACCCGCTGCACGGGGGGCATGCTGATCGAGCACGGGGACCCGCCGAAGCGCCTCCACATCGACCCCGGGCCGGGCGCGCTCAAGCAGATGGCGAGGATCCACTACGACCTCGGCACCACCGACTCGGTGATCATCTCCCACGCCCATCCCGACCACTACTCGGACGGGGCCTGCGTCATCGAGGGCATGACGCACGG
>JBMNQO010000086.1:0-2687 GCA_050944195.1 Methanomethylophilus sp. | reverse complement strand
GGATGATGACCGAGGGGTCGTCCAGCAGGGCGAGGGCGAGGGAGATCCTCTGCCTCATCCCCTTCGAGAACGTCCCCAGCTTCTTGTCCGCCCAGTCGGTCATCTTGACCTTGGCCAGGAGGGCCGATGTCTGCGCCGAGACGGACTCGCTGGTCATGCCCAGCAGCTGCCCTATGTAGCGGAAGGTCTCCACCGGCGTCAGGTAGCTGTAGAAGTCCGGGGTCTCCACCACGGTGCCGACGCCCGTCAGCGCCTTCTTGGGGTCCCTGACGACGTCGTTGCCGTTGATGAGGATCTGCCCCGAGGTGGGCCTGATCAGGCTGGTCACCATCTTGAGGGTGGTGCTCTTGCCGGCCCCGTTGGGCCCCAGCAGGCCCGTGAAGCTGTTCCTCTTCACCGCCAGGTCCAGGTTGTCGACGGCCACGAAGCTGCCGTAGACTTTGCGGAGGCCGCTGATGACTAGCGGCGAGTCGGAGCAACCCGCCATTGTAGTAGTATCTGCCATTCCTATCCCTTTGTTAACGCATAAACTGACAGGCGCAATATAACCGCTTTGCAACGTCTACGGAACGATACCAAAATCAGATACGGAGAATCTATAGACTCCGTAGACCGCGGCCTGTAAGGAATTTCAGGACTGGGTATATTGAATGAAGGAGTTTAGGGAGGGGATTATCAGAGGCCCTCGAGGACGGCGGCCTTCGCCGGCTTCACGTCCCCCTTCTCGACCACGTAGAAGGCGATCGAGGAGGTCGGGGCATCGACCACCGCGGCGATGGCCTACCCTTCCTCGAAATCCTTGGAGCGGCGGACCGCCTCGTCGTTGTCGAGGCCGGTCCCCCTGTCGGAGACGGTGAACCAACCTAACTTGGTCCCGTCATCTCCCTCTTTCCCGACCGACAGCACCCGGGGCGGGAACCCGTCGCTTCCGAGGAGGAGGCCCTCCGCGTCCTTCTCCTCCGCGAACGAGTCCTCCCCGAGGTCCGCCAGGGCCTCCATCGCGCTCTCGGCGATCAGCACGTCAATCTTCGCATCCGTCATTCCCCTTCCCTCTCCCCGGCGGCGGGGTTGGGGACCATGGAGAGGTCCCCTCTCATCGCCGAGTCCTCGCTCCCGCCGGGGGGCACCAGCCTGACGCCCTCCCTGACCAGGCAGTCCTCCTCCATCCAGTACTCCTTCATGCGGGCTTCCGTCCCCGCCGGCGTCTCATGCTCCGTGCGCTCCATCCTGCGGCCCTCTTCCATCCCGGGAACCCCATCCCCGTCGGAGACTTATAAATTCAATGACTGCATCCAGCAGGAATGATGTCAGCCGATCTCCCCCCGCACGACCACTGCCGTTACTGCGGGTGCGCCGTGCCCTTCGACATGGCCTACTGCTCGATGGAGTGCTACAACAAGGACCACGAGCGCATGAGGAAGGAGAGGAACCGGGACATCCTCCTGACCGTCACCGCCGTGGGCGGGGCGATCCTCATCCTGGTGCTGGGTTATCTTTTCTGACGTTCCGTCAATGGAAGTTTAAAATCGTTTATCCATACACCCGCAATGAATTGGCCAAAGGCAATCGCAACGATAATCGCCGTGGCGGTGATCGCCTGCGCCGGCATCGGCATCCTCGTGCAGGCCGTCCCCGACGAGTACCCTCCGGTGGAGTTCGAGGCCGACGACAACACCGAGAGCAGCGCGACCGTGACCGGGGCCGACGTGAACATACAGACCCAGAGCTACAACGTCACGTCCCACCTGCCGTCCGACATCACGGACGTCTACGTGGAGGTCTACCTCCAGGTGGACGGCGACGACAAGTACTCCTTGGGCACGTACGACATCGGCACCATCGCCTCGGACGCGACGACGTCCACGGGGCAGATCTCCGCCTCCGTGCCCCTCTACGTGCTGATGTCCAGCGCCGCCGAGAACAGCGACGATACGACCGTCAGCATCCCCCTGCTCGCCAAGCTCCACTTCAGCTACCTGGAGTTCCAGGGCGAGGACATCGTCGACATGGGGCTCAACCTGAAGATCAACCTCGAGACGGACGGGTCCGTGACGGTCACCGTCAGCGACAGCGGCAACGACGCCGTCATGACCGTCGACGCCAGCAGCGCCAGCGGCATGCTGGGCGACATCCTGGACCAGGCCGCCGGCACCTACTACATCACGGCGACCGACGGAACCAGCACCCTGGACGTCATGACCCTGGTCATCAACAATGACGGGACGGTCACCCTGACCTTCGACGGGACCGGGATGAGCGTCGACGAGGCCCTCGACGACCTCGCCGAGAGCAGTTCGGACGGGGTCACCTTCACCTGCAGCGGGCAGAGCTCCGGCAGCACCGTGCTCACCCAGGAGCAGGCCGAGCTGGTCGCCGAGATGATCGACAACATCTACGAGATGGGAGGGAGCTCCTGATGTCCGAGGACAAGGAGATCAAGAAGCAGAAAAAGGAGGACGCGCGGTACCTCTCGAGCGTCAGGCGGGCGGTCAAGCGGATCGTCGGCTCCGTCCTCGAGTACATCATCATCATCCTGATCGCCCTGTTCGTCGCGTCATATCTCGACAGCGGCGACGCGAGCGGCATGTTCGACTTCAGCGGGGCCGTCGGCGACATGCTCGCGCCCGGCGAGTTCGCCTTCGACGCCATCGTCGGCTTCCTGCCGCTCATCGTCCTCAGCGTCCTCG
>JBMNQO010000085.1:0-2797 GCA_050944195.1 Methanomethylophilus sp. | reverse complement strand
TTTCGCTTATTTTTCCGCTCTTTCTCCGTATTTCCCATATTTATACGAAGTGCCAGCGGGCATAGTGATTTTCGGTATGTATCGGACTACAGAAGATTCAGCGGAATTTCATCAAGGTTTTATAGTGAAGCCGAAATGGTAAATCATTATGCCCAGGGCATCCGAAAGGAATCGCTTCGGGAGGAAGTACGATTTCTTCCTCTCCGAGGCCTCGAACGAGGAGATCGTCTCGGTCTCCAAGGAACTCACCGACAGCCTCTCCGAGCAGGCGAAGACCGTCATCCGCGGCGCCACCGCGCTGCTCTCGGTCACCCTCCTGGCGGTCATCCTCGCGATCCTGACCCTCTCGGGGATGGACACCTCCGTCTCCGGCTCGGTGAAGGCCACCGTCTTCGTCTGCCGGATGACCGCGGTGCTCCTGCTGTGCATCAGCGCCTTCGAGGACTACTTCTCGCTGGAGAGGGCGTCCGCCGTCTCGGCCGGCGCCGCCATCCTCTGGAGGCACGTGCGGGAGACGCCTTCGGACGACACCGCGTTCGAGCAGACGAACGCCGTCAAGTCGATGAGCCAGGCGGTCGTCTCGGCGAAGAACCTCTTCGTCATGTCGGCCTTCGTCATAGCCGTCGCGGGGCTGCTCCTGGGCTTCAGCTACGTCATCGAGATGATGGCGGAGTACGGGTACATCTGAGGGGGACGGCAGGAATGTCAGAGAATATTGTTGATTTAAGTTTCCGCGCGCGCGTGCATTGCACCCGCGCGCACGTTATAAGGTGTGGATCATGGTGAAAGTAGTGGGTACGGGGAAGGTCGACGCCAACGGCAAGATGCCCTTGCCGGACGCGGCCGCCAAGGCCATCGGCCTGAAGAAGGGGGACAGCGTGATATTCTCCAAGGAGCCGAACGGCACCGAGGTGATCATGTCCCGCGCCGAGGGCGCCCGGATGGTCTCCGGGAAGGCCTTCGTGGCGGACGACCGGGCGGCCCTCTTCAAGAAGCTGCGGCTGTTCATGGCGCTGTGCGCGTTCGCCTCGGTGCTCCTGCTGGTGGTGCTCCTGGTGGGGCGCGACTCGGTGGAATCGGTGTACCTGTTGGCAGTTGTGATGCTGATGGTCGCCGCGGTGGCGACCATGGGGGCCGCCTTCGCCTGCGAGGAGAAGATGGTCCGCATCCCCAACACGGGATGCCCGGTGACCTTCTCCTACGGCACCGTCATGGGGAACTTCCTCGGCCGCCGGCCGGGGGAGCACGGCCGCCCGCTGCTGATCTTCGTCGACGACATGATGGGCTTCGCCCCCGACCGGGTGACCTACCGCCTCGGCGATAACGGGGAGGAGGTCGAGTGCCCCCGCAGCAAGCACGCCGACGGGTACAGCGTGTACACCGCCGACATCAAGCCCACCGCCGCCGGGGACACCGTCCCCGTCCGCGTGACCGCGGTCTACCGCTACAAGGGCGGCAAGTCCATCGAGGTCCGCGCGGACTTCGAGATGAAGGTGGAGAACGACATGTCCTTCTCCATCGAGGAGAAGGGCTACGGGGCCGAGGTCTCGTTCGACAACAACACCAAGAAGGCCGACTTCGACGACACCCTCTTCGACCCCACCTCGGGAGGCTCCGCGCTTTGAACCAGGCCCCCCTCCGCACGCTCATCGAGTCCGTCCCGGCCCCTGTCAGCCGGAGCGAGGCCGAGCAGGTCCGCGCCATCGCGGCGCTGATGGACAGCGACGGGGGGAGCCTGAACGTGACGGAGTCCCCGAACGGGCCGATGGTGGAGGCCGTGGGGTGCGTGGGCGAGGTGCGTTTCGAGGACGGCACGGGGATCAACATCCTCCCCCACCTGCCCCCGGAGCTCACCCCCGAGGGCCCCGCCCGGAGCCTGATGGAGATGCTCTACAGCATCTTCGGGATCAGCAGCCGGGAGCGGAACGAGGCCAGCCTCTTCGAGTTCTTCGTCCGCATCTTCGCGGACGAGGTCGACCGGCTGATCGTCAAGGGCCTCCGCTCGAAGTACCACTCGGTCTCGGGCAACGAGAAGGCGTTCAAGGGGAGGATCGTGTTCAACGAGCACATCCGCCGCAATTACATCCACAAGGAGAGGATCTACGTCGAGTACGAGACCTTCTCCCAGGACCGGCCGGAGAACCGGCTGATCAAGACCACCGTCGCGGCCCTGCTGCGGAAGACCGCCGACGGGCGCAACGCGCGCCGCCTGAAGACCATCCTCCTGGCGATGGAGGACATCCCGGAGTCGACCGACGTCGACCGCGACTTCTCGATGCAGACGGCGGACCGCAACATGGCGGACTACAAGTCGCCGCTGATGTGGTGCAACATCTTCCTCCGCGGGATGCGGATGGCTGGGTCATCGGGGGCGCGCTTCTGCTACGCCCTCACGGTCGACGAGGACACGCTGTACGGGGCGTACGTGGCACGCGCCTCGTCGGTGTCGCGGACCGACGGCTCGTACCGCATGAAGTACCGGGCGGAGACGAGCTCGGAGGACAACGCCTCCTCGATCCGCGTGAGGCTCGACTGGAGCTTCTTCGACCGCGCCCGGGGGACCAACCTCACGGACGCGGCCTACCTGTACATGAGCGCCCCCGGGTACCGTCCGATACCGCACGGCGGGGGGGACACGGTGAAGGCGATGGCCGGCAGCTACCTGTCGGAGGCGCTGAGCCAATAATACGATATCATTAGGAAAGGAGAATCGAAACTTACCTGGAGGGAATGAGATGGGGAAGAACGGACTGAAGATGCTGATGCTCTCGCTGGCCGCGGTGCTCGCTATGGTAGT
>JBMNQO010000084.1:0-2850 GCA_050944195.1 Methanomethylophilus sp. | reverse complement strand
TCCTGCCGTTCCAGAACGTCACCCACCGGAGGAAGAAGCACGGCATGTCCCAGGCGGTCGAGGAGATCCCCGTCAGGATCTTCCTGTTCGACATGCTCTACCGCGACGGCGAGGACCTCACCCTGCAGCCCTATCCGAAGAGGAGGGAGCTGCTCGAGTCCTCCTTCAATAAGGCCAAAGGAGGGGACTACGACCGCGTCGGGTACACCGAGCGCGCTATCATCTCCAATGAAGAAGAAGCGCAGGCCTTCTTCGACCGCGCCATCGGCTCCAAGTGCGAGGGCATCATGGCGAAGTCCCTGGCCGACGACTCCATCTACCGCGCCGGCTCCCGCGGGTTCCTCTGGATTAAGTACAAGAAGGACTACACCCAGGCCCTGGTCGACAGCTTCGACCTCACTGTAGTAGGAGCATTCTACGGCATGGGCAAGCGCGCCGGCGTGTACGGGGCGCTGCTGATGGCCGCCTACGACCCCGACACCGGGAGATGGGAAACAGCCTGCAAGCTCGGAACCGGCTTCGACGACGCCTTCCTGGCGGCGCTCCCGGGCATGCTGGCACAGTACAAATCGGAGAAGAAGCCGTCCTCCGTCGACGCCGAGATGGTACCCGACGTATGGTTCGTCCCGGGGCTGGTCCTCGAGGTTACCGCCGCCGACATCAGCATCAGCCCCATCCACACCGTGGCGCGCGGCGCGGTGAAGGAGGACTCCGGGCTGGGCCTCCGCTTCCCCAGGTTCACGGGGAGGGTGCGCGACGACAAGACCCCGGAGCAGTGCACCACCTCCGCCGAGATTGCGGAGTTCTACGAGCTGCAGGAGGAGCGGGACACCGAGAGCGTCGAAGAGGCCGAGCGCGAGGCCGGCGGGTCCTGAAAAACCTTTATAATAAAACGCGCGATGGGTCAGGGCATGCAGATGTACGTCGTGAGCCGGACCGATGAGGGCAAGACCCTTAGGATCGGGCTCAAAGATTCCAGCACCACCCTTGTGGAGCCCCTCATCCAGGAGCTCAATGAGAACAAGGACGTCGTATACAGCAGGTACATCGAGGACCACCCCGACCTGACCGACCCCTGCCTGGAGATCAAGGTCAAGAAAGGCACCCCCGAGGCCGCCCTGAAGAAGGCCGCCGAGGCCGTCGCCGACTACTTCGGGAAGATCGAAGAGCGATCATGACCTGCAGAGAATGCCGCACCGCCGAGGCGGACGTCGGCATGCTCTATTACCTCACGGGCGCCGCCGGCACGGGCGGGCGCATCAAGGTGGCCCCGGAGGATTTTATCGTCAGCGAGGTTTCCAACCGCCCCGAGGAGGACAAGAACGGGCGCTTCACCATCGCGACCGTGAAGGCCCGCAACTGGGAGACCAACCGCATGGTGAGGCTCCTCTCCCGCGAGATGGGTATCTCCCGGGAGCGCATCGGCTTCGCCGGCACCAAGGACAAGCGCGCGGTGACCACCCAGCTGATGTCGGTGCTGGGAGGCCCCGAACTATTGGAGAGGATCGACCTCAAGGACCTCGAGATCTCGGACGTCTACCGGGCGAGGCACGGCCTGCGGATCGGGGACCTCATCGGCAACAATTTCGAGATCAGGGTGACCGGCTGCACCATGCCCGATGCCGATATCCCGGGCACCGTCGAGAGCGTCGCCTCCGAGATCAAGAAAACAGGGGGCTTCCCCAACTACTACGGGGTCCAGAGGTTCGGCATCGTCCGCCCCATCACCCACCTGGTCGGAGAGAAATTGGTGCGCGGGGACATTGAGGGCGCGGTGAAATGCTACGTCTGCGCCCCCGCCGTCAACGCCAGCAAGGACGATTCGGCGGTCGCCATGAGGGAGAAGCTCAAGGCGACCGACGACTGGGCGCCGCTGGTCGACGAGATCCCCGAGGCCATGAGCTTCGAGAAGACCATGGTCCAGCACGTAGTTCAGCACCCCGGCGACTGGACCGGGGCGATCGCGGAGATGCCGACCAACCTCCAGATGATGTTCGTCCACGCCTACCAGTCGTACCTCTTCAACATCATGCTGAGCCGGCGCATCGAGGCCGGGCTCCCGCTCAACCGCCCCGTCGAGGGCGACATCGTGGTGCCGCTGGACTCCGACGGGATCCCCCTCCACGAGCAGACCGTGAAGGCCACCGCCAAAAACATCGATTTGGTGGAGCGGCAGGTGAAGCTGAAGAAGGCGTTCGTCACCGGCTGCCTGTTCGGCAGCAAGAGCGAGTTCGCCGACGGGCAGATGGGCGAGATCGAGCGGAAGGTCGTCGAGGAGCAGAAGCTGGAGCCGCGGGACTTCGAGATCCCCGGCCTCCCCCACTGCAGCTCCGAAGGAGGGCGGAGGGAGCTCCTCTGCCCCGTGAAGGACCTCTCCTGGGACGTCTCCGGGAACACTTACACCGTGAAGTTCTTCCTGCCCAAGGGGAACTACGCGACCTGCCTCATGCGCGAGTTCATGAAGTCCGAGATCACGGACTATTGACAGTCAATATTGAAAATGAAAGGGGGAGGTTCTCCCCCTTGAGATGTTTCTTCACTCGACGGCCGAAAGGATGATCCGGGCGCCGAAGTAGCCGACCTTCTGGCTCCGCATGACCTGCTCGGGGGTGTCCTTCTTGGAGACGTTCGGCACGCAGGCCGCGTACTCCTCGGGGACGTCCCGCGGGAGCTTGGACTCGGGGCAGGAGCGGATGTAGGCGACCAGCGTCTTGGCCTCCTCCGCGTCCCTCGCGCCGCCCGCCATATAGGCCTTCTCGACGGTGATCTGGGACATGCTCTCCACCTTCGACCGCACGAGGGCGTTCCGGGTGAGGGTCTCCATCCTGTCGTAGCCGGCGGCGCCGTACA
>JBMNQO010000083.1:0-2880 GCA_050944195.1 Methanomethylophilus sp. | reverse complement strand
CCATGCAGATGCCGTAGGCCTGGTCGAGGTCCTCCCTCATCTCGGGGGAGATCTCCGCCAGGCCCCTCAGGTCGTACTTCCCGCGGTACAGGACCATCGGCTCATCCCACGAGGTCGATCCAGCCGGCCATGAAGCCGATGACCGAGAGGATGAGGCCGATGCCGGCGATCCAGACGTACTTCATGGTGATGATGCCGGCCTGGACGTGCTTCATCGCGCGGGCCATGGTGTATCCGCCCAGGAAGAGGCCGATGGCGCCGAAGACGGCCGCCGCGATGCCGTTCACGAAGGCCAGGATGATGCTCACGATGCCGACCGCGAGCGCGGTCCAGACGAGCGGGATGATCGAGGGCCCGGCGGGCTTCTTGGGAGCGTAGTTGTCGATGTCCATGTTATTTCCTGCGACCTTGTAGAAGCGAGCCCCTTTTAATCCCTGCGGATGACCGCTTCCAGCCGGCGGCGGGGCCCGGCGAAGCGGGTGGGGGTCTCCACCTCGTTCAGGGAGACCAGCTCCCATTCATCTCTGAAGTAAGAGACCACGTCCTCCGGGGACCAGTAGCGGTAGCGGATCCCGTTGCGGACGTCCTCCTTCTTCCCCCCGGAGCGGAGGTCCCCCTCGGCGAACAGGCGGAGGCAGAGGAGGCCGTGCGGGATGAGCACCCTGTGGATCTCCTTTATCGCATCTGGCACATCCTCATCCGGCAGGTGCTCGAGGACGTGGAAGGCGACGACCTTGTCGAAGGAGGAATCCCCGAACGGGAGCTCGCGGATGTCCGCCTCGACGAAACCGGCGCGGTCCCCTAGAAGTTTCTTGCATTCGGCGATCGCGGAGGGCGAGAAGTCCACCCCCGTGACCTCCGCTCCCGCGTCCGCGAGCGCCCTCGCGGTCTTGCCGTTCCCGCAGCCGAGCTCGAGGACCCTCTCGCCGGGAGTTATCTGCACGAACGAGATGTCCGCGGAGCCCCTCCACTGCCTCCCGTTGGAGGCGTAGAGCCTCTCCCAAGCCTCCCGGTCCTCTTCATGCGCGCCCATGCGTCCGCATACATTAATTATCGTGAAAAGGATTGCGAGCCGAAGAAAAGAGGAAGAACATGTTTTGGAACCCTCGCATCGAGACCATGCCCTACGAGGAGCTGCGCAAGCTCCAGTACCGCGAACTCAAGCAGAACGTCTACTACCACTACACGAACAGCAAGTTCTACCACGACCGCATGAAGGAGGCCGGCGTGTCCCCCCTGGACATCAACTCCCTGGAGGACATCAGGAAGCTGCCGTTCATGTACAAGCAGGACCTGCGCGACCAGTACCCCTGCGGCATGTTCTCCGTCCCCCGCGGGGAGATCGTGAGGTACCACATGTCCTCGGGGACCTCCGGGAAGCCCACCCTGGTGGCCTACACCCGCAACGACCTCGACTACTGGACCGAGGCCCTCGCCCGCTCGTTCACCTCCTGCGGGATCGGCCCCGACGACATCATGCAGATCTCCTACGGCTACGGCCTCTTCACCGGCGGCCTGGGCGCCCACTACGGCGCCGAGAAGGTGGGCGCCACTGTGCTCCCGGCCTCCACCGGGAACACCCAGCGGCAGCTGGAGATGATGCAGGACCTGGAGGTCACGGTCATCGCCTGCACCCCGTCCTACCTCACCCACCTGTGCACCACCGCCCGGAAGATGGGGATCGACTGGAAGCGGGACATGAAGCTCAAGAAGGCCGTGCTGGGCGCCGAGCCCTGGTCGGAGTCCATGAGGCACAAGCTGGAGACCGAGATGGGCATCAAGTGCTACGACATCTACGGGACCTCCGAGCAGGCCGGCCCGATGTTCTCCGAGTGCGAGTACCAGAAGGGGGCGCACATCTGCGGGGACATCATGCTGGTGGAGATCCTCGACCGCGACTCCGGGGAGCCCCTGGAGCCCGGCAACGAGGGCGAGATGGTCATCACCATGCTGAAGAAGGAGGCCATGCCGATGATCCGCTACCGGATGCGCGACGTCACCTCCCTGAACGTCACCCCCTGCGAGTGCGGGAGGACCTCGCCGCGCATCGGGAGGATCTCCGGCAGGACCGACGACATGCTCATCGTGCGCGGGATCAACGTCTTCCCGTCGCAGGTGGAGTTCGCGCTCATGCGCATCCCCGAGGTCGGGGACCAGTACATGATCATCGTCACCAGGGAGGGCGACCTCGACCGCATGGTGGTGCAGGTCGAGCTGAAGGCCGAGGCCTTCACCGACAACATGGTCGCCATGAACAACGTCCGCGCCCACGTGGAGGCGGAGCTGAAGAGGTATCTGAACATCGCCGTTGAGGTCGAGCTGAAGGCCCCGGGGGAGCTCCCCAGGTTCGACGGAAAGGCGAAGAGGGTCATTGACAAGAGGGTATACTGAGATGAGCGATTGCATTATCGAGCAGCTGTCGATTTTCGTGAGCAACGAGCCGGGGGCGCTGGCCAAGGTGGCCAAGACCCTGCGCGAGTGCGGCATCAACATGAAGGCCTGCAACCTGGCCGAGTCCAACGAGTTCGGGATCCTCCGGGCCATCGTGGACGACCCCGAGGGGGCCATCGCCAAGCTGAAGGCCGCGGGGATCGTCGTGAAGAAGACCCAGATCATCGGCGTGGCCATCGACAACGTCCCCGGCTCCATGTACGAGTCGACGAACGCCCTGGGCCAGGCCGGCATCAACATCGAGTACGGCTACGCGTTCGTCGGGCAGAAGGGCGCGGCGCTGCTGATGAAGACCGACGACCCCGAGAAGTCGGCCGAGGTCCTCCGCCAGGCGGGCCTGAAGGTCATCGGCGCCGGGGACCTCTGAATGGCCAACCTGAACATCGCGTCGCTGGGCGCCCCGGGGCTGGCCGCCGCCATCGGGAAGAA
>JBMNQO010000082.1:0-2915 GCA_050944195.1 Methanomethylophilus sp. | reverse complement strand
GGATCTGCGGCGTGATGGCGCGGTATAGTCGTCCGCGCCGGTGTGATTGTGATTAGTGAGCGGGGAAGCCTGTTCCCCTCGGATGCTTCTGTGTATGATTAAGAGCGCATTTAAACCAATCGGGGTGACCTCTGCAGATGTCTGTATTAACGGTCATACTGTGTCATAGAGAGACCCGTTCGGCGCCAACGGAGACCAGCTCCTGGGCGGTCTCCGGGTCGCAGGTGAAGTAGACCACCTGGATCCTCCCGGCCAGCGAGGCCAGCGCTTTGCAGGCGCCCTGCCGGCGCTCCGGGTCGAAGGTGATCATCACGTCGTCCAGCAGGAGCGGGGGATGCTCTTTGCACATGCTCAGGGCCACGGCGGCCTTGAGCGAGAGCAGCACCTGGTCCCCCAGGCCGGAGCTCCACTGCGAGGAGCCCTTGGCCTCGCCGGTGCTCACGTCCTCGATGACGAGGTCGCCGTCCACGGCGCCCCGCAGGCGGTACCTCCCGCCGGTCATGAGGGAGAGCAGCCTGTCCGCCTCGGAGAGGACCTCCGGGCGGTGCTCGCTGTACATCCGCTCGGTGGCGCGGTCGAGGATCTCCTGCTCGAGGCGGAGCACCCCCCACCGCCTCACGGCCTCGTAGAGGCGGTTCTCAGCCTCGGAGCGGGCGGTGATGGCGTCCTCGGTGCGGGTGTCGGACTCGATGGCCTTCAGGGCCTGCACGGTCTGCCCGTGCTCGAATACGAGGTCGTTGAGCCTCTGCCCGGCGTCCCCCGTGACCTGCACCTGAGGTTCTTCGGAGGGGGCGGGCTCCGCCCCCACCGCCGCCTCGAGGCCGGCGGCCTGCTGGCGGACGGCGTCGAGCTCGGCGAGGTCCTTCTTCGCCTTCCCGTAGCCCTCCTCCCCGCCGAAGCCGGAGTAGAACAGCTCCGCCTCGTGCTCGGCTTTGGAGAGAACTTCCTGAGCCCTGTCGAGGCGGTCCTTGGCGGCGCGGCAGGCCCGCGCCTTGGGAACGAGGTCGTTGAGGCGGCGGATGTCGGCCTCGCGGTCGGAGGTGCGGAATATCCCGACGTCGGCGGCGACCGAATCGAGCAGCGGATCGGAGGATTTCTTCGGGGCTTCGACGGGGGCGGCAGGCTTGTTCTTCCAGCCGTAGTAGATCAGGGCGATGCCCACGACCGCAACGGCCGCCAGCCAGACGCTCGAGACGGCGGCGAGGGCGATCCCGGCGATGACCAGGATGACCCCGAGGATGACGAAGGAATTGACTGATGCCTTCGCCTTCGGTGCGGGCCTCTCGGGCTCCGGCCTCGCGTAGCGGAGGCTCTCGATGTCCCGTTCCCTGGCGAGCACGGCGTCGGGATTCGCCCTCCCCATGTCCAATTTGCATTGAGAATAGTTCCTCTCGGCCTCGTCCTTCTCCTTGCGGGCGCGTTCCAAGTCGCTCTTCAGGACCCTGTCGTCCTTCCCGCGGCAGACCTCGGCGTAGGACAGCTCCTTCTCCCTGTTCCTGAGCTCGGCGAGCTTCTTCCGGGACTCCGCCTTGGAGCTCTCGACGGCCGCCTTATTGGCGGCCTCCTTCTCGGCCTCCGCCTCCTTCTTCGCTTCAGCGATTTTAGCTTCCAGATCCTTCTTCTTGGCAACCAGGGAGTTGTAGGCGTTGTCGCCGTCGGCGGACGCCTTCAGCTCCTCGACTTCGCGGGTCCTGTCGGCGAGCTCGTCCTCCAGAACCGCGATCTTGGAATTCCTGCTCCTCTTGAGGTCGGGGACGTACGAGGTGCGCTCCTTCTCCAGGTCCGCCCTCGCTTCGGGGAGCGCGCTCCCCCCGGGCACGGTCAGGAAACGGTCCCGCACTCCGCCGTCCAGCAGGGGGCGGTCGTCCCGCAGGGACTCGGTGTCGAGGCAGTAGATGGCCTGGAAGTCCTTCCCGGTGATCCCGCACTCCTCGTCGAGGGTGCCGACGGACTTCTTCCCGTCCCTTTCGATCACCCTTTGGGTCCTGTCGGACATGGTCACGTACAGCTTCCCGTTGTCCGAGGATTTCTTCCCGGGGTACTTCATCGGGTTCTTCTCGAACAGGCAGTCGGCGATGAACGAGCGGAGGGTCGACTTCCCGGCCTCGTTGGGGCCCTCGACCACCGTGAGATCCCCGAATTTTATGTCTTTGTCATGCAGCGTCCCGTAGGAGCCGACCGACGCGCGTTCGACCTTCATGGCCGCGCCTCCAGCCGGTCGGCGAGCTCCGCCAGGGCCTCGCGGAGCATGTCCTTGAGCTCCCCCTTCTCCGCGAAATATTTCATCCTCCCGGAGACGTCCGTCGCCGGCCCCGAGCCGCAGAGCAGCCCCAGGAGCTCCCCGTCGGTCATGGACTCGAGCTCCTTCTCGGACCTGACGGCCTCCGCCGTCAGGGTCCCCGGGACGGGGTTCTCGAGGTCGATGTCGGGGCGGACGGAGATCTCCCTGACGTCCGCGCTGCACCCGGCCCTCTCGGACACCGTCCTCGCGATGCCCTCGGGGTCGGCGCGCACCGCCTTCGACAGCGTCCCCCTTCCCGTGAAATGCAGGCAGGCGATGCCGCCGCGGGGGCACTGCGGGACGATCGAATCCAATAATTGGCTGAGGTCCGTCTTCCCGGTGATGTCGGCGGTCACGTCCTTCCAGACGATCTCCTGCGTCGGCACGAACTCCGCCGAGGGCGCCCCGGCGGTGACGGACACCAGGTAGCAGCCCTTCACCCCGGTCTCCCTGGGATTTCTCCCCTGGATGTTCCCTGGGTAGATCACCATCGGCGAAGATGCCCTTAGCACCTGCCGCTTGTGGATGTGCCCCAGCGCCCAGTAGTCGACGTCCTTCCCGAGGAGGTCGGAGAGGGCGCAGGGGGCGTACTGGTAGTCCTCCGCCAGCCCGTCCACGGACACGTGCGCGACCC
>JBMNQO010000081.1:0-3149 GCA_050944195.1 Methanomethylophilus sp. | reverse complement strand
TCCGGGATGGAGACGGCGGTGAGGGAGGTGCATTCCCTGAATGCGGAAATCCCGATGGTCTCCACGGAGGAGCCCATGTCGACGGTCGTGAGGGAGGAGCAGTCCCTGAACGCGGAATCCCCGATGGACGTCACCCCGGAGCCGATGCTGACGGATTCGAGGGACGTGCAGTACGCGAACTCGTAGCTGTTGAGGGCCGTGACGGTGTCCGGGATGGTGACCGAGGTAAGTGAGGAGCAGTATCCGAAGGCCCCCCATCCCATGGTCTGGACGGAGGAGCCGAGGGAGAGGTATTCCAGGGAAAGGCACCTGTAGAAGGCGCATACGCCGATCGAGGTGGTCGAGTCCGGGATGGAGACGGCGGTGAGGGAGGTGCATTCCCTGAATGCGGAAATCCCGATGGTCTCCACGGAGGAGCCCATGTCGACGGTCGTGAGGGAGGAGCAGTCCCTGAACGCGGAATCCCCGATGGTCTTCACAGAGGAACCTATGCTGACATATGTCAGGGATTCGCACTCTTCGAACGCGGAGGTGCCTATCTCCGTTACCGAATCCGGGATGGTGACCGACGTCAGCTCAGAGCATTGGTAGAAGCCGTAATCCGTTATCGCGGTGACCGTGTAGACATGGTGGTCGATGATGACGTACTTCGGGATCGCCAGCTCCGACGGGATCTCGGTATCGTTCTTGGCCGCGACGCTGACGGTGTCATCGCCGGTGACGGTGAACGTGAGATAATCCCCGTCGTAGGCATCATAGATCTCATCCGACTTGTCGTGGATGAACAAGGTAACTGCCGCTGCGACGGCTATGATAACGACTGCCGCTATAGCTATCGCTCTCCGGCGCTTGTTGGGTCTGCGAGCGTTGTCCTCCATAATTCCCGCCTTAGATCCTGCGTTTCGGTTGACTGTTTACGAATCGCGGTGTGTCATTATTTATTGTTATTGTTGACGTGTCGTTCATTAAAGCGCGCCGAAATTCGAAAATCCGGGGTCTGGGTCTTTTTAAACTACACGATGTAACGGAACTTCGGAAAACTGCCGTTTTTCAGGTATCTGGGTCATTGAAATTCCGTACCGGTCTCCGAAAATCGGAAAACGGAGCGGAACAGGCGGTAAAACCGCAATTGACATCCTGAGGCTGAAAAACGGCGGGAAACGCCGAAAAAGTACAAGGTACAAAAAATTCGGAAAACCCCGGAAAACATAAAATAAAAGGGGCCTCGCGGCCCCGTAAAAGGTTTCACTGGAACATCGAGTCGTCGCCCTGCTCGTTCTGGTAGTAGTACTCGGGCGACTGCTGCTTCTGGGCCTCGGAGATGTCCTTGTTGAGGCCCTTCTGGTAGGAGCCGTAGCGCTCCTTGATCTGCTCCTCGATGGGCTTGGAGCGCGCGAGCGCCCTCCGCACCTGGTCGGCGGTGATCAGCTCGGTCTTCTCCATGACGGCGATGTCGCCGGCGGCGCGGATGAGCCCGCCGAGCTCCCTCAGGCGGAGGGTCAGGGCGTTCTGCTTCCCGTCCTTGGCGGCCCTCCTCTTCCCTTCGGCGATGATCTCCTCCACCGCCTCGATGGAGGCGTCGGGGATGTGGCCGTCCATGGCGATCTCCTGGGCCACGAACTGGGCGTACTTGGCGCGGTTGCGGCTGTTGTAGGGCATCTCGGTGTCCACCAGGACCTCGTAGCCGTTCCCGATGATCCTCGACCGCAGCGGGGAGAGGATGTTCTGCAGGTCCTGCATGTTGCAGGCGGCGACGAGGATGAAGTCGCACGGCACGGCGTCCACCCGCACGCTGGCGCCCGAGGACTGGGGGTTCCGGCCGGTGATGGGGAACTTCTTGTCCTGCATGGCGGTGAGGATGAAGTGCTGCAACGGGCCGAGGTGGGAGATCTCGTCGATGAACAGCACTCCCTCGTGGGCCTCGTGGATGGCCCCGGGGATCACCCGCTGGTAGGCGGGCTCGCCGATCTTGGCGTTGCCCCCGTAGGGGTCGTGGCGGACGTCCCCCAGGAGCTCGGTCTCGGAGGCGCCGGTGGCCATCACGAAGGGGTCGCGGTCCAGTTTGACGATGGTCTTGGTCTTGGACTTGCTCTGGAGGTTCTTGCGCTTCTCCAGGGCCTTCTGGTCGAGCATGCGGATCTTGTCGTCGCCCGCCCGCTCGAAGACCACGGTCTCCTCGGTGCCGTCGGCCAGGGTGCGGGTGGTGTTCACCCGCTCCTTGCCGGCGGTCATCTCGGGCATGGCGGAGCCCAGCATGTCGAACAGCCCGCCGAACATGGCGCCGTTGCCGCGGTCGAACTTGGCGCGGCCGCAGTTGGGGCAGTTGAGGTCGCTGGGCGTGGAGTATGCTCCGCAGTTCTGGCAGTAGTAGCCCAGGCGCTGGGCGACGTTCTTGGGGGCGTCCTCGCGGTTGAGTAACTTCCCGACTGATTCTTTCTTTGTTTTCTCCTCCGCGCGCACGGTCTTGGCGTCGAGGACGTTCAGGAACGGGCGCTCGGGGTTCTCGGGGTTCTGCGCGACGCGGATCTCCTGCTGGGGCTTGGGGAGGTTGAAGGCGATGGCGTGGGCGATCATCGACTTCCCGGTGCCCGGGGGGCCGACCAGCAGGAGGTTCCTCCTCTGGACGGCGGCGATCTTGGCGAGGGCGATGGCCTCCTCCTGGCCGAGGACGCGGTCGAGGGGGTCGGCGGGGATGAGCACCTCGGCGGTGCTCCGCATCCCCTCGACGTCCTCCCAGGTCTCGACCGGCCTCTTCTTCACTGCGGGCACAGCTGAGGATGCCATCAGACCAGGTCCTCGCGGGTCCACACGGTCACGTCCGCGGGCAGCTTGGAGATCTTCCCCTTGCGCTTGCAGACGAGGGTGGGGATCCCCTTCCCGGAGGCGATGTCGATGAGGTTCTGCGAGACCACCCCGTCGTAGACGATGGCGTTCACGCCCGTGACATCGTTGCCCTTGAGGTACTCGGCGAGCTCCTTGACGGTGACCTTGTGGACCTCGTTGCAGTCCTTGTCTAGCAGGACGGAGTTCTTGGTGCCGGTGATGTCGGAGAGGATGTCGCGGAGCTTCTCCTGCTCCGGGGTCAGGGCCTTCTCGGCCTTCTTGGCGCTCTTCTTGGGGCGGAGGGGCTTCTCCTCTTCCTCTTCTTC
>JBMNQO010000080.1:0-3467 GCA_050944195.1 Methanomethylophilus sp. | reverse complement strand
GAGAGCAGCGCCGACTGGGTGAAGATGGAGAACGGGAAGATTGTCGTCGACGCCACCGGCCTGGAGGCCGGGACCACCGCGACCTTCTCCCTCACCTGCCGCGACCAGACCACCGGCGACGTCACCGTCACCGTGTCCGGCCTCAACATCTCGGACACCGTCAATTTGACCGAGGGCGGGAACGCCACCTTCGCCAACGTCGACAACGGCGGGACCGTCACCCTCAGGGACGCGCCCTCCTGGCTGAAGGTCAACTCGGCCGGCACAGGGCTCGTCGTCACCGGGGCCGCCGCCGGCGACTACACCGCCACCGTGGTGTGCACCGACGGCTACGAGCAGACCGTGAGCTTCAGCGTCGCCGCCGAGCAGACGCAGAGCGACGAGGAGGACGACAAGACGACCGAGGCCGCCATCGGCGTGGCTGCGGTGCTCATCATCTGCCTGCTCTTCGGTTACGCGATCTTCGTCCGCAAGCACTGAGGCAAACCGCTTACCGCGGCCTCTGGCACATCCGTGCCGGGGGCCCTCCGCCCCCCTCGCGGGGGCGACCTTTTCCTTTAATATACCGCGCGACCATCAGCACGCATGAAACCCGAGCTCGATTTCGTGGGACTCGGCCTGAGCGGCGTGGACGGGATGACCGTGAAGGCGTTCAACGCCCTGAAGGAATGCGACAAGATCTTCGCCGAGTTCTACACCTCGAACCTCATCGGCGCCACCGCGGAGGACCTCGAGAAGGCCCTCGGCAAGGAGATTGAGGTGGTCTACCGCTCCGAGGTCGAGGAGGGGCACAAGATCATCGACAGCGCCAAGCAGTGCCGGACGGCGTTCGTCACCGCCGGCGACAGCATGGTGGCCACCACCCACGTGGACCTGATGATCCAGGCGAAGTACGAGAACATCCCCGTCAAGATCTACAACGGGGTCTCCATCTACAGCGCCTGCCCGACCTGCCTGGGCCTCCAGCCCTACAAGTTCGGGAGGACGGTCACCCTCCCCTTCCTGGAGAAGGGCTGGCAGCCCAAGTCCCCCTACGACCACATCATGGAGAACAAGAAGCGCGGGCTCCACACCATGATCCTGCTGGACATCCGCGCCGAGGAGCTCCGCTACATGACCGCCCAGGAGGCCATCGAGTGGCTGCTGGCGGGCGAGGAGAAGTGGCACGAGGGCCTGGTCGACGACAAGACCCTGCTGTGCGTGGTCTCGCACGCGGGCGCCCCCGACCAGAAGGTCAACGCGGGCTACCCGCAGGACCTGCTCAAGCGGGACCTCGGGGCGCCGCTGCAGACCCTCGTCCTTCCGGGCGAGCTCCACTTCATGGAGGCCGAGGCGCTGGTGGACTTCGCCGGCGCCCCGCCCGAGATCATCAAGGACGAGGAATGATGGCGAAGTGCGTCCGCGTCCCGCGGGAAGGGGCAGAGGAGGCCCGGCGGAAGCTCATGGAGGCCGGCATGCTCGACCTCGATCACCGCATCCGCAGGGACGGGGACTCGATACTCATCCCGGTACTGGCACAGTACGACGGGGAGACCGAGGAGGCCGACCTGCAGGTGCAGAAGCACGAGGAGACCGACTACCGGAACCTCGCCGAGGTGCCCCCGGAGCTGAAGGAGATTCTGCCATCATCCTTCGACGTGGTCGGCGACATCGCCATCATGAAGCTGCCCGAGGAGCTGCTGCCTTACAAGGGGAGCATCGGGAACGCCCTGCTGAGGACGGAGCGCAACCTCCGCGCCGTTTTCCTCGACAGCGGGGTCAAGGGAGAATACCGGATCCGCGACCTCGAGCGCATCGCCGGGGAGGGTACATCGGAGACGGTTCACCGCGAGAACGGGGTGCGGATGATGACCGACCCCTCGAAGGTGTACTTCAACCCCCGCCTGGCCGGCGAGAGGGCCCGTGTTGCTTCTCTCGTGAAGGACGGCGAGGTCATCATCGACATGTTCGCCGGGGTCGCCCCCTTCGGGACGGTCATCGCGCGGCACGCCCATCCCGCGAAGATCTACTCCATCGACCTCAACCCCGAGTGCGAGCGGTTCATGAAGGAGAACGTCCGTCTCAACGGGATAACCTGCATGGAGACGATGATCGGGGATTCCGTCGAGCTCGTGAAGACGCTGCCGAAGGCCGACCGCGTCATCATGAACCTCCCGCAGATGGCCGATAAGTTCCTCGATTCCGCCCTCCGCTCGGTCAAGCCGACCGGCACGATCCACATGCACAAGATCATGGAACGCGCCGATCTGGCACAGTTCGAAAACGATATCGTGAAGAGGATGGCGGACGAGGGCCTCGGGATGAGGATCGCCGCCGTCAGGGAGCTGAAGACGTACTCGCCCACGATGAGCGTGTACGTCTTCGACATCGTCCCCGCGGAGCCTTACTTCACTCCTTCGGCTTGAGGGTGACCCCGGTCTGCCCCTGGTAGTGCCCCGAGCGCTTCTCGTAGCTCTTCTCCGAGGGGGAGGACATCGTCTGGAAGACCAGCTGGCAGTAGCGCTCGCCGATGGGGATCTCCAGCACCTTGTCGGAGCTGTTGTAGGAGCCGAGGGTCAATGTGCCCTCGAACCCGGCGTCCACCATCCCGAAGGCGGCGATGGTCCCCTTCCTGATCCAGGTGGTCCTGAGCCAGAGGTTCCCGCAGACGTCGTCGCCCATGCGCACCCTCTCAATGGTGGAGACGAAGAACATGGTCTTCGGGGGCACCTTCACGGTGCCCTCCTTGAAGATCTCCCCGTTGATCGAGATCTCGGCCACCCGCAGGTCGTAGCCGTTGGGGGTGAGGCTCCGGTCGCTGTAGTCAGAGATGCCGATGCGGCCGCTCTTCATGCCTTCCAAGATGTCCCTGTCGGAGAGTATCGCCATGGCGGGGTAATCTCGGGGGCCCCTATTATCGCTATCGCCTTCCGCGGGCGGAGGTCGGTATTTAAAGATTGGTTCTATGGGATGCTCTATCCATCTCACGGGCCTTCGGATTCAATACAGGGAATCGGCGTCTGGCTCTTGCGATTGAGAGTTGGAGTATATATCCAAAAAATGGATGGGATGTCCGACATATTATTATCATCCTCATTCCATAGCGACGGCGATACAATGCGTTTCGAGCCGAGGAAGGAGATCGCGGGCCTCCCGGACACCGTGCACGGGGGCCAGGGCTGGCGCTATGAGGGGGTGGAGGACTTCAGCCAGAACCTCAACCCCTACGGGCCCCCCGAGGGCCTGGCGGACGCCGTGAGGGAGTCCCTCGCGGAGACCGGCCATTACCCCGACGCCTCCAACGAGGCGCCCCGCCGCGCCGTCGCCGAGGCCTATAAGGTCTCCCCGGACTGCGTGTGCATGGGGGCGGGCTCCTCGGAGATCATCCGGGACTTCCCCAACGTCTTCTGCGAGAAGGGGGACTCCGTCCTCATCATGAGGCCGTCTTTCGCGGAGTACTCCCAGCAGTGCGCCATCGCGGGCGTCAA
>JBMNQO010000079.1:0-3532 GCA_050944195.1 Methanomethylophilus sp. | reverse complement strand
GAGAGCTCGGTCTTCGGAAGACCCAGCGTGTCCTCCATGCGGGTCTTGGCGCAGATTTCTACGTCGTCGTCAGGGAACGCCCCCTTGACCTTCAGGGCGGTCTCGCAGCCCTTGGTGCTGAACGCGATGACGCTGACCTTCATTCGCCCGCCTCCACTTTCTTCACCAGTTCGGCGGCCGAGGGCGTCTCTCCCAGGATCCCGAACTCCGAGGAGAAGACGATGGCGCCCACCTTCATCGCCCCTCTCACGCGGTGGTTCATGTGGAACTCGATCTTCGGGATGAGGATGTCCATCACGGGTTTGATGAGGCCCTTCTTATCGAGGACCTCCAGCGCATCGTCGGTGGAGATGCATCCCATGATCTCCTTCGCGTCCTCGGCGGTGGCGCCCGCCATGATCGCGTTGGAGGCGAGGATCTCCATCCTCGCGTCGGCGTTGCGGGAGTGGGTGTTCATGATGCCCCCGGCCACTTTGACCAGCTTCCCGAGGTTCCCGACCAGCAGGACGCCCTCGGCGCCCAGCTCTGCGGCCATGTCCAGGAAGTCGCCGATGAAGTTGCTGCACTCGACCGGCTGGATGCCCTCCAGCCCCGGGTAGGCCTTGGCGAAGTCCTTCCCGTAGTTGCCAGGCACCGTGAGGATGACCTTCCGGCCCTGGGCCATGAAGACCTTCATCTCGGCCTTGATGGATCCCAATAAGGCTGTCTCGCTCATCGGCTCGACGATGCCTGAGGTTCCCAGGATCGAGATCCCGCCCTCGATGCCGAGACGGGGGTTGAACGTCTTCTCCGCGATCTTCCTGCCTTCTGGAACAGAAATTACTGCCGAAAGCCCGCCCTTGTATCCGCAGGATTCCGCGACGTCCCGCAGGCTCTCCCCGATCATGCTGCGGGGGACGTGGTTGATGGCGGCGGCCCCGACCGGCTGGTCTAGCCCGCGGCGGGTGACCCGCCCGACGCCCTCCCCGCCGTCAATAATGAACCCGTCGGGGATTTTGGAGACGGTCGATACGATCTCCGCCCCGTTGGTATCATCGGCGTCGTCCCCGCCGTCCTTGCGGACGGACGCGGAGGCGGTGTCCCCGTCGATGTGCCAGGAGACGACCTCCACCCTCACGGGGATGCCCTTGGGGGTGACGATCTCCACGTACTCGGGGGCCTTCCCCGTGAGCAGCGCCTCGGCGGCCGCGCGGGAGGCGGCCGCGGCCGAGGTGCCGGTGGTGTAGCCGCGGCGGAGTTTCTTCCCGCCCACGTAGACGTATGCCTGGTCCTCGGCAATCGGCTGCATTGTATCCCGGTCGCCTGATGGCGTTCTTCTAATAAATCACGCGCGGGGGCGGGAGCGGTTGGACTGATTTCAGATCTCGTCGAAGTCGACGGAGTTGAACTTGCACTTGCGGGCCATGTTCTTGGAGATCATGCCCTCCTCGAGCCAGCAGGCGTTGAAGATGGCCGGGACGGCGAGGCACTCGAGGCAGACGTTGGCGCGGACCTCGGGGGTCATGACCTTGCTGCTGTAGACGTCGAGGATATCGTTCTGGGACACGCTCCCGTTGAGGGCCTGGGCCATCTGCTGGAGCTTGGTGCAGTTGGACTCCATGACCACGTCGTCCCCGCCGTCCTCGCGGTGGGTGGCGGTGATACGGCAGGTCCGGTCGCAGACGCGCATGTTCACATTGACAGTGGAAGACATGCGGAGGGTATCGGCAGGGGACGATTTACGGGTTGCCAGCCCTCTTCTATCGTTTATAAGGAAAACAGCGGGGGAGAGGGCCTTCCGGCCCCCTCACTCCGCCTCGCCCTTGTAGATGGCGATGTAGCTGTGCGGGTCGTGGTAGACCCGCGGGTCCGAGACGATGTCGTAGACGTCCGGGAGGTTGAACAGCATCTGGAAGTTGCTCCGCTTGCGCGGCTTGATGAAGTCGCACTTCCGCGGGTCGTCGCCGTGCCCCAGCACCCAGCTCATCTTCTCGTAGTCGTCGAAGAAGTACTCCTGCAGCAGCGGGATGACGTTGTTGGTGAAGACCTCGGCGAGGTCGTCGATGGTCTTCACGCGGATGAAGTACGCATGACCCAGCGTGTGCTCGCGGTCGTACAGCGCCTCGACGCGCTTGTTGATCGTCCGCAGCAGGCGGGTGAGGTCGACGTCGGCCACCCTCCGTCCCTTGAGGACGTCGGGGTCCGGCAGCATCTCGACGAACTGGAACCTCCTCCGGAGGGCGGTGTCGAGCGCGGTCAGCGAACGGTCGGCGGTGTTCATGGTCCCCAGAACATAGACCTTCTGCGGGACCGAGAACTTGACCTTCATCTGCGGGAGGTAGACCTCCAGGCACTCCGGCATGCCCTTCCTCCTGGACGATTCCAGGAGGGTGATCAGCTCACCGAAGATCCTCGAGATGTTTCCCCTGTTGATCTCATCGATGATGAAGACGCAGTTCCCCCTGTCCCGGAAGACGGGGTACTCCTTCTCCAGCAGGCGCAGGAAGTCCGAGGCCTTCGGGAAGATGTGGGCGGGCGCGAAGGGCACCCTGATCCCGCACAGCGGGCCGGGGGGCCGGACGATGGCCCACTGGACCTTGGCATCGCCGCCCTCGACGTCCTTCACGATGCCGACGGCGTCGGCGTCGTCCTTCGAGTACATCGAGATGACGATGTCCCCCTGGATGATGCCGTCGGGGAGGCAGCTCAGCGGGAGGGTGCCGCCCTCGAGGGCGCTCTGCCGCTCCTCGCTGTCCCCGAAGCCCCCGGGCGCGACCGCCCAGACGGAGGCCGCCGGGAAGACCCGGCGGAGGGCCTGGGGGATGCCGGCGCCCACCGGCTCGGGGTTCTCCGAGTCCCGGCAGAACTTGTAGAACACGCCGGGGGAGGGGACGTAGACCATCGACCCGTCCTCGCGCACGGCGGGGCGGATCCCCTCGATGAAGTCGTCGTAGCTGAGCGACTGGTGGAAGGTCATGAAGGCGACCCTCCCCAGCTTCATGTAGCGGTCGTACTTCCGGAGGGCGAGGTCGTACCCCTCCTCCTTCACCTGGTCGAGGGGCTTGTCCTCGATGATGGCCACGGCGTAGTTGACCACGTTGTAGGTCTTACCCGTCCCCGGGGGGCCGTAGAGCAGGAGGTTGTTCGAGATGTCCTCGGCGCCGGTCATGCAGTGCTCTCCCTGTCCACCTCGTCGAGCTGCTTGTCGAAGGTCATGACGGCGGTGACGGGCCCCTCGGTGATGGTGGCCTTCCCGTAGGCGTCGATGCTCATCCTGAAGGCGGCGTCGAGGGTGATGCTCTTGCTGTGGTAATGGAAGACGATCTTCACCATGAAGGTCCCGTCGCAGAGGTTCTCCTCCTTGAAGCGGAAGGTGTAGACGCTGTAACCGGGGACGTCCTTGGTGCAGACGCTGAGGATGGGCAGCGAGCGCCCGTCCTGCAGTTCCAGGGTGATGTCCACCGAGGCCGGGTTGGAGCCGAAGAGGCTGTTGATGTAAACCTGGCCGGTGTGCACGTAGCCGTCCCCCGAGAGGCTCGAGATGCCCGCGATG
>JBMNQO010000078.1:0-3651 GCA_050944195.1 Methanomethylophilus sp. | reverse complement strand
CGAGGTTCTCCGCCGTGGGCTCCGAGGGGTGCCCCGGGAAGGTGCCGTCGGGGGAGGAGTTGAGCATGATGGCCCGCACCCCGAGCTTCCGCAGGAGCAGGGGCGAGGTGTAGCAGGAGGCGCCGTTGGCGCAGTCGAGGACGACCGTCAGCTTGGCGTCCTGGATGGCCTTGACGTCGGCCCTGGAGAGCACGGCGTCCACATAGTCCTCGTCCGCCCCGTCGACCCGGCGGGCCCTCCCCGCCTTGTCCCAGGCGACGGTCTCGATCTCGGTGTCGTAGAGGTCCTCGATGGCCTCCTCCTCGTCCTTGGAGGCCTCGGTGCCGTCGGAGGCGATGACCTTCAGCCCGTTGAACTCGGGAGGGTTGTGGGAGGCCGTGACCACCACCGCGGCGGCCACGTCGTCATGCGTCTTCACATAATACTGGATGGCAGGGGTGGGGAGCATCCCCAGGAGGTCTACGTCGCATCCCACCGCCATCAGCCCGGAGGCGACCGCGGAGGTGAGCATGTCGGCCGAGAGGCGGGTGTCGGTGCCGACCGCCACCCGGCCCGGGAACTCCTTCCCGACGGCCTTGCCGATCTGCAGGGCCAGGGCGACGTTCATGTCCTTGTTGACGACGCCCCTGATGCCGTTGGTCCCGAACATCCGGCCCATTCAGATCCCCTTCGAGGCAATCATGATCTGGATGATGTCGACGCAGTCCTTGCCGGCGTCGGCGGCCTCCTCGACGCACTCCACCAGGCCCGAGATGATGAGCAGGGCCCTGGTGTCCATGTCGGAGAGGTTGATGTGCTTGAGGGTGGAGTAGTAGAGCCCGTCGATGACCCGCTCCTGGTCGCTGACGGCCTCGGCCTGCCGGTTGGCCTCCTTGGTGTCGCTGTCGAGCGCCTCGATGGCGGCCGCCATGTACCTGATCTCCTCGATCAGCTCGGAGACGGTGTTGGCGATCTCCTGCCAGATCTCGGGGGGCACCCGGACCGAGGTCTCGATCGCCAGCTGCGTCCTGATGGCGCCCTCCTTGGCAAACTCGGCGACGTTCTGGGTCTTCCTCACGTACCTTATCAAATCCATCCTCGCGCGGGGGTCGATCTCGCCCCGGCTGATGCGGGCGCAGATCCGCTCGCTGATGCGGGAGGCCTCGTCCGCGGCGAGGATGAGCCTCTCGATGCCCTTCTTCGCCCCCTCGGGGTCCCCGGCCGCCATGCGCTCGAGGATGTTCTTCAGATCTGAGATGCAGTCGCTGACCGAGAGCGCGTGCCCGCGCGCCTCCTCCGCCACCGAGCTCTCCTTCCTCTTCCCGAACCAATCCAGCAATGCTTTGTTGTTGTTATCACTCAAGACTGATCGCCTCCGATAGTCCCTCTTCCGGCATCAGGAACACCTGCGTCATCTCCTTGTTGAAGCTGATGCACACGGTGCTGCCGGCCTCCGGCGGGTCGAGGTTGTCGGAGAGGTTGTACTCGACGTTGTCGTCGGTCTCCGTCCTCACCCTGACCCTCCAGTAGGTCCCCATGAACACCGACCCCAGCACCTTCGCGCGGATGCCGTCGTCGGTGGTGTACACGTTCTCCGGGCGGACCGCCAGCACGACGGGCTCGCCCTCCGCCAGCGGGCAGGGGCCCGCCTTGACGGTCTTCCCGCCCCTGAGGCGGATCCTCGTCCAGCCCTTCATCGTGCGGCTGTCGACCACGCCCGTGAGCAGGTTGATCTCGCCGATGAAGTAGGCCGCGAACACCGTCTTCGGGTTGCGGTAGATCTCCAGCGGGGAGCCCGTCTCGTGGACGGTGCCCCGCTTCATCAGCACGATGCGGTCGGAGACCGACATGGCCTCCTCCTGGTCGTGCGTCACATGCAGCACGGTGATCCCCAGCTCCTTGACGATGCGGCGGATCTCGTACCGCAGCTCCATCCTGACCCTCGCGTCGAGGGCCGACAGGGGCTCGTCCAGCATCAGGATCTTCGAGCCCGAGGAGAGCGCTCTTGCAATTGCCACTTTCTGCTTCTCCCCGCCCGAGAGCTCCTGCGGGAACATCCCGGCGCGGTCGAGCATCCCAACGAGCTTCAGGTACTTCTCGGCGGTGGCCTTACGCTCGCTCTCCTCGATCCCGCGGACCCGCGGCCCGTACTCGGCGTTCTTCTGGTTGGTCATGTTCGGGAAGAGCGCGATGTTCTGGAACACGTACCCGACGTCGCGGTCCTCCAGGGGCACGCCGGTGACGTCCTCCCCGTCGATGTAGACCTTCCCCTCGGTCGGCGTCCAGATGCCCGAGATGACCTTGATGAGCGAGGTCTTCCCGCAGCCGCTGGGGCCGAGGACGGTAACGTACTCGCCCTCGGCCACCTCGAGGCTGATGTCGTGCACGGCGTAGAAGTCGCCGAACCTCATCGAGACGTGCTCGAGGCGGATCTTCGGCGGCTTCGCCTGTTCCTTATTGACGGCATCCTCAGTCAAGGCGCATCTCCTCCTCCAGACCTCCCTCGGGCATCGGGAACACCGACGCCTTCTCCGGCTGCCAGGTGATGGAGACCTCCATCCCCGGCTGATACGCTTCATACCTCCTGCTGGACCGCTGGCTCGAGACGATGCCGATCCCCTCGACCTCGGTCTCCACGGTGATGGTGGCGCCCTCGTAGAGCACCCTCGCGACCTTCCCGTGCAGGTACCCCTCGGGGAGGACGTCGGGCAGGTGCTTGTCCTGCACGTCCTCCTCCGCCCCCGGGACCTCGGGAACGGTGGTCCCGACCTTCACCGCGACCACGACCTCCGATCCTATCTCCAAGTCGGTCGGCCGGGCGCGGATGACCGTCCCCGGCAGGACCTCGATCTCCGAGTGGTCGGAGTCCGACGAGAGCAGCTTCCCGGAGAAGATGTTGGACCTCCCCAGGAAGTTGGCGGCGAACGGCGTCGCGGGGTTCAGGAAGATGTCCCTGGGCGTCCCCACCTGGATCACCTTCCCCTTCCTGATGATGGCGATGCGGTCGGCCAGCTCCATCGCCTCGTCCTGGTCGTGGGTGACGTGGATGGCGGTCAGCCCCATGTCCTTGACCATCGACTTCAGCTCCTTCCGGAGCTCGATCCTGAGCCTCGCGTCGAGCGCCCTCAGGGGCTCGTCGAGCAGCAGGATCTTGGAATCCGATGCCAAAGCGCGGGCGAGGGCCGCCCTCTGCTGCTGCCCGCCGGAGAGCTCGCCGGGCATGCTGTTCGCCTTCTTCCCCATGTGGACCATGTCGATCATGGAGGTGGCGAGCTTCTGGGTGTCCTCCTCGCTCCACTTCTTGATCTTGGGCGAGAACATGACGTTGTTGTAGACGTCCATCATCGGGAAGAGGGCGTACGTCTGGGACATCATCGCGGTGCGGCGCTCGCTGACCGGGATGTTGGAGACATCCTCCCCGTCGAAGGTGATCTTCCCGGAGTCGGGCTTGGTGAGCCCGCAGATCATCCGCAGGGCGGTGGTCTTGCCCGCTCCGGTCGGGCCGAGGAGGCAGAGGTACTCCCCGTCGTTGACTGTCAGATTGAGGTCGTCGGAGGCCTTGATGCCCCCGCTGAAGGTCTTGAAGACGTGCTCGAGCCTGATCTCAGTCACGGCGCACCGCCTCCTTGTGGCTGAACTTCCTGACCGCCAGCATCAGCACGAAGCAGATGA
>JBMNQO010000077.1:0-3666 GCA_050944195.1 Methanomethylophilus sp. | reverse complement strand
GCAACCGCTACCGCGACAAGACGGTCGTGAGGGAGGACGCGGCGGAGGTCTTCGGGGAGCATGTGTACCTCCCGTCGGACATGGACCAGTTCCGCGTCACCCGCGGCGGCATCGAAACGATCCGCTGATAATTTTCCGGAAATTCCCGTTCAGACGAACTTGAGGATGTCGGCCTTGGTGATGATCCCGACCAGCCGGCCCTTCCTGGCCACGAGCACGGCGTTGAAGTCGCTCATCATGGCGGTCACCGAGGACATCGGGGTGGACTCGTTGACCACCGGGAAGGAATCGTCCATGATGGCGGAGACCTGCGAGTCCTTGAGCTCCTCCATGGTCTTCCCGGCGCGGATCCTCTCGAAGATGGACTTCTCGGAGATGCTGCCGACGGGGGTGTCGCCCTTCAGCACCGGCAGCTGGGAGAAGCCGGTGGTCCTCATGAGCTCGGACGCCACCCGCACCCGGTCGGTGCTCTGGACGCTGACCACATCCTTGGAGGCCACGTCGGCCGCGGTGACGTCGTGCTTCCCGCCCTTGGCCATGTCGTCGAGGGTCTCGAAGAGCTTGACCACGGTCTCGTAGCTGGCCGAGATCCTCCCCCTCTCTATCTTGGCGATCGTGCTCTGGGAGACCCCCGACTGCTTGGACAGCTCGGTCTGGGTGACGTCCATCGCCTTCCTCATTCTCCTTATGTCCGATGCCGGGGGAAATTTCATAATTCACACCTAAACTATTATGCTTATTTGAATATTTTTATCAATTCTTATTATTAATAACCAGCGCGTACGAAACTGCCAAGTGGGTTACCATGGCGTCCAAGAAGAAGAACATCTACGTTAACGGGATCGAGCAGGTCCCCGTCCCCAAAAGGCAGATCGAGATTGTCGAGAGGAAAGGTATCGGCCACCCCGATTCCGTCGCGGACGGCATCGCCGAGACTGTGTCCGAGTCCCTCTGCGCGATGTACATCAAGGAGGTCGGTCACGTCCTCCACCACAACACCGACCAGACCGAGGTCGTGGCCGGCATCTCCCGCCCCCGCTTCGGAGGCGGCGTCATCGTCAAGCCCGTGTACGTCCTGATGGACGGCAGGGCCACCACCTACGTCGAGAAGGACGGCAAGGAGTACGCCCTCCCCGTCGAGACCACCGCCCTCAAGGGCGTGCGCAAGTTCCTGAAGAAGACCTACCCCTACCTGGACGTCGACTCGGACATCATCCTCGACACCAAGCTCGGGATGGGCTCGGACGACCTCACCGGCGTGTACAAGGCGTCCAACTACCTCTCCAACGACACCTCCTTCGGCGTCGGGTACGCCCCCTTCTCGGTCACCGACGAGCTGACCAAGAGGACCGAGAACTACATCAACGGCAAGCTCAAGAAGACCCTCCCCGAGGTCGGGCAGGACGTCAAGGTCATGTGCTCCCGCGTCGGGAAGAACATCACCATGACCATCGCGGCCGCCATGGTCGACCGCTTCATCGACGACCCCCACTCCTACAAGGCGTCCGTCGAGCAGCTCACCAAGTCCGTCCAGGACTTCGGCGAGGGTGTCATCGACAAGTACGGCAAAGACGAGAAGCTGAAGGTCGACGTCAACACCGGCGACGACTACAAGCGCGGCGTGTACTACCTGACCGTCACCGGCCTCTCCCAGGAGATGGGCGACGACGGCTCCGTCGGCCGCGGCAACAGGTGCAACGGGCTCATCACCCCCTTCCGCCCCATGTCCATGGAGGCGACCTCCGGGAAGAACCCCATCACCCACGTCGGGAAGATCTACAACGTCCTCTCCAACATCATCGCCAAGGACGTCGCGAAGGCCGTGGGCGGCGACGCCGAGATCAACGTGCGCCTGCTGTCCCAGATCGGGCACACCATCTCCGACCCGCTGAACGCGAGCATCAACATCATCTCGGACGACAAGAAGCTCCTCGAGTCCAAGCTGCCCCAGTGGCAGAGCGAGGCCTACTCGATCGCCGCCTACTGGCTCGACAACATCGACAAGGTCTCCGAGAAGATCATCGCCGGGAAGATCCAGACCTTCTGAGCCGGGAGGGCGGCCGTTGCGGCCGCCCCCGGCTCCTAAACTTTATTAAAAATCTATAAAAGCAACACAATCCGATACCTGTCACTGCTCCAACCTGGCAGGCTTATGGACTGCCCCGGGAATGTGGTGAAAATGAAGATCATGGATATCCCGGCCTTCGGGCCGATGTTCCGTTTCACGGACGCCAACGTCTACTACTCGCTCTACCTGCTCTCCGACGGGAGGACCATGGGCCGCAAGCGCCTGGCCGCCGAGTCGGGCGTCGGCGAGGGCAGCATGCGCCGCATCCTCGAGAAGTTCAGGGAATGGGGCTTCGTCGACATCAAGCAGACCGGCATCTCCATCACGGCGGCGGGCAAGTCCTTCCTGGACCAGATCCCGCTCCGCATGACCGACGTGCAGATCGACGCGGAGTCCGCCACCGGTCCCGTCCAGCAGGGCGTCATCGTGTACGGCGTGGCCAACAAGATCGTCAACGGCATGGAGCAGCGCGACGCCGGCATCAAGGCGGGCGCGACGGGCTGCACCACCCTCGTCATCCGCGGCGGGAAGCTCATGATCCCGCCCGACTGGAACATGGACGAGCGCTCCCCGGAGCTGGCCTACAAGATCCGCCGGGACACCGGCATCACGCCGGACGACGCCATCATCATCGGCAGCGGGGACACCAAGATCAAGGCCGTCGAGGCCGCGCTCAACGCCGCCTTCCAGTTAATCTGAGATGCGGCACCTTCACAGCTGGTCCGTTTTCGAGAACCCCGCGGACATCCCCGGCGAGGGGGCCCTGCAGGAGAGATTGTCCTCTTTCGGGGTGACCGGGCTCGAGCTCTTCACCCTCATGGACCCCGTCGACCGGAAGGTCTACGGCATCCCCGAGGTGTTCTCCGTGCACCTCCCATATGCGATCGACTGGCACAGTGCTTGGGAGGGCCGTTTGTATGAGGGTTCCGAGAACGAGGATCTGACCTACTTCTCCTTCGGGAAGGACCGCGAGGAGATGGTCCATAACATCAGGAAGATGATCCGCGCCGCCGCCCCGCTCGTCCCCGCCTACGGAGTGCTGCACGCGGGCAACACCGACATGCGGCAGGTCCTGAAGAGAAAGCACGAGAGCGACGACCTCCGCATCATCGGGGACTTCGCGGAGATGATGAACGAGGCCGTGAAGGTCTTCCCCCTGCACGAGCCGCCGTTCACCCTCGCCTTCGAGAACCTCTGGTGGGAGGGCCTCAAGCTCCGCAGCCCGAACGAATGGCGGGTGCTGGAACGGAAGCTGGAGTTCGACAACTGGGGCTTCACCCTCGACACCGGCCACCTGATGAACACCATGGACTGCGCGACCGACGAGGACAGCGCCATCGACGGCGTCCTCGCCGTCACCGACAGGTACCCGCTGGACATGTCGGACCGCATCATCACGATGCACCTCCAGCTGAGCACCACGGCGGGCTTCCGCTCCCGCATAAAGGACGATTCCCGCCACGAGGGGGAACCGTGGAAGGATTTCCTCAAGCGCGCCTACGCCCGCGCCAACGAAATCGACCAGCACCGCCCCTTCAACAGCCCGCGGGTGCGGGAGATAACCGATTCGGTGAACCCCAAGTACCTCACGCACGAGC
>JBMNQO010000076.1:0-3914 GCA_050944195.1 Methanomethylophilus sp. | reverse complement strand
ACATCGAGAACAGCATCACCGACCAGCACATCTACTGCATCTGCACCGAGGTCGAGGAGGGCGGGGAGTTCCGGGTGCCGGACCCCCTCTGGGGCGCCGAGAGCGACATCATCAGCGGGTTCGCCGAGCTGATCAAGCGCGAGGACCCCGACGTCATCACCGGCTACAACATCGACAACTACGACATCCGCAAGATCATGGAGCGGGCGGAGGCCCTCAAGATGAAGGATGCCCTCCCCTGGGGGAGGGACGGGGGCGAGCCCAAGCTCTTCTCCGGACGGTTCTGGAGGGTCAAGGGGAGGCTCATCGTGGACGCCTGGTGGGCGGCCAAGCGGGAGCTCCGCCCGAAGCAGGAGACCCTCAACGCGGTCTCCCTGCAGGTGCTCGGGGAGCAGAAGCTCGACGTCGACCCCGGGCACATGGACGAGGAGTGGAACAAGAACCGCGACAAGGTCCTGAAGTACTGCATACAGGACGCCAATCTGGCACTTCGCATTTTACTCAAAGTTGAAACTGTCCGCAAAGGGCTCGATCTCGCGGCGGTCACCAAGCTCCCGGCGGAGGACGTCCTGGTCTCCGGGACCTCCACCCTCGCAGACTCCCTGCTCATCCGCGCCGCCGACCGCAACGGGGTCGGGGTGCCCATGAACGGGCGGAGGAGGGCGGCCCGCGAGGACCGTATTGAAGGAGGGTACGTGCACACCATGAAGCCGGGGCTCTACCACTGGGTGGTGGTCCTCGACTTCAAATCGATGTACCCCTCGCTGATCATCGCCAACAACATCTGCTTCACCACCCTCTGCGACGACGGGGAGATCGTCGCCCCCTCGGGCGCCCGCTACATGTCGCCCGAGCGCAAGCGGGGGCTGCTGCCGATCATCCTCTCGGGGCTGATGGAGCAGAGGGACTCCATCAAGAAGCGCATGAAGGAGACCAAGGACCCGGAGGAGCACGACTACCTCAACGGCCTGCAGGCCGCCGTCAAGGTGGTGATGAACACCTTCTACGGGGTGTTCGCCAGCGACTTCTACCGCTTCACCGACAAGAGCATCGGCTCCTCCATCACCAGCTTCGCCCGCTTCTACATCACCGGGATCATCAAGCAGCTGGAAGGGGACGGCTACCCCGTCATCTACGGCGACACCGACTCGGTGTTCGTCCTCTCGCCCTACCACGACATCGAGGGCTCCGTCAAGTTCGGCACCGAGCAGGCGGAGCGCTTCTCCAAGGACGGCAAGACCCTGGAGTTCGAGAAGCTCATGGAGCCGATGTTCTCCCACGGGATGAAGAAGAGGTACGTCGGGAGGGTGGTCTGGCCGGAGAAGCAGGACGAGCTCCTGGTGCGCGGGTACGAGATCCGCCGCTCGGACTCCTTCGACATGCAGAGCCGGGTGCTCATGCAGCTCTTCGAGATGATCCTCGACGAGGACATCGACGGGGCGCTGAAGATGGTCAAGGACGCCATCCGCGACCTCCTCGACGGCAAGGTCCCGCCCGAGGACCTCGTCATCTCCCGCACCTGCCGGGGGCTGGACGCCTACGAGAACCCCGAACGGATGGCCAACGTGCAGGCCGCCAAGAAGCTGATCGCCAAGGGCTACAACTTCATCCCCGGGATGAAGGTCTCCTGGATCGTCACCGACGCCTCCAAGACCCCGCAGGAGGTCGAGCCGTACGTCAGCGGGACCCCGTTCGAGGGCACCCCGGACTACCGCTACTACGCCGAGCGCATCGCGCAGATGGCCTCCCGCATCACCGAGATCTACGGGTGGAAGGAGGAGGACCTGCTGGCGGGCTCGCAGCAGACCACCCTGATGGACGGGGGCAGCTCGGAGAAGCCGGCCAAGAAGGCGCCTGCCAAGAGCAAGGCGAAGGAGAAGGGCGGGGCCGGGAAGACCTCGTCGCTCGACGATTTCTTCTGAGTTTTTCAGGAGTGAAGATCTCAATAATCCTTTGACGAGAGGAACTCTGCCAAAGTCCTGAACCTGAATCCGCACATGTCCTGCGTGAGTGATATCGGCTCCACGGAGACGATGTGCTTCGGGAAGAAATCAGGGGCGCGGCGGAAGGCGGCGAGCTCCCGCTTCGCGTTGGAATCATCGAGCTTCTGCACCGCGCGGACGTAGATCCTCGTCCCGTTCCTCACGCCCATCACCGACATGCGGGAACCGTCCGCGTAGGCGTCGAAGACCTCGTATCCGCGATGTGCCAGCTCGGCGATGATGAAGCGCTCCGCGTCTTCCGCGGAGGACGCCTTCTCCCCGGGACCGGGGAATTCCACGCGCCTGCTCTTCCCGGGAATGGGACGCCCCGTCCCGATGTCGAATGCGGGAACATCGATCCCTTCCGCCATCGTCTCACGGCCCCAGGAGTCCGAGCGGGACGACGATCACGCCGTCCTTGCGGCGGTACGAAGCCCCGGGAGTGCCGGAGATGACCATCTGGAAAGCAGGCGGGTTGTCCTTGCCGACGAGGTCGCGGAGCTTCAGGAGGTTCTCGGCCGCCTCGTCGAGGGCGGCATGCCCTCCCAGCTTGATCTCCGCTGCCGCCCATCTCCCGTCGGAGAGGTCGATGATCGCGTCGCACTCCAGCCCTGCGGAGTCGCGGTAATGCTTCACGGTTCCCCCCAGCCTCTGCGAGTACACGCGGAGGTCCCGCACGCACATGTTCTCGAAGAGCGGCCCGAAGGTGCTCATGTCGCGGATCAGCGCCTTCGGCCCCATCCTGAGCGCCGCGCAGGCGATCGACGGGTCGACGAAATAGCGTGTGTTCGAGGCCCGTACCGCCGCCTTCGACCTCACGCTGGGCCTCCAGGCCTTGGACTCCTCCACCACGAAGAGCTTCTTCAGGTCCTTCACATAGGCGACGATGGTGTCCTCGTTGAGAGTGCTGTCTTCATTGGCGGCGATATCCTTCTTGAGGACGATGTTGCTCGCCTGGGTGGCGCAGTTCCTGGCATAGCTCCTCATCAGCAGGTCGACGCGCTCCGGGTCCCTCTTGGTCCCTTTCACCATCTCCGTGGAGACCATCCGGGTGTAGAAGTCCGGAGCCTGCTGGAGCGCTACGTCATCGGATTTCCCCACCGCGAACGGCCATCCTCCCCGCGCCGTCAGGAACGAATACTCGGAGATCCCCATATCGCACTTGGCGCCGGGAGGCTCCTGCCCCGCGAAGAGCTTCTCGAGGGATACCGCTCCCGTGCTCTCTCCGGACTCGTAGAGGCTCATCGGCCTCATCGTGAGGTCGGTGATGCGCCCGACCCCCGAATGCAGCCTCTCCTCGTCGATCACCTTCTCGTTCGGTGCCCGGGAGCCCGTCAGGATGAACTGCCCGACGGCATTGCGGGCGTCGACCTCCGTCCTGACCTGATTCCAGATGAACGGGATGTCCTGCCATTCGTCGATGAGGACCGGCGTCTCCCCGCTCAGGAAGAGGTGGGGGTCCGCCTCGGCGAGGGCGATGTTCTGCTCGCGGGTTTCCTCGTCCTGCATCAGGATGCTGGTCTTGGAGTGCCTCATGGCAGTGGTCGATTTCCCGCACCACTTGGTTCCTCTGATCCATACGGCGCCCTTGCTCCGGAGCTTGAAATCAAGCTCGGCGTCCACAATCCTGGGGAGGTATTTCCCGTTGGCGGGAGTTTCTGACATCTGGCACATACGATTGCATTGCAGATAATTAAGATTCTTCGGCGATTTGTGACGTTTTCCTTCAGCGATTTGTGACGTTTTCCTTCGGTTGCCTCGGCGATTTGTTGGAAGATTCTTCGGTTGTTTGCAGGATTTTCCTCCTCTTTATTGCCATTCGCGCGCAGGTGCCCTTTAAATAAGGGATAAGCATCGGAGGTGGCACAGGATTGCGATCCTGTCGGAAATGTACCGCTTGCGGCGAATCCGGAAGGTGGTTATCATGGCAGA
>JBMNQO010000075.1:0-3936 GCA_050944195.1 Methanomethylophilus sp. | reverse complement strand
ACATCGAGAACAGCATCACCGACCAGCACATCTACTGCATCTGCACCGAGGTCGAGGAGGGCGGGGAGTTCCGGGTGCCGGACCCCCTCTGGGGCGCCGAGAGCGACATCATCAGCGGGTTCGCCGAGCTGATCAAGCGCGAGGACCCCGACGTCATCACCGGCTACAACATCGACAACTACGACATCCGCAAGATCATGGAGCGGGCGGAGGCCCTCAAGATGAAGGACGCCCTCCCCTGGGGGCGGGACGGGGGCGAGCCCAAGCTCTTCTCCGGAAGGTTCTGGAGGGTCAAGGGGAGGCTCATCGTGGACGCCTGGTGGGCGGCCAAGCGGGAGCTCCGCCCCAAGCAGGAGACCCTCAACGCGGTCTCCCTGCAGGTGCTCGGGGAGCAGAAGCTCGATGTCGACCCCGGGCACATGGACGAGGAGTGGAACAAGAACCGCGACAAGGTCCTGAAATATTGCATACAAGATGCCAATCTGGCACTTCGTATTCTGCTGAAGGTCGAGACCGTCCGCAAAGGGCTCGATCTCGCAGCGGTCACCAAGCTCCCGGCGGAGGACGTCCTGGTCTCCGGGACCTCCACCCTCGCCGACTCCCTGCTCATCCGCGCCGCCGACCGCAACGGGGTCGGGGTGCCCATGAACGGGCGGAGGAGGGCGGCCCGCGAGGATAGAATCGAAGGAGGCTACGTGCACACCATGAAGCCGGGACTCTACCACTGGGTGGTGGTCCTCGACTTCAAATCGATGTACCCCTCGCTGATCATCGCCAACAACATCTGCTTCACCACCCTCTGCGACGACGGGGAGATCGTCGCCCCCTCGGGCGCCCGCTACATGTCGCCCGAGCGCAAGCGGGGGCTGCTGCCGATCATCCTCTCGGGGCTGATGGAGCAGAGGGACTCCATCAAGAAGCGCATGAAGGAGACCAAGGACCCGGAGGAGCACGACTACCTCAACGGCCTGCAGGCCGCCGTCAAGGTGGTGATGAACACCTTCTACGGGGTGTTCGCCAGCGACTTCTACCGCTTCACCGACAAGAGCATCGGCTCCTCCATCACCAGCTTCGCCCGCTTCTACATCACCGGGATCATCAAGCAGCTGGAAGGGGACGGCTACCCCGTCATCTACGGCGACACCGACTCGGTGTTCGTCCTCTCGCCCTACCACGACATCGAGGGCTCCGTCAAGTTCGGCACCGAGCAGGCGGAGCGCTTCTCCAAGGACGGCAAGACCCTGGAGTTCGAGAAGCTCATGGAGCCGATGTTCTCCCACGGGATGAAGAAGAGGTACGTCGGGAGGGTGGTCTGGCCGGAGAAGCAGGACGAGCTCCTGGTGCGCGGGTACGAGATCCGCCGCTCGGACTCCTTCGACATGCAGAGCCGGGTGCTCATGCAGCTCTTCGAGATGATCCTCGACGAGGACATCGACGGGGCGCTGAAGATGGTCAAGGACGCCATCCGCGACCTCCTCGACGGCAAGGTCCCGCCCGAGGACCTCGTCATCTCCCGCACCTGCCGGGGGCTGGACGCCTACGAGAACCCCGAACGGATGGCCAACGTGCAGGCCGCCAAGAAGCTGATCGCCAAGGGCTACAACTTCATCCCCGGGATGAAGGTCTCCTGGATCGTCACCGACGCCTCCAAGACCCCGCAGGAGGTCGAGCCGTACGTCAGCGGGACCCCGTTCGAGGGCACCCCGGACTACCGCTACTACGCCGAGCGCATCGCGCAGATGGCCTCCCGCATCACCGAGATCTACGGGTGGAAGGAGGAGGACCTGCTGGCGGGCTCCCAGCAGACCACCCTGATGGACGGGGGCAGCTCGGAGAAGCCGGCCAAGAAGGCGCCTGCCAAGAGCAAGGCGAAGGAGAAGGGCGGGGCCGGGAAGACCTCGTCGCTTGACGATTTCTTCTGAGATTTCAGGAGTGGAGATCTCAATAATCTTTTGACGAGAGGAACTCCTCAAGGGTCCGGAACCTGAAGCCGCACATGTCCTGCGTGAGGTCGATCGGCTCCACGGACACGATGTGCTTCGGGAAGAAGTCCGGGGCGCGGCGGAAGGCGGCGAGCTCCCGCTTCGCATTGGAATCATCGAGCTTCTGCACCGCGCGGACGTAGATCCTCGTCCCGTTCCTCACGCCCATCATCGACATGCGGGAACCGTCCGCGTAGGCGTCGAAGACCTCGTACCCGCGATGTGCCAGCTCGGCGATGATGAAGCGCTCCGCATCCTCCGCGGAGGACGCCTTCTCCCCGGGACCGGGGAATTCCACGCGCCTGCTCTTCCCGGGAACGGGGCGCCCCTCCCCGATGTCGAATGCGGGAACATCGATCCCGTCCGCCATCGTCTCACGGCCCCAGGAGTCCGAGCGGAACGACGATCACGCCGTCCTTGCGGCGGTACGAAGCCCCGGGAGTGCCGGAGATGATCATCTGGAAGGCAGGCTGGTTGTCCTCGCCGACGAGGTCGCGGAGCTTCAGGAGATTCTCGGCCGCCTCATCGAGGGCGGCATGCCCTCCCAGCTTGATCTCCGCCGCCGCCCATCTCCCGTCGGAGAGGTCGATGATCGCGTCGCACTCCAGCCCGGCGGAGTCGCGGTAATGCTTCACGGTTCCCCCCAGCCTCTGCGAGTACACGCGGAGGTCCCGCACGCACATGTTCTCGAAGAGCGGCCCGAAGGTGCTCATGTCGCGGATCAGCGCCTTCGGCCCCATCCTGAGCGCCGCGCAGGCGATCGACGGGTCGACGAAATAGCGTGTGTTCGAGGCCCGTACCGCCGCCTTCGACCTCACGCTGGGCCTCCAGGCCTTGGACTCCTCCACCACGAAGAGCTTCTTCAGGTCCTTCACATAGGCGACGATGGTGTCCTCGTTGAGAGTGCTGTCTTCATTGGCGGCGATATCCTTCTTGAGGACGATGTTGCTCGCCTGGGTGGCGCAGTTCCTGGCATAGCTCCTCATCAGCAGGTCGACGCGCTCCGGGTCCCTCTTGGTCCCTTTCACCATCTCCGTGGAGACCATCCGGGTGTAGAAGTCCGGAGCCTGCTGGAGCGCTACGTCATCGGATTTCCCCACCGCGAACGGCCATCCTCCCCGCGCCGTCAGGAACGAATACTCGGAGATCCCCATATCGCACTTGGCGCCGGGAGGCTCCTGCCCCGCGAAGAGCTTCTCGAGGGATACCGCTCCCGTGCTCTCTCCGGACTCGTAGAGGCTCATCGGCCTCATCGTGAGGTCGCCGATGCGCCCGACCCCCGAATGCAGCCTCTCCTCGTCGATCACCTTCTCGTTCGGTGCCCGGGAGCCCGTCAGGATGAACTGCCCGACGGCATTGCGGGCGTCGACCTCCGTCCTGACCTGGTTCTAGATGAACGGGATGTCCTGCCATTCGTCGATGAGGACCGGCGTCTCCCCGCTCAGGAAGAGGTGGGGGTCCGCCTCGGCGAGCGCGATGTTCTGCTCGCGGGTTTCCTCGTCCTGCATCAGGATGCTGGTCTTGGAGTGCCTCATGGCAGTGGTCGATTTCCCGCACCACTTGGTTCCCCTGATCCATACGGCGCCCTTGCTCCGGAGCTTGAAATCAAGCTCGGCGTCCACAATCCTGGGGAGGTATTTCCTGTTGGCGGGAGTTTCTGACATCTGGCACATACGATTGCATTGCAGATATTTAAGATTCTTCGGCGATTTGTGACGTTTTTCTTCGGCGATTTGTTGGAATATTCTTCGGCGATTTGTGACGTTTTTCTTCGGTTGCCTCGGCGATTTGTTGGAAGATTCTTCGGTTGTTTGGAGGATTTCCACTCTCTTTATTGCCATTCGCGCGCAGGTGCCCTTTAAATAAGGGATAAGCATCGGAGGTGGCACAGGATTGCGATCCTGTCGGAAATGTACCGCTTGCGGCGAATCCGGAAGGTGGTTATCATGGCAGA
>JBMNQO010000074.1:0-4118 GCA_050944195.1 Methanomethylophilus sp. | reverse complement strand
CAGCACCAGAAGATGATGATCGCCCGCGGCCTCGCCCAGGAGCCGGACATCCTGATGCTCGACGAGCCCACCGCGAACCTCGACGTCTACTACCAGATGTACGTCATGAAGATCCTGCACGAGATCGCCCACAAGAACGGTATCATCGTCCTCACCATCTGCCACGACCTCAACATCGCCTCGCGCTTCTGCGACCGTTTGATCCTCTTCTCGGACGGGAAGGTGCATTCCGACGGGACCCCGGAGGAGGTCATCACCGAGGAGAACATCCGCGAGGTGTACGGCGTGAGCTCCGAGGTGCACGAGGTCGACGGGAGGCCGTACGCCGTGTTCCATTCGGACGATTCGGTCGACTTCGGAAGGGACCCTGGCACATTGTACAAGGTGGGGAACTACAGGGGGAAGAACGCCGAGCCGGAAGAGAAGAAAACCTCCATTTTCGGCAGGTTCCGCGGGGAAGATTCCGAAGGTAAGGACAGGGAAGGATGACCTTCTTTGACATCTCCGGACGATGGTTTAGGACAGTGCTAAATCTCGCAATCTTTTCATCAACTGTCACATTCGGGCGTCAGAAATTCTACGAATTTCGTAGAAACGGATTCGGAAAAATATTAATTACAAACACTTGCTTTCAACGCTCAGTCGGGGAAGTACAATTACCATCGACCTGACCTGCACGCCCAGACGGCGAAAGCCCCCGACGCGCAGGCATTGGTGTGATAAGAAATGTCGGGATTAGATTCACTGAGCGATGCCGTCAATGACGGCATAGCCTTTTTCAACGATTACTTCTGGGGCATATCGTTCGTCTTCCTGATCGGCCTAGGTCTCATGTTCACCTACAAGCTGAAGTTCCTGCAGATCGCCAGGATCAGGGAGACCTCCAGGCTCGCCCTCTCGGGAGTATCGGAAGGCAAGAAGACCACCAAGATCTCCTCGTTCGAGGCGTTCTGCATAGGAATGGGCGCGCGTATCGGCGTCGGTAACATCGCCGGTGTCGCCACCGCCATCGTCACCGGAGGCCCCGGTGCCGTGTTCTGGATGTGGATCTTCGCCATCATCGGCTCGGCCAGCAGCTTCATGGAGTCCACGCTGGCGCAGATCTACAAGGAGAAGAAGGAGGACGGCCACTTCTACGGCGGCCCCGCCTATTATGCCTCCAAAGGGCTCGGGAACCGCAAGCTGGGCATCGTCGCCGCCGTGCTCCTGGTGTTGACCTTCGGCATCGGGTTCGTCGCGGTCCAGTCGACCAACGCCTCGAACGCCCTCTGCGGCGCCTTCGAGTTCGACAACAACCACCTCGTCTTCGCGCTGATCATCGCCATCATCGCCGCGCTGATCATCTTCCGCGGGCTCAAGGCGGCGGCCAAGTTCTCGGCCAACGTCGTCCCCTACATGGCGCTCCTGTGGATCGTCTTCGCCATCATCGTCATCTGCTTCAACATCGACGGCGCGGTCAACGCCTTCGTGATGATCTTCGAGTACGCCTTCACCGTGCCCAGCGCCATCGGCGGCATGATCGGCACCGTGGTCCTGACCGGCCTGAAGAGAGGCGTCTTCTCGAACGAGGCGGGTCTGGGTTCGGTCGCCAATGTCGCGGCCACCGCGGACGTCAAGCACCCCGTCAAGCAGGGCATGATCCAGTCCTTCGGCGTCCTCGTCGACACCCTCATCGTCTGCAGCTTCACCGCCATCGTCATCCTCTCCTACGGCGACTTCGAGACCATCCTCGCCTTCGGCGACAAGGGCTCGGTCCTGGTGGAGGACATCGTGGCGGACAGCGTCGGCTCGGACATCACCAACTACATCATTGCCCTCTTCATGTTCGTCTTCGCTTTCACCAGCCTCATCGGCTACTACACCATGAGCGAGTCGAACGCCAGGTTCATCAAGGACGACAAGAAGGTCATCAACGGCGTCAGGCTGCTGGTCATCCTCGTCGCCTTCTGCGCCGCCTGCGTCGAGGACGTCTCCCTGGTCGACTCCTTCAGCGATACCTTCATGGCAGCGATGGCGGCCGTCAACATGACCATCGTCGCGCTGCTCAGCAGACGGGTCTTCGAGGCCTACCGGGATTACAGGAAACAGAAGGATGCGGGCGTGGAGGAGCCGGTCTTCCACAAGGAGGCCCTTTCAGACAGCACCGGAGTGACGGAGTGGGATTGAGATGTCGGACCTTACCGTCGAGAAGTGCACGACCTACATCAGGGTGGGCCTGGTCATCACCCTGATCCTCGGCGTGTTCACGGGATACTTCTTCCACGAGGGGGAGAACAACATCATGTTCATCCCCCTCATCATCGGCTTCGTGGCGATCTGGGCCACCTACTACTTCATCGAGAAGCGGGGGGACCTGAAGTACGGGAAGAAGGTAGAGGAGGAGTGAAAACTCCTCCCCTGCAAACCTCTTACCAAACCCTTTCCTTTTCCACTGAAAATTCGAATGTGCCAGAATATCGATTTCGATATTGCAACAGATGGAAGAAAACCGGGGTGCGCGGGGTAGATTCCGCGCCGCCCCGGAAGAGGTTTTTCAGTTCCCTTCGCTGGCCTTGTCGATGGCCGCGTCGATCTCCTTCTGGAGGTTGGCGGGCAGGCCCTTGATGCCGCCCACCAGGAACCCGCGGACGATCATCGAGACCGCCTGGTCCTCGGTCAGCCCGCGGGACATCAGGTACTCGATCTGGTCCTGGGCGATCTTCCCGACCGCCGCCTCGTGGGTCATGTCGACGTCGGCGCAGGTGGCGACCAGCTCGGGGATGGCCTGGGTGGTCCCGCCGTCCTTGAGGATGATGGACTTGCACTCGAGGTGCGCCTTCGCTCCGGGAGCGTGCCCTTCCAGCCTTCCGCGGGCGATCATCTTGCCGCCGTAGGTGATGTTCCTGCTGAGGATCTCCGCCCCGGTGTTGGGGGCATTCAGGACGGCGCATCCGCCGGTGTCGATGGACGACTCGCCGTGCGCGATGCACATGGTGTTGAAGCTGCAGGTGGCGCCCTCGCCGTTGAGGTAGGCGGTGGGGAAGGTCTGCACGGTGCCGACGGGGTCGAGCACGATGTAGTTGTTCACGTAGCGCCCGCCCTTCTTGATCTTCACGTTGGTCCTCGGCCTCACGGCGGTCTGGGTGTTCCAGCTGTGGATCATGGTGAAGGACATCGAGGAGTTCTCCCCGACGTACATCTCGGAGACGCCCACGTGGAGGGCGTCGTTGGCGTGGTGCACGGAGGTGCAGCCGGTGATGATGTCGAGCGAGGCGTTGTCGTCGACGATGATGATGTTGTGCAGGTTCTGGATGGACTTGTCCTGCCCCAGCATCATGCAGGTCTGCACGGGGTACTTCAGGTGGTACCCGGGCTTGACGTATATGAAGTAGCCGTCGGACTTCTCCTGGTAGGTCTTGGCGGTGTACTTGTCCTTGGTGGGGTCCATGGCGTTCCAGAAGTAGTCCTTCACCCAGGGGTAGTGCTTGAACGCCAGGCGGGTGGGCTCGATGATGACGCCCTCCTGCGCCCGGTTGGAGCAGTGGGTCATCCCGTTGTCCATGAAGAGGATGGTGCCGGACCGTTTGGAATCGTCGGCGTCGACCCCGACGTTGATCATCTTGGCCTTGAGGTCGTCGGGGGTGTCCGCCAGGTTCTCGATGAGCGGGGCCTGGTCGCGCTCTCCTTCCTCATAGTGGTCGAGGTCGATGTCGGACCCGAAGGCGGCCTTCTTGCCGAGCGCCTGCTTGATCTCAGATTCGTCATGCTGGGTCATTCGTCGTCAACTCCGTATCCGTTCTTCTTGATCTCCTCGAGGATGGCCTTCGGGTCGCCCTCGCGGACCACTTTCCCGTGGATGAGCACGAAGGCCTTGTCGGCGTCGATGTAGTCCATGATCTGCCCGGTGTGGGTGATCACGAAGGCGGAGACCTTCCGCTTCCCGTCCGCGCCGGTCTCCGAGCCGTAGATGAGCTCGTGGACCTTGCGGCCGATGAGGCCGATGTTCTCCAGGTCCACGCCGGACTCGGGCTCGTCGAGCATCACGAAGTCCGGGGACTGGGCGGAGAGCTGCAGGAGCTCCGAGCGCTTGATCTCCCCGCCGGAGAACCCGACGTTGACGTCGCGGTCCATGAACTCCG
>JBMNQO010000073.1:0-4139 GCA_050944195.1 Methanomethylophilus sp. | reverse complement strand
TGAGCCTGTCGAAGACCTGGGGGTCGGAAGCCAGGTCGATGTTCTGCATGGTCGACGGGTGGGCGATGAAGTCGTTGCCGACTCCGATCTCCTTGATAGCATCGACGGCGAGGGTCTCGTCGGTCACGGGGACTCCCTCCATGACCTTCCTCTCCATCCTGATGATGTCGTTGTCGATGACCATCTGCTCGAGGGAGAAGGTCATTCCGAGCTCCAGCATTCCCGCGCCGTAGATCGTGTTGACGCCGGCGAGGGCAGCGAGCAGGGAGGTGATGGTCTTCTCGTGTCCGGCCTGTCCGTCGGGCACCTTGGCGTCGGTCTACATACCGGCGGTGAAGACGGGGCAGCCGTAGTACTGGCCGAGCTTCGCCACGGAGGCGGAGATCAGGCCGAGCTCGGGAGATCCGACAGGAGCGGTTCCCCTCTTGAGGTCGAAGGTGGTGGTCGAGGAGCCGTACCAGACCTTGGCGCCGGGGGCGGTCAGCTGGGACAGGACGATCCCGGAGAGGACCTCGGCGTTGTGGGTGACCAGGGTTCCGGCCAGGTAGACGGAGGAGGACCCTCCGGCCATCGCCATGGACAGGATGTTCACGGGGATGCCGTACCTGGCGCCTTTGATGATGCACTGGGCCGCGTTGTAGGAGAGCTCCAGGGGCGAGGTGGGGCAGACCAGCATCGACATGATGGGCTTCTCGCGGGCCTCGGCCTCGTTGCCGTGGTAGTAGGCGAGGACCATGTCGCGGTAGTACTCGACGTTGCCCGCGACGGGGTCGATGTGCTGGAAGTGCATGGTGGTGTTCTTCAGAGAGGTGAGGCACTCGTGGACATCCTCGGCTCCCTTGCCGGCCCAGTTCCTGGCGGAAACGGGCAGCGAGAAGTACGAGATGCCGTCGAGGGCGTCGCAGAGCCTGGCGATGTTGGCGAGGTCCTCCTCGTTGGAGTCCCTGGTCTCGTATTTGCCGTGGCCCTTGTAGTCGCAGACCTGGATTCCGGTTCCGAAGCAGGTGTAGTGGACTTTGCCTTTCCACTCCTGCTCCACGGTCCTGCTCTCGTCCCTGCCGTAGCAGTAGAATTTCTTGGGGACGGTCGAGAGCGCCTTGTCGAGGATGTAGCCGGGGATCTTGACCATCTTGGTCTCCTCGTCGACGGGGCAGCCGGCAGCCTTGAAGATCTGGCGGCCCTCCACGTCGGAGACCTGGACGCCGTAGTTCTCGAGGACGTCCCTGGTCGCCATGTCGATCCTGCGGATCTCGTCGTCGGTGAAAAGTTCGAACTGAACTCCGTTCAGGATTTTCTGAGCGGGGTACTCGGGTGTAGTTACTCCCATTTGTTTTCTCCTCCATTCATTTGTTTAAGCCGTTTGGTAAGGGGTTTGGGTGAAAGAGGTTGAGCTTCAGTTGTTAAGGGACTGCCTGAACTTCTCGCAGCTGTTGATCTTGATGTCCAGCAGCTTCTCGATGTTCATCTTGGCAGCGATGCCCCTCGGAGCGCCCGGCACGCCGGTCACGACTCCGATCTTGAGCTCTTCCCTGAGGTCCCTCATGACATGCTCGTCGGCGATGTCCATGGTGCTGACCTCGAGCTTCTTGGCGACGTACTCCTTGGCCTTGTCGACCTTCATGTTCTTGGCGTACTCCATGCGGGCGACGAGGTCGCCGGCAGTGCGGATTCCGCCCATTCCGGAGGCGATCATGTGGGCCATGTCCATTCCGACAGGGTCGCCGACGCCGATCTAGACACCGTCGCAGTGGGCGATCTCGACCATGGCCTTGCTGGCCCTGGAGACTGCGTCGATCGGAGGGGTCTCGAACATGGGGATCCCGCCGACGCCCATCCCGAGGTCGCAGTGGACGGGGATGCTGGCCTGCTTGACGCACTCCTTCACGAAGGTGACGGCGCGCGCCATGTTCCAGGCGAGGGATTTGCTGGTGTTGGTGTTGCAGACGGCTCCGAAGACGTTGGCTCCGGCCTCCTCGCACATCTTGACCTGCTGGTGGGGGAACATCCCGGCCACGGGCTTCCCGTGGAACTCGATGGCTCCGTGGATACCCATGACGGACTCTCCGGCCATGCCGCAGTTGATGTAAGCGAGCGGGTTGGCCTTCCTCAGGGCCTCGACTCCTTTCAGGCCGCCGACGAAGTCGGCGTCCCCGGCGGAGGCCATGGTGTCGAAGTCGAAACCATCGGCTCCCGCGGAAAGGATCTTGTTCCCGACGTACTCGATGTCGCGGGCCATGTGCGCCGAGGCGAGCTCGGACTGCTGCATGGACTCGTCGATCTTGAACTCCCTCATCAGGTCGGCGGGGTTCCCGTAGGGGCCGTCGGGGGCGTAGTAGAGACCCATGTTGGGCATGGCTCCGTAGAAGTACGGGGCGATGATCTCCTGCTGGATCTCCTCCATGGTCTGCATCTCCATAGCGATGACAGGCTTCACGGGTTTGATCGAGTAGTCGGAGTGGGCGAGTTCGAAAGTGTCGGCGCCGAGGGCGCGCTCGTGGAGGAGAGCTCCCTCGAGCCTGCCCATGTCGACTCCGTTCCCGGAGTTTCCGTTGTCGCCGGTGAAGTCGAGCTGGCCGATATCGTAGGTCAGGACGACCTCGTTCCCGGGCTCGACGGAGACGACCCTGTTCTTGTCCATGATGATGTCGGCGAGCCTCGCCATGTCATCGTCGGTCAGGGCAGGGATGGATCCCATGTCGGCCGCGTCAGCGGTTCCGGCCTGGAGGTCGGCCATGATCTGCTCTTTGGTCATGGTGACCCTCTTGCCGTCGCCCATCCTGGTGTAGTAGTCAGTCATTTTGATTCCTCCTTCTCCTCGCTCAGTCCTTGGCGATGGCCTTGGCCTTCGCGGTGGTCTCAGAGGCGGACTCTCCGTAGATGTCCGCGCCGATCTTGGTGCAGTAGTCCTGGGTGATGGGGGCTCCGCCGACCATGACGATGGTTCCATCGCGGACTCCCTCTTCCTGCATCATCTTGATGACGTCTTTCATGACGGTCATGGTGGTGGTCATGAGGGCGGACATGCCGCAGTACTTGCAGCCTCCCTTGACCTCGTCGATGAACTTCTGCTTCGGGACGTCGCGTCCGAGGTCGTGTACCTCGAAGCCGGCGCACTGGAGCATGGTGGAGCAGATCGACTTGCCGATGTCGTGGACATCTCCCTCGACGGTCCCCATGACGACCTTGCCGAGGTTAGCGGTGGCCGCGCCGCCCTCAGCCTCGAGATCCTTGTTGAGGGTCTCCATGGCCTTGGTCATGCCGGCCGCGGCGGAAAGCACGTGGGGCAGGAACAGCTTCCCCCTCTCGAAGAGGACGCCGACCTGGGTCATGCCGTCACCCATGGCGTTGATGATGTCGTTCGTGGGCATCTTCGCGGCGCGGGCTTTCTCGACTGCGTCGAGGATACCCGGAACCTTGTATGCAACCATGGCGTCCTCAAGGGCTTTCCTTTCGTTTTCAAATGCCATTTTCTCTCCTCTCTATTTTCGGTTGACTTGGCCAACCGTTGGTCATCCGATGACGTTCAAGGTATTTAATCGTAAGTGGGAATTAAAAGGAAGTTTTATATAGATGTGCAGAAAGTTCTGAAAAATCATTAACACAAACAATTAAATACTGATGGTTGAGAATTTCATCCCGTGCCGAAAGTTCCCCCGAAAGGATCGCGCCCGGCGCCGCGCCTTCTCCATATTTTATAGGTGAAGATGAATAATCCCAGCACCGATGTCCAGACATTCGTGTGAAACTCCTGCGGGAATTGTCATCGCATTCATAGAATTTAGAGAAAACGGCGAATTGTCAAGTTACATCCAATAAAATCCAACACGATAATCCTATTGGATATAACTCCCATCCAATAATTGGAACATGTTTGCAGATTGATTTAAATAGGATGAGAAAAAGGGGCTTTTTAGGGGTCTCCTAACCCGCCGGCTATCGCCGGTCGTTCCCTGCCGGCGGAGGGGCCCCCGCCCATCCATTGCCGCCCCGATCCGTCCCAGGAAACCCGTTGCCGACGAAAACGCAAATAACGAAGTGCTGATACGGGGGACCATGGTCAGCAAATCCGCCAGCAAGAAGACGGCCGACAAGGCCGCGGGCAAGAAGGAAGAGAAGAGCGCCGGCCAGAAACTCGAGGA
>JBMNQO010000072.1:0-4235 GCA_050944195.1 Methanomethylophilus sp. | reverse complement strand
TCAGGGACACCGGGGCGGACTGCTTCAGCTTCGACCACGCCGTCGACGTGGCGGAGGCGAAGAAGCTGGCGGACGGGAAGGTCGCCCTCATGGGGAACATCGACCCCGTCAAGTTCATGATGATGGGCACCCCCGAGACCATCACGCCCGAGTGCAAGCGGATCATGGACGCGGGAGCGCAGGACGGGGGCTTCATCCTCGCCCCCGGCTGCGAGACCCCGATCAGCGCCCCGGACGCCAACGTCATCGCCATGGGACGCGCGGGAAGGGAATACTGGCACAATTGAACTTGTAAGGAGCCCGGCCGCGAAATGCCCGCGCGGCCGAGCCCAACCTCGCCGGCAGCGGCACCGTCGGACCGCCAGTTTTTTTCCGGAACGCAGGAGGCCTTCCGGGGACCGAGTGGAGAGTCCGCTCGCGGCCCGCGGCAAGCCGGCGCCCACGCCGACTCGGTCAAAGCATGCCTTTCAAGCATGCGCATCCCGTTTGGCAGACAGGATGCAGCGCCGCGCTCTCTCGGGAATCGGCCGCGGTGCCATGCCCCGGCAGCATCGGCACCGCCTCAGCCGCAGAACATGGTCTGTTTACCCTTCTTCGCACTATTTAATTGAGATTCCGAATTTGTCGAAAAAACGCATCCGATTACGATTTTTCTGGCTCTGCGTCCCCGGACTCCCCCTTCTTCCCGGGGCCGTCCGCGACCTGCAGCAGCAGGATCCCGCCGATCAGCAGCGCCAGGAACAGGAACTGCAGCAGTGCCAGCACCTGGTCGTAGATCAGTATCCCGAAGACCGTGGAGAACACCGTCCCGCACCCGGTCCACGCGGCGTAGCCGCTCCCGGTGGGGATGCCCTCCCGCAGGCCCTTGTAGAGCAGGCCCACGCTCACCAGGTTGATGAGGTAGGTGACGGCCGACCAGAAGGGGTCGGTGAAGCCGTCGGACTCGTTCATGGTGGTGGCCCAGATGGCCTCCACGATCCCGCCCGTCACGATGTAGATCCACGGATTGACGGCCGTCTCAATCACCCGCCAGCTCGAGGCCGGCGATGCCGGCCAGGATCATCATCACCGCGATCACCTTCAGCCAGTTGAGCTTCTCCTTCATGAAGCACACGCTGATGGCCAGCGTGACCAGCGCGCCCACCGCGGTCCAGATGGCGTACGTCACGCCGACGTCCATCCCGCCCTGCATCCCCTTGGACATGAAGCCCAGGCTGCAGTACAGGAAGAACGCGCAGACGAGGTACCAGAACCACTTGCGGCGGGGGTCGTCCTTGTAGGTCCCTCCCTTCTCCATCGTGAAGACCCAGGCGGGCTCGAAGAGCCCGCCGACGATCACGAAGACGAGGGGGTCCATGGCCGGGTCCCCGCTTCAGCCCTTGGGGCGGATCCGCTCCTCGAGCGGCTCGATCGCATGCCTGAACTCGTTCTGGGTGGCGATCTTCTTCCCCATCTGGTCGACGAGGTCGAAGACGTGCTGCACCGAGCGCGCCCCGGACTCGATGTCCTTCTCCGGCTGCGCCACGCCCGCGTAGTGCTTGTGCGGCACCACGATAGAGGTGATGGTGCTCGCTCCGGCATCGAGGCGGGACTTCATGCCCTCCACGCCCTCGACGTCGAGGGTCGCGGGGATGAAGCGGTCCGGGAAGAGGATCCTCATCACGGCGATCGACTTGAGCTCCATGTCGGAGTTCATCGGCTCGAGGTTCTGCAGCGGGGTCCCCGGCTGCGGGACGAAGGTCATGCAGCGGATCTGCTCGCAGCCCTCCTCCCCCATCATGAGGATGGAGTCGGCGCGGTCCTGCATGGTCTCGCCCAGCCCCACCATCATGCCGTCCTCGGTGAGGAGCCCGGCCTTCCTGGCCAGCACCCGCTGGTTGAACCGGGTGTCGTAGTCCTGGTTGAGCCTCAGCTTCGCGTACAGCTCGCGGTTGTGGGTCTCCTGGTAGATGGCGAAGAAGTCCGCGCCCGCCTGCTTGATCTTGGGCAGGGCGGCCGGCTCCACCACGCCGGGCGAGCACATGATCGAGATGCCCAGCTTCTTCACCCGGGAGATGATGTCCAGCAGCTCCGTGCAGCCGTTCTTGTACATCTCCTCGTCCTCGCCCATGGTGAGGTCGACGAGGTCGATGCCGGCGTCCTTGAGGTCCGCCGCCGTGGCGACGATCTCCTCGGGGGTCTTCCGGTACCGGTCGATGTTGTTGCTCTTCCTGAAATAGCAGAACGTGCAGCTGTTGTGGCAGTAGGTGGAGAAGTAGACGAAGCCGTACGCGAACACATGGTTCCCGAACTGTTTGTCCCTGACCTCCCTCGCCTGCGCGAAGAGCTCCTCCATGTCCTTCCCTTCGGAGGAGAGGAGCGTGACGATGTCGTCCCTGCCAGCCTTGCCGCCGTTTGCGACGGTGTCCAGTATATCGCTTACTTCCATTGGTATTCCTCATAAACACTCGCGGGCCCTGACGCCTTCGGGTCGCCGTTCCATGCCAACGGAGAGGGGACCGCCCGGCCGAGCGGCCTCCGTCTAAGCGTTCATAGGTTAGCAGAACGCGTCCTGCCTTATTTAACGTGATTGGCTGGGAATACGGTTTCCGCAGTTTTCAGGCCGAAAAGCACAGCGGAAACGCGCCTGAAACCTTGAAAAAACATGAATCTGTACAAAAACGGGAGAAGTTTGGGCGGGGGAGGATCCCCCGGAGGTTTCACTTCTTGCGGATCTCGGCGATCGCCGCCATGACCTCGTCGGCGGCGTAGTCGGCGCAGCGCATCTCGAAGAAGTCCTGGGAGACGCCGTTCGCCATGTGCTTCTTCTTGAAGTCCTCGTCGTCCATCACGCAGTCGATGAGCACGGAGACGTTTCCTCCGCAGTCCTCGGTGCTGTAAAACCGGGAGCCGACCTTGGCGCAGACCTGCTTCAGCTCCTCGTCCGTGAGCTTCATGTTGGAATACTCCAAGTCATGCTTCTTGGCGTAGTACACCAGCTTCTTGCGGGGCATCATATGCTCCGTCAATGCCGTTCCGCGGTAATAAACCCAACCTAAAGGGGAAGTTAGCATTGTATGGGCTACTCTTTCCGCGCGTGGGGACGATTGGTTTTAACGCGATGATGCCCTGTTGTTGATTATGGCAACGACGGAGAAGATCATCGAGAGGACCGCCTACGTGGAGGCCCTGGCACGTTTGGCGGGGGACGGGAAGATCAAGATCGTCTGCGGGATGCGCGGAGTGGGGAAGACCGAGATCCTCAAGCAGCTCATGAAGAAGCTCGAGGCCGACGGGAAGACCTGCTTCTACATCGACGCGGACTCCGCCGACTTCCTGGACGTCGACTACACCGACGGGCTGATGGAGAAGATCCGCGCGAAGGCGGGGGACGGGGAGTGCACCATCTTCGTCGACGAGATCACCCTCATCAAGGGCTGGACGGCGGCGCTCTACAACCTCACCCGCGACGGGAAGTACGATCTGTATGTCACAAGCTCGCGTGACCCCTCGGGCGACCTCAAGGGCTCGTCCATCGCCGACAAGCACGAGGTCTTCCGGATCCGCCCGCTCTCGCTCAAGGAGTTCATGGAGCTCAACGAGATCAGCGACCCGGGCGCCGCCGCGGAGTTCTACCGCATCTACGGCGGGATGCCCTGCGTGAGGACCTCCATGGGCCCGGCGACCGCCCGGCGCCTGCTGCGGTCGGTGTACTTCGACATCCTCTACAACGGGGCCCTCGAGGGAAGCGGCGCGGACCCGGTGGAGCTCCGCTTCTTCGCCGATTACATCATGGAGCACATCGGGGAAACCCTCTCCAAGGACGAGATCAAGGCCTTCGTGGAGAAGCGCCGGATGGGCACCAAGAAGATGGCCGAGGACCTCGAGAACGCCTACCTCGTGAAGGCGTTCATCCCCGGCATGCTGCGGGGCTCCGGCTACCGCTTCTTCGCCGCCGACATCGGCCTCCGGAACTCCCTGGTGGGAGTGAAGCGGGACTGGCGCGCGGAGACCGAGAACATCGTCTTCGACGAGCTCGTGAGGAGGGGCGAGGAGCCCGAGTACGGCAGGACCAACGACAAGGACTCCATCACCTCCCGCGGGGTCGACGGGACGCTGCGGACGTACATCGTCACCGACTCCCCCGAGGAGGACCAGGCCAAGCGCATCACCAGCCCGAAGACGGGGGCCGTGGTGCAGATCGTGCCCGAGACCGAGGAGCTCCGGGGCGTGAAGCTCTCGAAGTTCATGCTCGG
>JBMNQO010000071.1:0-4337 GCA_050944195.1 Methanomethylophilus sp. | reverse complement strand
GGACGGCATGAAGCTGATGACCCACTGCAACGCCGGCGCCCTCGCCACCGTCGACTACGGCACCGCCCTCGCCCCCATGCGCGACGCCCATGCGCGCGGGGTGAAGTTCTTCGTCTACGCCTCCGAGACCCGCCCCCGGCTGCAGGGCATGCAGCTCACCGCCTGGGAGCTCGGGCAGGAGGGCATCGACCACGCCATCATCCCCGACGGCGCCTCCGCCTACTACATGAGCCAGGGGGTCGACATGATCATCGTCGGCGCCGACCGCATCGCGGCCAACGGCGACTTCGCCAACAAGATCGGGACCTTCGACAAGGCCATCTGCGCCAAGCGGTTCGGCATCCCCTTCTACGTGGCCGCTCCCGTCTCCACCTTCGATTTCAATACCGGATCGGGGAAGGACATCGTCATCGAGCAGAGGTCCGAGAAGGAGGTGACCCAGATCTCCGGGGTGCAGATAGCGCCCGTCGGCTCCAAAGCGCTCAACCCCGCCTTCGACGTGACCCCCGCCGAGCTGGTCACGGGCGGCTTCATCACCGAGAAGGGCATCTTCTCCCCCGCGGAGATCTCCGAGATGAGGGAATGACCTCCGAAGCCTACGCCAGGAGGAGGCTGGCGGACTGCTGCCGCCTGCTCTACCAGCGCAACCTGACCGTTTCCGCAGGCGGGAACATGAGCGTCCGCCTGAATGAAAATGAAATTCTCATCACGCCCTCGGGCGTGAACAAGGGCCTGGTCTCCGAGGACGACTTCATCGTCATCGACATGAAGGGCGACGTCGTCCGCGGCGAGGGGAAGCCCTCCATCGAGAGGTACTTCCACCTCGGGATCTACAAGGCGAACCCCGAGACCAACGCCGTCCTCCACTGCCATCCGCTCTATGTGCTGGCACTTGCCGTCAAGGGCGAGGAGATCAAGACCTGCCTGACGCCCGAGGGAGTGCTCCTGTTGGGGCATGTCCCGATGGTCCGCTACGAGACCCCGGGATCGAAGGAGCTGGTGGACGCGGTGATGGAGTACGCGACCGAGCCGGCCATGACCATGGCCAAGCACGGCGCCATCACCCAGGGCCGCACCCTCGAGGAGGCCTTCAACCGCATGGAGGAGCTCGAGTTCCAGGCGCACCTGCAGATACTGGCCGAGGGGGCGGAGGAGCTCCCCGAGGCCGAGGTCGCGAAGCTCATGGGGATGAGGTGAAATGGCGATCCTGGTCACGAAATGGTTCGGGGTGTTCCTGGTCGACGAGAAGTCGAACCGGGTCATCACGTACAAGCTGATGCCCAAGGAGGCGGAGGCCTGTGCCGAGAAATTGGCCGACATCCAGAGGGGAGGGATCCTCCCCGAGGAGCGGGAGCTGGCACAGGGCCGGACGAAGCTCTCGGTGGGCGACCGCCGGCAGTCCGAGCTCGGGAAGCCGGTGATGTACGATTCGTCGTTCATCGTGCCCGACGACTACGGCTTCGGCGGGGACTTCATGCACGAGGTCATGCTCGACCTCGGGCGCCTCAGGACCTCCGAGCCGATGGCCCGCGACAAGAACCTGGTCCAGGCCATCCGCGCCCTCGACGACCTCATCGAGGTCTCCAACCTGATGAGCGAGCGGCTCCACGAGTGGTACGGGATGCACTTCCCGGAGCTGGCGGACCTCGCCAAGGACGACCGCTACGCCGAGCTCATCGCCCGCTTCGGCGACCGGGAGGGCATCGTCGAGGAGCTGAACCTCGACATAGAGTCCATGGGCGCCGACTTCGAGCCCGAGGACATGAAGGCGGTGCAGAGCCTGGCCTCCGGGCTGGCGGAGATCTACCGCGAGCGCAAGGAGCTCGAGGACTACATCAACGAGGTCGTGGCGGAGGTCTGCCCCAACATGTGCGCCCTCATCGGCGGGCCGCTCTCGGCCCGGCTGATCTCGCTGGCGGGCGGGCTGGAGAGGCTCGCCTCGCTCCCCTCCTCCACCGTCCAGCTGCTGGGCGCGGAGAAGGCCATGTTCCGCCACCTGCGCTCCGGGAAGCTCCCGCCCAAGCACGGCGTGATCTTCCAGTACCCCGACCTCAGGAAGGCGCCCTATTGGCAGCGCGGCAACATCGCCAGGGCCCTCGCCGGGAAGATCCTCATCGCCGCCAAGATCGACGAGTACGGCGGGGAGTTCGCGGGCGACCGGCTCAACGAGGAGCTGAAGAAGCGCATCGCCGAGATCAAGCGGAAGTACCCCGACCCGCCCAAGAAGAAGCCCCGGCAGGACCGGGACGGGCGCCCCAACCACAAGGGGAAGGGGCACTCCAAGGGCAAGGGGAAGAGGAGGCCGTGAGGCCCTTCCCCTTACCGTCAATATAGATGTGCCAGCATCAGAAAAATACATCATACGGACGGGGCCTGGATTGACGGCCCCGCCCGCCGAAACTCTGCCTTCGGTTCTCTGTCGGCAGCGGTTTTCCTTCCCAGAAGAGCAGGCGGATTCATTTTACTCTTTCAACGCCAACCTATAAACAACGAGTCCGCTTAATCCCCGATGATTACATGCAAATAGGCATCGTCGGAAAACCGAACGTGGGGAAGTCGACGATGTTCGGCGCCGCCACCATGGCGCCCGTCGAGATCGCCAACTATCCCTTCACCACCATCGAGCCCAACAAGGGCGTCGGGTACGTCAGGTACCCCTGCCCCTGCAAGGAGCTCGGAGTCACCTGCAACCCCCACAACTCCCTCTGCATCAACGGCACCAGGATGATCCCCGTCGACCTCCTGGACGTCGCCGGGCTGGTCCCGGACGCCTGGCAGGGGAAGGGGCTGGGCAACAAGTTCCTCGACGACCTCCGGCAGGCCGACGCGCTCATCAACGTGGTGGACGCCTCGGGCTCCACCAACATCGAGGGCGTCCCCGGCAAGCCGGGGGAGTTCGACCCCACCGAGGACGTCACCTTCCTGCGGCACGAGATCGACTGCTGGATGCGGGAGATCATCAAGGACGGCCTGGGAAAAATAGCAAGGCAGGCCAAGATGAACGGCAGCAAGCCGGAGGAGGTCCTGGCCGAGCGCCTGGCCGGGCTGAAGGTCACCGAGGGGCAGATCAAGGCCGCCCTCGAGAAGGCCCCGCTCCCGGCGGACCCCACCACCTGGGACGACGAGTCCCTGCTGAAGGTCTGCGCCGAGATCAGGAAGGCCTCCAAGCCGATGATCATCGCCATGAACAAGGCGGACATCGCGCCCAAGGAGAACCTCGAGAAGCTCTCCGCCATGGGCGAGGAGGCCGTCCCCACCATGGCCGAGACCGAGCTTGCCCTCAAGAAGGCCGAGAAGGCCGGCATCGTCGAGTACACCCCCGGCGACGCCTCGTTCAGGATCAAGGAGGGAGTGGCCCTCAACGACGCCCAGAAGAAGGCGCTGGACTACATGAACGAGAACATGAAGAAGTACGGGGGCACCGGCATCCAGAAGTGCCTGGAGGACGCCGTCTACAAGACCCTCGACTACATCCCCGTCTTCCCCGTGCAGGACGAGAGCAAGCTCTGCGACCAGTTCGGCCGCGTGCTCCCGGACTGCCACCTGGTCCCCCGCGGCTCCACCGCCAAGGACCTCGCCTACCGCATCCACACCGACCTGGGCGACAAGTTCATCCGCGCGGTGAACTGCCGCACCCACCGCACCGTGGGCGCGGACTACGTCCTCGAGCCCGGCGACATCATCAGGATCGTCGCCAACAAATGAGATCCGGATATGGGAACCTACGACGTCAGGCTGATCAGCGCCTCCTACTCCTCCGACGAGCAGGGGGAGCCGTACATCGAGCTCTTCGGGAAGACCCGCGAGAGGAAATCGATTACCATCCTCGTCTACGGTTTCAAGCCCTACTTCTACATCGTCGACCCCGCCGAGTACGTCGAGAAGGGATTGAAGGGCGACCCCGAGATCGACTCCACCGAGCACGTGCAGCTGCTGTACAAATCGAAGCAGCACGACTGCCTGAAGATCGTCTTCAACAACCCCTGGACGGTGCCGACCTACCGCAACCGCCTCTCGCCCCGCTTCAAGGTTTTGGCAGGCGATATCCAGTACCACGACCGCTACATCTACGACACGGACATGGGCTCCTGCATCCGCGCCTCCGGGACCGAGGTCGGGAACACCAAGTACGGCACGGACATCGTCATGAGGATGGAGAAGTTCGAGAACCTCGACCCCTTCGACCCGGGGCTGAAGTACCTCTCCTTCGACATCGAGAACAGCATCACCGACCAGCACATCTACTGCATCTGCACCGAGGTCGAGGAGGGCGGGGAGTTCCGGGTGCCGGACCCCCTCTGGGGCGCCGAGAGCGACATCATCAGCGGGTTCGCCGA
>JBMNQO010000070.1:0-4342 GCA_050944195.1 Methanomethylophilus sp. | reverse complement strand
ACCTCCACGGCTCGGGCGAGGACCTGCAGGCCGAGCTCGGCCGCAAGATGGAGGAGATGTCCCGCATCCGCGGGACGGAGTTCGGCGAGATCCACTACGAGATACAGTGCCAGACGGTGCCCGATGACGAGTACGGGTGCTGCGTCTCCGCGGTGGTGTTCACCGATTTCAGGGATGACCTCGCATGTCCAAGGTGACGATGTTCGCGATCATCAAGTGCGGCAGCTGCAAGCGGCCCCGCATCATCGACGATTCCGACAGGAACACGGTGTGCCCCTTCTGCGGCAACACCGACGAGACCAAGGGTCGGAGGATCTACTTCCGCAGCTCCGACCAGAAGGCGGTGCGCGAGGAGCTGGAGAAGATGACCGGCGGGGCGCACGGGGCGAAGCCGAAGGAGAAGCCCATGGGAGAGGAGGAGAAGCTCCTCTACGAGTACCAGCACACCTCCGGGCTCGACGACAAGATGGACATCCTGGCGGAAGGGCTCACCAGGATCTACGGCGAGTGGACGGTCGACGACATGAGGAAGTTCGAGCCCAAGAACGCCGAGAAGATGCTCTCGGCGATGCTCGACGAGTGCCTGGTCTTCGAGACCAAGTACGGCCGCTACCGCAAGGCCTGAGCTCACTCTTCCTTCCAGTCGTCCTTCTTCTTTTTCTTCCCTTTCCTGTTCTGGGCGTCGACCTCGCGCACCATCTGCGGGATGTCGCGGAACGCTCCCACGTAAAGGTAGATCGCGGCCAGGATGAAGGCGGCGAAGGCGGCGACGTACATGACGCCGCTGTCGGAGTTCTTGAGGGCGACGTAAACCACGACCCAGAAGATGATGTTCCAGATCATCGCCGAGGCGGCGTACTGCATGGGGGCGTGGCGGGCGATGCCGTCGCCGATGTTGATCCCCACCGCGGTGTACTCGATGATCATCGCCAGCGACATCATGAACAGGAAGGCGTAGCCGGCGACGTCCACGCTGTCGCCGAGGCTGTCGGTGGCGGTCGCGATGTAGTAGATGAACCCGGTGCCGGTGGTGCATCCCGCCCCGATGCCGAAGCCCATCCCGTAGAAGATGCTCTCGGAGTGCCCGCGGAACCGCTTGAGGTTCATAACGACCACGACGGCCAGGCACTGGATGGCCGCGAGGAGGATGGTCCCCAGGAGGCTGCTCATGACGTAGGTGTACGCCATGAACATCAGGGTCCCGGCAATCAGCCCGACGGCGAAGAGCCCGAAGTACATCGGGTCCCCGAAGTACGGGTGCTCCGTCTTGGGGTAGGTGTAGTTCCTCACCAGGGCGTACATCAGGACCAGGGCCGGCGCGAAGGCCAGGATGGTGGCGATGTAGAAGACCGCGGACTCCATATGGTGGTGCGAATCCCGTTATGTTTTTTAATCTTCGCGGGGAGGCCGGCGGCGGCCGTTGCTGCCGCCCTTCCGCTGACGATTGTAGCTCTGGTAGTGCCTGCCCTTGTTCCGGTAGCCTCTGCGGTTGCTCCCGCGGGGCCCCGCCCTGTGCTGTTTTTCAGGCATCTGGCACTTCTCGGGTGCAGGCATCGTCTTGCCTTCCATGATCTTGTCGTAGAAGTGGACGACCATGCAGGACGACTCGCACCTCCCGCAGGAGGTGCACTTGTCCGGGTCGACCCTCATCCCGCCCTTGATCTTGATCGCGTGCCTCGGGCAGGACTTGGCGCAAATCCCGCACTCGGTGCAGAGGAGGGCGCGGACCAGGGCCTTCCCGGCCTTGGCGAACATCCTCTCGGCATCTTCCGCATTCTCCGCGGTGACCGAAATCTGCCCCCCGCCGAACAGCCTCGCGCGGCCGTACTGCGTCTTGACCAGGGCAATCTCGAACTCGGGGGAGTACTTCACCTCGCCCACGGTCCGCAGGGCGTCCTCGACATAGGAGAAATCCCGCTTCCTGGGTATGTTGGCGACGGCCTCCATCGAATACCCGCCGGCGACGCACACGGAAGCCCCTTTGAGGAGCTTCATCGACATCCCGTTCCCCTCGGCGTTCCCGCGCAGGTCGAGCTCCATCGAATCGGCGAGCTGCCGCATCTTGGGCGGGAGGACCTTCCATCTCCAAAATCCGAGGTCGACATACTCATCCGGAAGCCCTCTGTCCTTCGCGTATTTGTGGAGCCAATCCTCCCACTCATTGTACATGTCGGGGTGGATCCGACCGGTGTTCCGCCATTCGCTGGCCAGGCAGGAGGCGCAGAGGTAGCAGCCGATCCTTTCGAAGTCCCTCTCGTAGAGCGGGTTGTACTCCAGGCCCTTCATCCAGATGTAGCCCCAGATTTCCGCCGCGCACCAGTCGCGGACAGGATTGAGGTTTATCTGGTTGGGGACGAAGGGGTTCTTGGAGACCAGCTCCGTGCCGGCGCGGGAGAAGGACTCCAGCTAGCGGTTGCCCTCGCAGGTGATGGTCCCGTCGGGGAAGTCGCGGGCGATGAGGTCGGTGATGGGGCCCAGCTTGCAGACCTTGCAGCACCAGCGGAAGTCCTTGGCGGGCGGGCCGAAGGTGCCGACGTTGTCGCGGAAGGCGTTCCCCGCCTCCGCCTTGTGGAGCTTGAGATTGTGCTTCTCCGCGAAGCCGTCCACATATGCCAGCGTCTCCGGGAACTCAAGACCTGTGTTCGTGAAAAGGAGCTCGGGAGAACCGACCGCTTCGGCAGCGAGGCCGTAGGCGGCGAGGGAATCCTTGCCCCCGGAGAAGGAGACCGTGACGGGCTGCTTCTTCCCCTTGACGTAGGAGCGGATCTCATTGACGGCCTTCTTCTCTATCGACTGCAGATGGTCCTTATTGCAGGCGACGAAGGTCTTCCTGTCCTCTTTCGGCGAGACGGGGAGTTCGGACGGCGCGTTGAGGTCCTTCACGCGGAAGGCCTTCTCCGCTCCCGTCAATTTATCGGAGTCCGCCATGGCGACCCCGGGGCCGACCTTGAGGGCTTTTTTGACAATGATAGGGTCGCCCTCCCTGAACTGACCCAGCACCTCGGTTATGCAGCTCCCGGGGACGGCCTTCCCCTTGAGGTGCCCGGAGATCCCTGCGAAGGTCACGACGTTCTTCTTCGCCTCGGAGGCGAAGAGCTCCGCCCCCCGCTGCCGCAGCTCGACCTTCAGCCTGTTCTCGGGGATGTCGAACCTCAGCACCCCGATGACCGAGCCGTGCGCGATGATCTCGTCGGTGCGGTCCTCGCCGGGGACCTTGTTGAAGAAGACGGCCCGGCCGTCGATGGGGGAGTGGGTGCCGAAGGCCTCGTCGAACAGGTCCTCCAGGACCTTCCGGCTGTCCCCCATGCAGGGGCGGATGTCGCCGGGGCTGTTGACCTCGAACTCCCTCCCCTCCGAACCGCACACGGAGCATCTGGCCCCCAGCAGGAGCGTGCCGCAGGCGTCGCACCACCTGAGGGTCTCCTTGCCGTTCGCCGCGTACTCCCGCCTGCCTTCCATCAATCGGTGTCCATCCGTTCCCGTTTTATAAGTTATTGTCTATGGAGACAGGACGTCGGAGGGGGTTTCCGAGATGCGCCAGGTACAGAACGAGCACACGTTCAGCATGACCGAGATCCGCGACATCCTCATCTCAGCGATAGTCCTCACGCTGGCTCTCATGATCGCCTTCGCGACCGACAGCAATTCGAGTTACGAGGCCTATTTTGACCGCCATTTCGGCAGCTCGATGTACGTGGCCGAGTTCGTGGTCACTTTCATCATCATTCTCCTCAGCTTCGTCGGGCACGAGCTGGGCCATAAGTTCGTGGCCCAGGATCTGGGCTGCTGGGCAGAGTTCCGCATGTACCCGCTGGGGCTCCTCATCTGCATCGCGCTCTCCTTCACCGGCTTCATCTTCGCCGCTCCGGGAGCTGTCTACATCGAGGGCGTCGGCGATAAGAACAGGTACGGAAAGATCAGCATCGCCGGGCCGGCGGTGAACCTGGTCCTCGCCGCAGTCGGCATCATCGGATGCCTGGTCTTCAACTACACCGCGTTCGTGGTGCCGTTCGTGGCACTGGCCTCGATGAACGTCTCCCTGGCGCTGTTCAACCTCATCCCCGTGATGCCGCTCGACGGCGCCAAGGTGTGGAAGTGGAACAAGGGAGTGTACCTCGCGGCGGTCGCCGTGGCCATCGCGCTGCTCATCTCGTTCTACACCCTGCCGGACCTCTACTACACCTGAACGGAATCGATGTCTGGCACATTGAATGAAATGTGAAAAAACAGAAGGCGTTTGGGAAGAGGTTTTCTGAATCGGAATTCAGTCCTGCCCGGTCCCCATGTACTCCTTGCAGGGGTACCTGAGGTTCCTCTTGGGGGTCCCGCGCCACTGCGCGGC
>JBMNQO010000069.1:0-4525 GCA_050944195.1 Methanomethylophilus sp. | reverse complement strand
GCGTCCGCCTCGTCGTACTCGGCGTCCGCGTCGGCGAAGTTGAGCCCGTAAGCCATGGGGCCTCACATCAGCTTCATTCTGTCCATCGCGACGATGTAGAGGATCTCCGCACCGTCCTTGAGGACGGACTCGTGGTCCGCGTTGATGGGCATCGAGAAGGTCTCGTAGGTCTCGAGGTCCATGATCTGGACCTCGTTGTTGGCCTCGTCGATGGAGATGACCTGGCCCTTCCTCTTGTCGATGACGGGCACCTGGACCTTGGCGGACACAGGCGCGTTCAGGGACCTCTTCTGGCCGGTGAAGATGTCGGTCGCCTCGATGCTCGCCTTGGCGGACCCATGCTTTCCGGGCTTGGAAGTGGTAATGCTGATGATCTTGCAGGGGCAGTCATCGATGTTCACAAACCTTCCGACCTTGAGCTCACGGAGCTCCTTCATTTCCCACTCGGCCATGATCAAACCTTCTTGGATAGTTTTGCCTGGTGCTCACTGTATTCTCTTGTTCTTCTCCCGCATGTACTGCGGCTCAGGAATGACGTTGATATAGCACACGGCAATCGAATCTGCCTAACGGCCTGAAAATATATAATTAGATGGGTTCCGAAGACCCAGACTAGGGGTTTTCAGTGTTTGAGGGACCACACGGCGTCCGACAGCTCCCCGATCTGCGCCGGGGAGAGCCTCTCGATGCGCTCGTCCGCGTACGGTATCTCCTCGGAGGAGGAGATCATATGCGCGGCCTTCAGCGAGGTGCCGATCTTCTTCCGGCGGTGGGAGAAGCAGACCTCGGTCACGCGGAAGAAGGTCCTCTCGTCCAAGACGTCGAAATCCGCCTTCCTGGGTCTTATCGAGACGATGCAGGAGTCGACCTTCGGGCGGGGGTTGAAGCGGCTGCTCGGGACGTCCTCGAGGATCTCGCATTCCGCTTTGTAGGCGAGGTTGACGGTGAGGCGGGAGTAGTCGAGGGTGCCGACGTCCGCCACCATGCGCTCTCCGAACTCCTTCTGCACCATCACCACGCCCGTCCTGAACTTCTGTTCCAGGAGCTTGAAGATGATCGGCGTGGAGACGCTGTAGGGGAGGTTGCTGACGAAGACGTCGAACTCCGGCCACTGGACCTTGAGGGCGTCCCCGCGGATCAGCTTGAGTTTATCGCCGTAGGTCTTTTCGATATAGTCGGCGAGGGAATCGTCGAGCTCGATGCAGGTCAGGTCGTCGGTCTTCTCGACGAGCCTCTGGGTCAGTATGCCCAGCCCCGGCCCGACCTCGAGGACGCGGTCGTGCGGGCCGATGCCCGCATAATCGACCTGCCGGTCGGCGATCCTCCCGTCGGTCAGGAAGTTCTGCCCGCGGGACTTGCTGGGCCTGACCCCGGTCTCCCTGATGAGGCGGCCCGTGTCGCTCATTTCTGCACGAAGATGTAGCGGCGGCGGTCGGGGTCCTCGAGCTCGAGGACGATCCTCGCCGCGATGAGCTTCTCGGGCTTGAAGGCCTGGATCTTCTGGTACTCGGCCAGCCTGGAGGCGAGGTCCTCGTACCCCTTGAACTTCCCGCGCTCGCTGCTGCGCTCGTTGAGGATGGCGTTCATGGTCTTCTTGCCGAGGCCCGGGAGCTCCTCGAGGAGGTGCTTCTTGAGCGAGATCGGCCCCGCTTCGTTGTAGAACCTGATGAAGCGCTCCTCGTTGTTCTTCACGATGTCGGCCACGGCGTACTCGACCTCCGAGGCCGCCATGTTCGGCAGCTCCTCGTAGCCGATGCGGCGTTTGACGTGGTCGATGGCGTCCCGCTTCTCGGCCTCCTTGCCGATGTAGACGCGGTCGCCGATGTTGATCTTCGCGCCTTCCTTCGGGACGAGCTCGAAGAGCTTGAACTCGTTGTCGCCCAGGGCGAAGGCGATGCGCTGCTCGCGCCTGTCCCGCCCGCCGGCTATCGTCCCAATATCAAGTATGTATGCGTAATCTTCCATTGCGGTCCCTCCGGGGAGAAAATATCAGAGGTAGGGCTCGACGAGCTTGAGGACCTGGTCGATCATGTCCGCGTCAAGCGGGCGGATGAGGCGCTCCTTGGAGCAGAGCGCCCGGACGTCGGAGGGGTACTTCGGAAGGATGTCGACGATCTTCATCGCCAGGGCCTCGTTGTCCTTGAGGAAATCGAGCTCCATGAGCTTGCCGAACAGCTCGTCGGCCTGCTCCTTTGTGATGTGGCACATCTCCGCCTGCGCGAGGGCGTTCTTCTGCATCGGGGGGAGCTCCCTCTTCTCATTCTCTGCAGCGAGCATGTCCCTTACCTGAGCAAGCGAAACGATCTGACCTTCCATCCACATCACCTTCGTCTTCGATTAAGAGGTTTGATTTGAGGCCAAGGCCGTCCGTTTACTGGACGGCCCTGACGAGGTGCTCGGGGCGGGAAACGACCGTCTTGGTCTTCCCGCCGACCTTCACCGCGACCTCGTAGGCGGCTCCCCTGGAGCCGATGACGACGCCGGTGAGGCCCTGGAACCTCGAGTGGGGCATCCCTTTGTGGATCGAAGGGTCGATGACGATGTTGACCTTCTCTCCGTTCTCGAAAGTCTGGAACTCCCTGGTGATAGGGGAGAGCCCCCTGGCCCTGGGCTTCTTCTGCAGAAGCTGGCGGGTCTTGGACCTGAATCCTCTGGATCTCTGCATGTTGATTACCTCTGATGATGGGGGCGCGCTCGATGGATTGACCTAATCCTATCTCGAGCATGCCCTAGATGGACTGCGCTATCTGCTCCCTATTTATTAACCTTTCTTCGGTTGTTATTATAATTATAAGGGAGTCTTACGCGGACCCGTTCTGATTGGGCCTCTCATCCCCATGTGATTCCCGTTCCTGCCGGCGCGCCGGAGGAAGCGGGACCTGCCCGAACCCGGAGGAGACGGCCGATAAAGTCCTGAGGCAAAGCAGGATCTATCTCGCCGCCGTTACCGTCGCGATGATCGCCGTCGCCGTGGCGGTGGCCGTCTACATCTGAGGAACTAAGACCGCAGAACTTAGGAAATCGATAGTGCCAGATCCCGCTCAGTCGTCCTGGTAGTCGATCTCCATGACGTCGAGCAGGTCGACCTTCAGCTTCGCGCCGACCAGCTCCGAGAGGTTCGGGTCGGTCCTGCCGCCGTCCCCGGAGACGAACTCCTTCACGTAGGTCCCGGACTGCGTCTTCAGCCACAGGTCGAAGCCCTCGTCGGTGAAGTTCTCCGCCTTCAGCCAGTAGATCCTCCGCTTGCGGACGAGGTCCGCGCGGCGGTGCTCCACGCGCTCGGGGGTGCGCTGCGCGAGGTCGACGTCCTTGAACGATCCCACCACCTGCATGACCTTCTCTTTGTCATAGGGTCCGTCGGAGATCACCTTCGCGCGGTAGGTCTTGTCGGGGTCGGACTCCTTGTACTCGGCCACCGCGGCGCGGGGCACGAAGTGCAGGTTGTGGTACTGTGCCAGTATCGTCTCGTTCGCTCTCCTCTCGAGCTCGTCGAGGTCGATGTCGCGGCGCTTCGGCTGGGAGATCTCGATGACGAACGGGCGGCCGGTCCCGAGCATGCGGGCGTCGATGTCCTCGCGCCCCATCCCGTGGAAGAAGTCCTCCTTCCCGCCGGCCATCTCCAGGGCGATGCGGCCGATCTCCTCCTGGACGGAGGTCTGGTACATCTTGCCGGAGCCGTGGCAGCGGGGGCACCCCTTGCCGTGGCAGACCCGGCAGGGCCACCTGGTCTGGGGGATCTCCCGGCTGAGCTTGTTGTAGCGCCCGGCGATGAACAGCGGGGCGCAGTCGAGGGTGACGTCGGCGAAGCGGGTGTCGATGCAGGCCACCACCTCGGGCTCCTTGAACTCCACGCGGCGGTTGATCATGGGGAGGGCGACCTTCCCGATCTCCCTGTTCAGCTCGGTCTTGAGGGGCTCGGCGGTCTCCTTCAGGTCGAGCTTCTCCACGAGCTCCTTCTCGCGCTTGGTCTGCTCCGGGTCCACCCGGCAGCCGACCAGGAAGTTCTCCGACTCGACGGTGTTGACCTTCTCGGCGACGGCCTCGGCGAAGCGGGGGACCATGTCGAAGACGTCCTCGCAGAGGGGGCAGATTTCCTCCTTCTCGTAATGCTCTCCTTTCTCGTCGAGGGCGGCGCGCAGCATGCGCCCGCGCTCCTCGTCGGTGAGCCTCTCGCCGAGCTTCGCGAACTGCCTCCCGAGGCAGTGGTCGCACAGTCCCAGCTTCGCGAGCTCCCGCGCCTTGTCCAGGCTCTCCTCCACCCATTCCTCTGCCAACGGATATCGCCTCAGAGGTCGAAGCCCATCTCCGCGATGCGGAGGCGGGGGCGCTGCGATTCGAGGTAGTGGTAGACGGTGGAGTGCTCGCTGCCGTGCAGGAGCATCTCGACGGCGGTGGAGGCGATGGGGAGGGAGACGGAGTTCCCGATCAGCGAGACCGTGTTGCCGTAGACGCTCATGTAGACGTCGGCGAGCTCCTCGATGAGCTCCCGGGTGCGGCCCTTGCGGCCGATGAGGCGGCCCCGGGC
>JBMNQO010000068.1:0-4604 GCA_050944195.1 Methanomethylophilus sp. | reverse complement strand
TCGCAGATGGTGAACTCGGTGGTGGTGGCGGCGGGCGCCGTCATCATGATGCTCTACACCGACTGGAAGCTCGCGCTGCTGTCCGCCCTCCCCACCGCCGCCGGCCTGCTCTTCATGTTCTGGGTCATCCGCCACGCCGGCAAGTACTACAGCCGCCAGAGCCGGGACCTGGGGATGATCAACGCCATCGTCGACGAGACCTACTACGGGCACGACATCGTCCGCGTCTACAACAACGAGGGAGGCTCGGAGAAGGAGTTCGCCGCCGTCAACCGCGACCTCCGGAAGAGCTCCTTCCTGGCCCGGGCGATGAGCGGCACCATGTCGCCGGCCATCAGCTTCGTCTCCAACATCGGCTACGTGGCGGTCTGCGTGTTCGGCTCGATGATGATTGTGGACGGGGAAATCGGCTACGGCGTGGTCGTCGCCTTCATCGTCTACATCAGCATGATTTCCCGCCCGATGCTGATGCTCTCCGAGGCATTCAACTCGATGCAGTCGGTGGCCGCCTCGGCAGATAGAGTGTTCGCCTTCCTGGACGCCGAGGACATGAAGGACGAGGGCACGGATCGGCCCCCCGCGGACGTGAAGGGCGGGGTGGAGTTCCGCGACCTCCGCTTCTCCTACGTCCCCGGGAACGAGGTCATCCGCGGGCTCAACCTCGACATCAGGCCGGGGCAGAAGGTCGCCATCGTCGGCCCCACGGGCGCCGGCAAGACCACCCTCGCGAGCCTCCTGCTGCGCTTCTACGACGCGGACTCGGGGGACATCCTCATCGACGGGAACTCGATCTACGGGATGAAGAGGGGCTGCGTGCGGAGCCTCTTCTGCACCGTCCTGCAGGACACCTGGGTCTTCGAGGGGACGCTCCGCGGGAACATCGCCTACGGGAGCCCCGGGCTCTCCGACGACGACATCATGAGGGCCGCCGAGGAGGCGGGGCTGGGGGACCTCGTGAGGTCCCGCGGCGAGGGCCTCGACCTGAAGGTCACCGGGGACGACCTGTCCGCCGGGCAGCGGCAGCAGATCGCCATCGCGCGGGCGATGGCCAAGGACGCCCCGCTGCTGATCCTCGACGAGGCCACCAGCTCGGTGGACACGCTGACGGAGAGGAAGATACAGGACGCCATGGACAGCCTGATGAGCGGGAGGACCTCGTTCGTCATCGCCCACCGCCTCTCCACCATCGTCAACTCCGACCTCATCCTGGTGGTGAGGGACGGGGAGATCGTCGAGAAGGGGACGCACTCCGAGCTGATGGGGATGAACGGCTTCTACCGGAGCCTGTACGACAGCCAGTTCGAGGGCTGCGACTGAGAATAGTCAGACGAGACCTGCAGTGAGGAGCATCATCTGGCCGAAGAAGACCTCCTTGAAGGGGCGGTTCTGGACCTTGCCCCCGGCCTCCTTGATGGCCTGGATCTGCTTCTCCGAGCTGTGGGTGACGGGGTAGGCGCCGTGGAAGAGGATGATGATGCCGCTCCGGGCGGCGTCGATCGTCTCGCGGGCGGCGTTCGGGAAGCTGCGGGCCACCAGGGCCTCGAAGAAGTCCTCGAAGGCGATGTAATGCCTCTTGAAGTCGACGATGCGCTCGACCCGGCAGCCGTCCTCGATGTTCTTGAGATCGGTGAAGATGAGGAACATGTTCTGGTACTTCTCCGAGACCTCGGCGAAGACCCGGCAGACCTCCTCGCGGGAGGGCGCCTTGTCGCTCAGCTGGCTGCGGATCTCCGAGTACCAGTCGACGAAATAGCGGGAGAGGAGGTCCAGCATGACCTCCTCCTTGGTGGAGTAGTAGTTGTAGATGGACGGCCTCGTGAAGGAGGTCTTCTCCGAGATGGCCTTGAAGGTGACGGCGTCGAACCCTCCTGCCGTGTAGATCTGCTCGCATGCGTTCACGATCTCATTGCGCCGGTCGGCTATCTGTTCCGCTGTCCTCGCACGGATGAAGTCCTTCATTATAGTCAGGTGTACATTTTTGTACTCGGATTTATAGGTAGCGGACATTATGTTCTGAGTAACATTACACTATGTCAATTAAGCCTGGCGATAACGTCCGCCAGAACAACGGAAAATCGATGATGCACCCCTCATGAACTGAAGATGGTGGACAAGGCGCGATTCGAACGCGCGGCCTCTGCCTTGCGAAGGCAGCGATCTACCGGGCTGATCTACTTGCCCATGGAAAATCCCGGCGGACCACTACTATCGGAGCAAAGGATATAAAACTTTCAATCTGCCATACGCATCCAGAATTGCCGGGAGGATCGCTGATGCGGGATGTGCCAGCATGCTCCCCCGAGATGATCGCATGACGAGATTTTACCTGGCCGGTCCGCTCTTCTGCCAATCCGAGAAAGATTACAACATGGAGCTCAGGGTGGCCTTCGCCGAGCAGGGCTACGACCTAATCCTCCCGCAGGACAGCCCCGTCGACATCGACTCTTCTCGCATGTCCGACCCGGAGTACGCCGCGAAGGTCGCGAAAGAAGTCTATTCCAACGATCTGGCACTTCTCGATTCCTGCGACGCTCTTGTCTTCAATTTAGACGGCCGCGTGCCCGACGAGGGGGCGTGCGTGGAGTTAGGTTATTCGCTTGCCAAGGGCAAGCCCTGCTTCGGCCTCAAGACCGATGTCCGCACCGCGGAGTACGGCATCGACAACATGATGATCTCGGGGCCGCTGAACGGGCGCATCGCCCGCAACCTCCCGGAGCTTTTCAGAATGATCAAGGGCGCGGGGCTGCGAGCCCCGCTTTGATTTAATTCGTTTACTGGCTCTTCTTCGGGACGACGTGCACGTGCACGCCCTCCGAGCTGTCCACGGTGACAGGGGTCCCGACGGCGATGGGCTCGTCGGCATCGGCGCTCCAGGTGTCGGAGCCGATCTTCACCTTGCCGCGGATGTTGCCGGGGGTGACCTCCACGGTCACCACCCCTTCCTTCCCGACCAGGGAATCGGACACCGTGGTCGAAGGCGGCTCCGGCGAGCCGAGCTTCTTGTAGAGGTAGACCGTCCCGGCCGTCACCGGGATGGCCGCGATGATGGCCACCGCGGCGGTCACCCAGGTGTAGAAGTCGTCGGGGTCGGCGAGGCCGAACACCCCGACGATGACCATTACCCCGCCCGGGATGAGCAGGTACCCTCCCGGGAAGAAGGCCTCGACGGCCAGCAGGATGAACCCCGCGACCAGGACGATCGCGGCGACCACCATTTCCTCCATCGCTCACACCTTCGGGATCTCGGGCTCGGCCAGGTGGGCCGACTCGTCCAGGTCGCTCTGGACGTTCTTCTTGAAGGAGTCCGTCTCGTTGCGGATGTCCTCCTGGGTGGGGATGGGCCCCAGCACCTCGTCGGGGTTGCCCACGGCCTGCTTCACGCTCTCGGTGTCGGAGACCGCGCGGTCGGGCACCTTCTGCGCCGAGCCGACGTAATCGGAGATGCCGTCCACCAGGCGGGTGAGCTCCATCGGGAAGAAGATCTTCGACGACTGCCCCTCGCCGACGGACTTGATGGTGTCCATCGAGAGCACCGAGAGGGCCTTGGAGTCCATGGCCGCCGCCCCGACGGACATAATCCTCAGCTTCTGCGCCTCTCCCTGTGCCTCCAGGATGGTGGCGGTCCTCTTACCCTCGGCCTCGAGGATCATCGACTGCCGGGTACCCTCGGCCTCGAGGATCTTGGACTTCTTCTTCCCCTCCGCCTCGAGGATGGCGGCGCGCTTCTGCCCGTCGGCCTCGAGGATGGCGGCCCTCCTCTTCCTCTCGGCGGAGGTCTGCTCCTCCATGGAGTCCTTGACCTTGGCGGCCGGGTCGACCTCCTTGATCTCGACGTTCTCGACCCTCACGCCCCACTTGTCGGTGGCCTCGTCGAGGGTGTCCCGGAGCTGCACGTTGATGTTCTCCCGGTTCGAGAGGATCTCGTCGAGCTCCATCTGGCCGATGACCGACCTGAGGGTGGTCTGGGCCAGGTTGACGGTGGCCAGCCGGTAGTCGGTGACCTCGAAGAAGGCCTTCCGCGGGTCGATGACCTTGATGTAGATGATGGCGTCGACCGCCACGGGCGAGTTGTCCTTGGTGATGACCTCCTGCTTGGGGACGTCCATGACCTCCGTCCTCAGGTCCATCTTCTTGACCTCGTTGATCAGCGGGCATACGAAGTTGAGACCCTGGTCGAGCACGCGCACGAACTTACCGAGACGCATGTAGATGGCCTGCTCGTAAGGCTGCACGATCTTGACGCCGCTCGCGACGCAGACGATGATCACGAACAGGATCACGGCGGCGATGGCCGTCAGCGTTGGTGTGTCCATTCGATTACCTCGGCCCTCATATGGACGCTCCTCTCTTTTATAAGGTGGCACGGCGGGCGCGGATTATTTAACGTGCCTCACGATGGGGCATCAGTGGGCCCGTCCCGGGCAGGAACCTTACATGAAGCAGCTCGTACTGGTTAGGCACGGAGAGAGCGAGTGGAACAGACTGAACCTTTTCACCGGCTGGACCGACGTGGACCTCTCCGAGAAGGGGAAGGAGGAGGCCGCCGAGGCCGGCCGCCTGATGAAGGCGGAGGGGATGGCCTTCGACGTGGCGTACACCTCGTA
>JBMNQO010000067.1:0-4824 GCA_050944195.1 Methanomethylophilus sp. | reverse complement strand
CACAGCACCGTGAGCTCCATCAGGTACATCGCGGCCCACCCCGACGCGCCCCAGAAGGCGTTCTCCATCTCCCGCATCTTCCGGAAGGAGTCCATCGACGCCACCCACCTGCCCGAGTTCTCGCAGATCGAGGGCATCGTCATCGACAAGAACGCCAGCCTCGACATGCTCATCTCGCTCATCCGCGAGTTCTACTCGAGGATGGGCTTCGACCAGATCCACGTAAGACCCAGCTACTTCCCGTACACCGAGCCGTCCCTCGAGCTCGAGGTCTTCTTCCACGGCAAGTGGCTGGAGCTCGGAGGCGCCGGGATGTTCCGGCCCGAGGTGCTCGCCCCGTTCGGCGTGAAGTACCCCGTGATGGCGTGGGGCTTCGGCTTCGAGAGGCTCGCGATGCTCAAGTGGGACATCAAGGACATCCGCGACCTCTACATCTCGGACATCGATTCCCTCAGGAAGAACACGGTGTTCTGAGGGAAAGGTTGGGCCCGGGGGCGTGACATCCCGGGCCCGCCGGCGCCGAAAGGACATGAAGCGCCGGCTTAGAGGTGTGATAACACGTCAGAACTTCGGGTCGCGACCCGCCTTGAGGTCCTCCATCATCTTCTCGTAGGACGGGCGGCGGGCGTCGGGCGCCGACTGCCAGGCCCTCTCGAGGTTGTCTCTGGTCCGATCCTTATTCCCTTCTGAGTATGATATCTGAGCCCGGACCCGGAAGATCCGGTCGATCCAGGCGCCGTCGAGGGTCCTCACGGTCTCCCCCGCGGCGCGGTCGCTGTAGCTCCTGGCCTTCTCCAGGTTCCCGAGGCAGGCGTAGGCCTCGGCGGCGACGACGGGGGCCAGGGGGCCCTCGTGCTCCTCCATGGCGGCCTCCGCGACGGCGGCCGCCTCCTCGCAGTGGCCCGCGGCGAGGGCGATCTGCGCCCGCACCTCCATGGTGCGCTTCGAGCCGAGCTCCTCCAGCCTCCGGAGGCAGTGCCGGGCGTCCCCCAGGGAGCGGATCCCGATGGCGGTCTCCGCCATGAGCCAGACGATATGCTCGCTGTACTCGGGGATGGGCCGGACCTCGCTGAGGTCCTGGTAGAGGGTGGCGGACGGGCAGAAGAGGGCGTTCTAGTCCATGGTGTCGGCGAGCATGTTCGCCTCCACGTTCCGCCCTGCCTTGTTGAGGTGGTACAGCCTCTCGGCGCGGTTGCCGTTGCGCAGCCAGTAGTCCGCCGCCCAGCTCTGCCAGGTGCGGTAGGTGTAGGGGTCGGCCATCTTCAGGAAGGCGTCCGCGGTCTCCCGGGGGATCTCGACGAACCCGCGGTAATCGACGGGGACGGTCCCGGTGACCTTGCCGGGGAGGTCCTTGCGGTTGACGGCGACCCGCAGGACGCAGGCCTTGCCGAAGACGTTCCGCTCCTCGCGGTTCATGCTGTCCCATTTCTCCTTGGGGTCGCAGTGCTTGACGTCGAGGTAGAGGTCGGGGTTGATGCCCTCCTTCTCGAAGTTCTCCCGCAGCCGGGCGGCCTCCGCCCTCCCCTTCGGGGTAAGGATATAGACGTAGCGCTTGGCCTCGACGCCGCTCAGGTGGGCCTGCCATCTCTCGACCAGCTCGAACTGCATTAGCTTCTTCAGGTCGATGGAGACGTGAGCGCGGGTGATCCCGACCGCAGTGGCGATCCCGTCCTGGGTCAGGTCGTGGGGGATCTCGAACTTCTGCTCGGGATGTACGGTCGTGTACCTCAGCAGGTGCAGCAGTATTCTCTCTTTCACGGTTATGGGGTTGTTTTCCATCCTATCTCACCCCGGGTTCCGCCCGGGATTGACAAATTTTTCAGATGGTTTTTAAAAGACGAGTACTGCAGTCAGGGGGGTCTGTGACTGACTAATCGGTGTGTTATGACAACAATCGCGAAAAACCAGCCTGATGATCATGAGCCAGATTATTCGCGTCGCTAATAAACTAGTAAAAATGATATCCCTGATGACCGTACGCTCCAAACTGTAATGCAGGCCATTGTGAGGAGTCTTCAGGACATCTCCTCCTGCAACATCACGGACGCCCTGCGGGCGTCCGGCGGATGGGAGGACCGGGGGGAGATCGGCGGTTTCCGTTACCGCACGAAGGGCGATTCGGTGATGGTCGAGATCCCGTCCCTCCACATCGACGAGGACGGGCTCGACGCGAAGATCGCCGCCGCCGGCTGGAAGCCGGACGTCATGATCTTCCCTTCGGAGCATGCTGCGGCCAGCGGCATGCCGGCGCTCACCGTGCATCCCATCGGGAACTACGCCGACAACAGCCTGGGCGGGAAGGAGCGGACTCTCGTTCCCTCCGCGCCGGCGCTGATGAGCGATGCATTGCGCTTGATAAATAAGAAAGGTGGGCTGCCGGGGTTCAGCATCTGCTACGAGGCGACCCACCACGGGCCCTACCTGACCACCCCGACGTTCTTCATAGAGATCGGGAGCGACGAGAAGTACTGGGACCGGAAGGACGCCGCCGCCCTGCAGGCCTCGGTCATCGAGGAGCTGCCGGAGGGGAACGATTATCCCGTCGCGATAGGCATCGGCGGGGGCCATTATGCGCCCCGCTTCACCGAGCTGGCACTTTCGCGGAAGGTCAACTTCGGGCACATGCTCCCGAACTACCGCACCGAGGGCGCGACCGACGACGAGGTCGTGCACATGATGAGGGAGGCCTCCGAGAAGACCGGCACCAAGCTCGCCTTCCTGCACCGGAAGTCGATGAACGGGCAGGCCGCGGCGAGGCTGACGAACCTCGCCGAATCGATCGGGCTGGAGGTCGAGAAGAAGGACTGCTTCGACCCCCTGGACCCCAAGGAATCCTGAATTCAGTGATGGGAATCGATGTGGGTGCCGGAGAACGGCTGCCCGAGGATCGCTTTCTCGAGCTCCGTCAGGTTCCTGCCGTCGACCATCTCGATGTCAATTTTGTCCTTCTCGGCGATCTTCACGCCGAGGGGGTCGAAGACGCTCGACTTCCCGGCCGCGTGGTCGCTGTAGACGATATGACCCAGATCCTCGATCGTGAGGTTCGTGTAGCGGATAGCGTTCGGGTTCTTGCGGGGGTCCTCCGAGTACACAGCGTCGACCGAGGTGGCGTTGACCAAACGGTCCGCCTTCCATTTCTCGGCGACCATGGCGGAGACGGCGTCGGTGGTGTGGCCGGGCTCCGTGCCCCCCATGACGGGAATCCTGACCTTCCCGACCTTGGCGACGGTGCCCTCGACATTGGGGGAGATGTCCATCGAGGACCACTCCTTCCCTAATGCAAGTGCCAGCAGCCTCGCGTTGATCCTGGTGGCGTCGATGCCCATGAGGTCCAGGGAATATTCGTCCCCGCCCAGGGCGCGGCCGGTCTCGGCGTAGTAGCGGGCGGTCTTCCCGCCCCCGACCACGACGATCATGTCGACCTTCTCCGCAGCGCTCCTCAGCATATGTGCCAGCTTATCGATGAAAACCGCATCGTCCTTGCCGGGGATGAGTATCGAGCCGCCGACGGAGATGACCACTTTCTGCTTCGCCATTCTTAACCCTTTTATAGGCAAGCGCGATGGGTATAATAATTATACTGGAGGAAAACAAAACGGCTAACGACAACTCCGTCAACAAGGCCCGCTACGACTTCAAGAAAGCCATGGAAGAGATCCGCTCCTATCGAGGAAAAGGCACCGAGTTGATCTCGGTGTACGTCCCGTACGGAAAGCTGGTCTCCGACGTCATGGCCTACCTCAGGAACGAGGAGTCCGCGGCGTCGAACATCAAATCCAAGACCACGATGAAGAACGTCACCTCCGCCATCGAGTCGGTGGCGGCCCGCCTCAAGACGTTCGACAAGATCCCGGAGAACGGGATCGTCATCTTCTGCGGGGAGGTCCCCCGCGCCGGCGACCAGACCAAGATGGTCCAGTACGTCATCCAGCCCCCGGAGGCCATCACCGCCTTCCTCTACCGCTGCGACTCCACCTTCTTCACCGAGCCGCTCGACGGGATGCTGGTCGACAAGCGGTACTACGGCCTCATCGTCATCGACAGGAAGGAGGCCACCATCGGCATGCTGGCCGGGACCCGCATCAAGGTCCTCAAGCACTACGACTCGCTGGTCCCCTCGAAGCATCACCAGGGAGGCCAGTCCTCCGTCCGTTTCGAGAGGCTGATCGAGATCGCCGCCCACGAGTTCTTCAAGAAGGTCGCGGACGGGTGCACCACCTGCTTCCTGGACAGCATCCAGGACATGGAGGGCATCCTGGTCGGCGGCCCCGGCATGACCAAGGAGTTCTTCATCAACAACGAGTACCTCCACCACGAGCTCATGAAGAAGGTCGTGAAGCCCTTCTTCGACACCGGCTACACCGACGAGTCGGGGCTGAAGGAGCTGGTGGACGCCGCCCAGGGCACCATCGTCGACATGCAGATCACCACCGAGAAGGAGATGATGCAGCGCCTGTTCAGGGAGATCAGGAAGGAGGACGGCGGCCTCTCCGCGTACGGCGAGGACATGGTCCGCAAATGCGCCGAGATGGGCGCGGTGGACACCTTCCTTATCTCCAGCGAGCTCAAGAAGTACCGCGTCACCGCCACCTGCCCCAGCGGGCACACCTTCCAGAAGACGGTGGACGACCCGGACGCCCCCGTGGAGTGCCCGGAGTGCGGGGCGCAGGCCAAGGTCTCCGAGAGCAAGGACCTGGTCGACGACTTCTTCGAGATGTCGGAGCTCTACAATTCCAACATCCAGCTCATCTCCGGCGACTCCGAGGAGGGCGAGATGCTCCTGAGGGCGTTCGGCGGGATCGCCGCGCTCCTCCGCTACAGGAT
>JBMNQO010000066.1:0-4850 GCA_050944195.1 Methanomethylophilus sp. | reverse complement strand
TTCAGCAGGGTGTACTCCTGCGTCTCCGCGAGCCCTCCCTTGGAGATGTCGGTCTCGCTGGGGTCGACGGCGACCGGGCCGTCCTGCGGGCAGAACGGGGCGTAATACGGCTTCTGGATGAGCAGGCCGGCGGCCTTCAGCTTGGAGTACTGCCACTCGATGAACTTGGAATAGTCGGGGTACAGGGTGCAGGTGAACCGCCGCCAGTCCGCGAGGAAGCCGAACCTCCTCCAGTAGTCGTTCTGGTAGACCTGGTTGAAGAAATTGACCACGTCCATCGGCTCCTTGATCGAGTCGATCTCCTCCTGGGTGGCGCCGTTGCGCAGGAGGTAGTCGATGGTCTTGGGGTCCTTGGAGACGATCTTGTTGCAGAGGCTGATGGCGCCGTTCCCGGAGGCGTGGGTGCCGACCGGGAAGAGCACGTTGTAGCCGGTCATGCGCTTGTAGCGGGTGATGGCGTCGGTGTAGGAGTATCCGCGGAGGTGGCCGACGTGGAGGTAGCCGGTCAGCCCGGGGTAGGCGAAGATCATCATGAACTTCGGCCTCCCGTCCTCCCGCTCGGCTTCATTGAGCTTCCTCTCGGCCCATTTGGCCTGCCACTTCTTCTCCATCTCCTCGTAATTCCGGCTCATCTGCACACCTGTATTATCGTGCGCGCGATTGACTAGTACGATATAAGTTTGTCACTCGCGGAGATGTCCTACGGAAGGCATCGCGGGCCGCCTTCCGTATCACTGGCCGGTCTGGCAATATTTATATCGGCCGCAGGCATACTGGGTAATGTCCACAGGGATGTGCGATCTCCGATGTATCCGAAAGGATACGGAGATGCCTTTTCTGTATCACAACGAAATACGAGTTGTGATACAATTAAATACTTCATACGGCTATGTGTATCACAAGCAGGAAACTGCCCACAGCACAAAGGGATGGGACCTAATGTGCACTCAAACCGGTGATACGAATGGCCGAGAACGAAAAGACGACACTCATCTCCCTCAGGCTCACGGACGAGGACATTGCGATCCTCAACCGTTACATGAGCGAGAAGGGCATCGACTCGAGGTCCGAGGCCATCCGCAGCGCCATCAGGAACGTCGGAGCGGAATCTGAGGTCAAGCAGGGCGAGGATGGGATATACGTCCGGCTGAACCAGATTCAGCTCCTGACCCTTGACAACATGAAGAAGCAGGGGATCATCTACGATGAGGAGTCCTACATCAGGCAGCTCGTCATCGAGCAGATCGTCCCCAAGGATGCCAAGGAGAGTTCCACAGCCGACGCGTTCAAGGCAGCTCAGCAGAAAGCCGAGATGCTCTGAACTGGACAGGCCAGCCAGTCAGAAGGGATGGAAACACCTTACAGACATGTCCGGGATAGGATGGAGATATGTCAGGAACTGCAATTTCGGGAAACAAGGACATTGCGTCCGATGCCGCCGTCGCGTGCGATCCGAGGATCGCCGTGGTCGGGGTCGGCGGGGCCGGGTGCCGCATCGCTTCCGCTCTGTACGGAAGGGGCGTGCGCGCCGACGTCATCGCCGTCAACACCGACAAGGCAGCGCTCGAGCAGACCTCCGCAGACAGCCGTATCTACATCTGCAAGGCGGTCACCCAGGGCCTCGGGACCCGGGGAGACGCCGAGCTCGGAAAGAAGTGCGCCCAGATCCACGAAGCGGAGATCATGTCCGCCATCTCGGGCCACGACCTCGTGGTCATCGTCGCCGGAATGGGCGGCGGGACCGGAACCGGCGCAGCCCCCGTCATCGCGGAGCTGTGCGACAGGATCGGGGTGACGACCGCGGCCGTCGCCGTCATGCCGTTCTCCTTCGAGAGCGGGAGGGCGTTCAAGGCCGCCGAGGGATACAGGAAGCTGCACGCCCTCTGCAGGCACGTCATCAAGATGAACAACGACAGGGCGCTCGACATGGGCTTCGGGACCATGGACGAGGCCATCCGCGCGGTCAACTCGTCGGTCGTCAGGCTGGTCGAGAACTTCATCGCGGACGCCGCTGTCATGCGCAAGACCTACCTCGCCTCCAAGGCGGGGAGGGAGCAGGGCCGCTCCGGAAGGGATGTTCCTCCCGCCGAGATGCAGCCCGGTGCTGCACTCAAATCAAGCTAAAGAGGCTCTTTGAAGCCGAAAGTCCTCCAGGCCCCCCGGGTTCGTGCCATATCCCCGGGGGGTTTTCCATTTTCTTAAATCGTTTTATCTTCGTTTTCCCGCTGCATATTGACAGCGTTGTTTCTCCCTGTATCACAGGATGTTGGCCTTCAGCCAGGCGGCGATCCGCCGCTCGGTCTCGGGGGAGCCGGCCTGGCTCCCGGTAACGGCCAGCCCGTCGGATACCGAGGAGCCGGGGCAGGCCTTCCTGATGTCCTCCTCGCTCCTCCCCATGCCGCTGCCCTCGTTGGTGCAGAGCGGGAGGATGCGCTTGCCGTCGGTGTCGTAGCCCTCGAGGAAGGTCATGACCGCCATCGGCACCGTCCCCCAGTAGTTGGGGTAGGCGAGGATGATGTTCTGGTAGTCGCTGCGCTCGGGGAACCCCTCGATCTCGGGCCGGGCGTTGTTCTTCAGGTCCTTCTTGGCCTGCGCGATGCAGATGTCGTAGGTATCCGAATAGGGCTCCTTCTGGCGGATCTCGAATTCGTCGGCGTCGATGTGCTTGCGGACCAGCCCCACGGCCAGCTTGGTGTTGCCCACGTCGACGTGGACCTTCCTGCCTCCGAAGTAGTTCTCTCCCGCGCGGGAGTAAAAAGCGACCAGAGTGTCGGACATGGATTATCCTAGTCAGGTCGGTATATAAAAGAGGTTTGGAGAAGGGGTTTGGAGGGAGGCCTTCAGGCCTCCCTCACGGCGTCCTTCATCGACCTGACGTACTCGCCGACCTTCTGCACCATGTCGGGCCCGCCGGCGTCGATGATCTTGATGATGGCGCTGCCGACGATGGCCCCGTCGGAGAGCCCGGCCATCTTCTTCGCCTGCTCGGGGGTGGAGATTCCGAACCCGACGGCGACGGGGATCTTCGTGCTCTGCCTGATCTTCTGGACCAGGGGGCCGATGTCGGTGGTGATGTCCTTCCTGACGCCGGTGACGCCCAGCGAGGAGACGAGGTACACGAAGCCCTCCGCCTCCCCGGCGATCATGCTGATCCGCTGGTCGGAGGTGGGGGCGATCATCGAGATGAGCTCGAGGCCGTACTTGTGGCAGGCGGGCTGGAAGTCCGCCTTCTCCTCGTACGGGACGTCGCACAGCAGGAGCCCTCCGATCTCCGCTTCGGCGGCCCGCTGGCAGAAGCGCTCGGGGCCGTAGGAGTAGACGACGTTGGCGTAGGTCATGAAGATCATCGGGATCCTCACGTCCTTGCGGAGCTCCTTGGCGAAGTCCATGATGTCGTCGGTGGTGACCCCGCCGACGAGGGCGCGGCGGTCCGCCTCCATGATGACGGGCCCCTCCGCGGTGGGGTCGGAGAACGGGATGCCCAGCTCGATGAGGTCGGCGCCGTTCTTCACCATCTCCCTGACGAGCTTCCCGGTCGTCTCCAGGTCGGGGTCCCCGCAGGTGATGAAGGGGATGAACGCCTTCCCGTTCTTGAACGCGTCAGCGACCTTAATCATGGAGGTCCACCCCTCTGTACCGCGCGATGGCGGCCACGTCCTTGTCCCCCCTTCCGGAGAGGGTGATGACGATGATCTTGTCCTTCGGCATTTTCGGAGCGACCTTCATCGCGTAGGCGACGGCGTGTGCCGACTCGATGGCGGGGATGATGCCCTCGGTGCGGGAGAGGTACTCGAAGGCCTGCACGGCCTCCTCGTCGGTGATGGCGACGTACTCCGCCCTCCCGATGTCATGGAGCCAGGCGTGCTCCGGTCCGATACCGGGGTAGTCCAGGCCCGCGGAGATAGAGTACACCGGGGCGATCTGCCCGTACTCGTTCTGGCAGAAGTAGGACTTCATGCCGTGGAAGATCCCCACGCTGCCGGTGTTGAGGGTGGCGGCGGTCTCCGGGGTGTCGATGCCCTTGCCGGCCGCCTCGCAGCCGACCAGCTGCACGGAGGGGTCCTTCACGAACTCGTAGAAGGTCCCGATGGCGTTGCTGCCGCCGCCGACGCAGGCGATCAGCATGTCCGGGAGGCGCCCCTTGCCCTCCTTCTCCTCGAGCTGCCACCTGATCTCCTTCCCGATGACGCTCTGGAAGTCCCTGACGATGGTCGGGAAGGGGTGCGGGCCCATGACCGAGCCGAGGCAGTAGTGGGTGTCGTCGATGCGGGTGGTCCATTCCCTCATGGCCGCGGAGACCGCGTCCTTGAGGGTCCCGGTGCCCGTGGACACTCCTCTGACTTCAGCGCCCAGCAGGCGCATGCGGTACACGTTGAGGGCCTGCCTCTCCATGTCCTTGACGCCCATGAAGACCACGCACTCCATGCCCAGGAGCGCGGCCGCGGTGGCGGTGGCCACCCCGTGCTGCCCCGCTCCCGTCTCGGCGATGAGACGCGTTTTTCCCATCTTCTTGGCGAGCAGCGCCTGCCCGAGGACGTTGTTGATCTTGTGCGCGCCGGTGTGGTTGAGGTCCTCCCTCTTCAGGTAGATCTTGGCGCCGCCCAGGTCCTCGGTCATCCGCTTCGCGTAATACAGCATGCTGGGGCGGTTGGCGTACCCGTTGAGGAGGTCGTTCAGCTCCTTCTGGAACTGCGGGTCGTCCTTGTATTTGTTGTACGCTTCCTCAAGCTCGTTCACGGCGTTCATGAGGGTCTCCGGCATGTACTGCCCTCCGTATTCGCCGAACCTTCCGTTGGGGTTTGTCATTTCTCTCCTCTCTTATTGATCGTCGATCTCGGCGTCGGCCTCTT
>JBMNQO010000065.1:0-4964 GCA_050944195.1 Methanomethylophilus sp. | reverse complement strand
TCAATGCATCTCCAGAGGAGACCGTCTTCACCTCGGGCGACACGCAGGGGATGAACATGGTCGCCTACGGCATGATCCCGCAGCTCGGCAAGGGGGACGAGATCGTGCTGTCGCAGGAGGAGCACGCTTCCAACGTCCTCCCCTGGTTCAAGGTAGCCCGCATCACGGGGGCCGTGATCAAGTACGTCCCGATGACGGAGGACGGGAGGATCACCCCCGAGAACCTCAAGGAAACAGTGTCCGAGAGGACCAAGGTGGTCTCCCTCGCGAGCGTCGGGAACGTGCTCGGGAACCCCCTCCCCGTTAGGGAGCTGGCACATGTTGCTCATTCTGTAGGAGCAGTCTACGTCGATGATGCCGCGCAGTCGGTTCCCCATCAGAAGACGGACGTGAAAGAAACTGATGTTGACTTCATGGCCTTCTCAGGCCACAAGATGCTCGGGCCCACCGGCATCGGGGTGCTGTACGGGAAGAGGGAGGAGCTCGAGAAGCTCGACCCCCTCCTGTACGGCGGCGAGATGAACGCCAGGTTCGACAGCGCCTGCAATGTCTCGCTCTCGGACGTCCCCGACCGCTTCGAGGCGGGGACCCAGAACATGGCGGGCGCCATGGGGCTCGCCGAGGCCTGCCGGTACCTCGACAGCCTCGGTTTCAGCAACATCCGGGACCATGAGCGCAGGCTCAAGAAGATGGCCGCCGACGGCCTGCTGGCCAACGGCAACGCCGACGTCTACAACGCCGACAGCGGCACGGGGATCGTGACGTTCAACGTCAAGAACGTGTTCGCGCAGGACGCCGCGTCGTACCTGGGGAGCAAGGGAGTGTTCGTCCGCTCCGGCACCCACTGCGCGAAGATCCTGCCGGAGTTCCTGAAGGTGCAGGCCACCGTCAGGGCTTCGATCTACATCTACAACGACGAGGACGACATCAAAGCGCTGGTGGAGGCCGGCGCGCATGCGGAGGATTTCTTAGATGTCTTCTTTGACTGACCATCCGGAATTGATGCGGGAGATCGTGACCGACAACTACCAGTTCCCGCGCGGGGTGAAGACGGTGGACGACCCGACGTTCGTGACCGTCCACATGGACAGCGACAGCTGCATCGACGACATCTACGTCCAGGCCAAGATAGCGGACGGGAAGGTCGCCGAGGTCTACTGGCACGGCAGCGGGTGCGCCATCTCCACGGCGTCCACCAGCGTGATGTGCCAGATCATCAAGGGCAAGACGGTGGAGGAGGCCGAGAAGATCATGTCCGAGTACCGGAACATGCTCGACGGGAGGCCGTACGATGCCTCCGTCCTCGGTGAGGCCGAGGCCTTCGCCAACGTCAACCGGCAGCCCGCCCGGATCACCTGTGCCGACATCGGGTGGCGCGGGCTCGGGAAGGCCATCGAGGAGGCGGAGCGGAGATGACCCAGACGCAGAAAACCGAAGAGCCGATGACCGACCATGACGAGCGGGCGAAGTACGAGTTCCGCGACAACGTCGGCTCCGTCTACCAGACCGGCAAGGGCCTCAACGAGGACACCGTGCGCGCCATCTCGGCCGCCAAGCACGAGCCCGAGTTCATGCTGGAGTTCCGGCTGAATGCTTTGAAAGAATTCTTCAGGCACCACCAGCCGCATTTCGGCCCCTCCCTGGACTTCATCGACTTCCAGGACTACACCTACTTCACCCGCGTCACCGACGGCGTCGCCCAGAAGTGGGAGGACGTCCCCGAGGACGTCCGCAACACCTTCGACAAGCTCGGAATCCCCGAGGCGGAGAAGCAGTACTTGGCGGGCGTCACCGCCCATTACGAGTCCGAAGCGGTCTACAGCAACATGCTGCGGGAAGTGGAGAAGAAGGGCGTGATCTTCCTGGACACCGACACCGGGCTGCGCGAGCACCCCGACCTGTTCATGAAGTACTTCGGGAAGCTGGTGCCCCCCAGCGACAACAAGTACGCCGCCCTCAACAGCGCCGTGTGGTCCGGAGGGTCGTTCATCTACGTCCCCAAGGGCTGCAAGCTCGACATGCCCCTGCAGTCGTACTTCAGGATCAACAACAAGCGCAGCGGGCAGTTCGAGCGGACGCTCATCATCGTCGACGACGACGCCGAGCTGAATTACGTCGAAGGATGCACCGCGCCGATGTACTCGCAGGAGTCGCTGCACTCGGGGGTCATCGAGATCTTCGTCGGCAAGCGGGCGAAGATGCGCTACACCACCATCCAGAACTGGTCGAACTCCATCCTGAACCTGGTGACCCAGCGGGCGGTGGTGGATGACGACGGGCTGATGGAGTGGGTCGACGGGAACATCGGCTCCAAGCTCTGCATGAAGTACCCCTGCTGCGTTCTGAAGGGGGAAAGGTCGCACGGCTCCATCATCTCGGTGGCCGTGGCCGGCCCCGGGCAGTACCAGGACACCGGCGGGAAGATGATCCACCGCGGGAAGGGGAGCACCTCCTCGATCATCTCCAAGTCAATAGCGAGAGGGGGAGGCCATGCCAACTTCCGCGGGGAGATCGACATCGGCCCCGATGCGACGGGCTCCCGCGCGAGGGAGACCTGCGACACCCTCATCGTCGACGGGTATTCCTACAGCGACACCGTCCCCCACAACTGCGTGCGGAATCCCACCTCGTTCCTCGAGCACGAGGCCTCGGTCTCCAAGATCGGCGAGGACCAGCTGTACTATCTGATGAGCCGCGGGCTCTCAAGGAGCGACGCGGCGCAGATGATCCTGATGGGATTCCTCGAGCCGTTCAGCAAGGAACTTCCCATGGAGTACGCGGTCGAGCTCAACCGGCTCATCCGCTTCGACATGGAGGGCTCGCAGCAGGGTTCCACCGAGTCTGAAGAAGTAAAGACCCAGACGTCTTGAATTATGAAAAAAAATTAAAGGGTTTGAGAGGGGGATTTCTCCCCCTTTCAGGCCTGCTTCGACATGGCCTCGTAGCCCATGTCGAAGGCCTTGGAGTTGAGGTCCCGGAACTTCTCGGGGACGGTCTCGAGGAGGACCTCCTTGAGCAGGTCCCTGCCGAGCGGGAAGCCCTCGGCGGCGGCCACCGCGCCGATCATGACGGCGTTGGCGGCGACGGCCTTGCCGGCCTTGAGCGCGATCTCGGTCGCGTTGATGGTGAGCACCCTGCTGCAGTTCTTCTTCGCGTCGGCGACGAGGTCGGAGATCTCGGGGTACGTCTCGAATCCTGCCGCGACGTTCCCGGGGTAGACCGGGTCGAGGTTCATGAGGAGGACGGAATACTTGTTCCCCATGGGCAGGCTGCGGACCGCCTCGACGGGCTCGAAGGCCATGATCATGTCGGCGTTTCCGGTCGCCTCCAGCGGGCTGTAGACTTCGTCCCCGAACCTCACGGTGGAGGTGACGCTGCCGCCCCTCTGGGCCATCCCGTGGACCTCGCTCATCATGACCTTGTGCCCGGCGCGCATGGCGGCGTTCCCGAGCACCATGGAGGCCAGGAGCACGCCCTGCCCTCCGACTCCCACGATCTGGACGGAGTACTTCATTGCCTCACCTCGATGCAGTTCTTGGGGCAGACGTTCGCGCACATCCCGCACCCGATGCACTGGGAGGGGTCGGTCTGCACGTTCCCGTCCTTCTTGATCAGCGCGGGGCAGGCGATGGTGTTGAGGCAGGTGTAGCACTTGACGCACTTCGACTGATCAACCACGCAGGTCTTCTTCTCCAGCCTCTTCTCCTTCTTCAGGAGCAGGGGGCAGGGGCACTTGCTGATGACGACGGCGACGCCGTCGAAGGCGAGGGCCTCCTTCATGACCTCGGTGCAGGACTTCACGTCGTAGGGGTTGACGGTGCGGACGAACTGCACTCCGAGCCCTTTCACGACGCTCTCCACGTCGACGGCCTCGGTGTCGATGCCGCCGAAGTGCCTCCCGGTGCCGGGGTTCGGCTGGTGGCCGGTCATGGCTGTGGTGCGGTTGTCCAGCACCACCATGATGATGTTGTGGTGGTTGAACAGCGCCGAGGTCAGGGGCGGCACCCCCGCATGGAAGAAGGTGGAGTCCCCGATGAAGGCGATGGGCTTCTGGTCGGTGGCCTGGGCGAAGCCGCCCGCGGCGCCGGCGCCGCCGCCCATGCAGATGATGAAGTCGGCGGTGCGGAACGGCGGCTGCACTCCGAGCGTGTAGCAGCCGATGTCCGAGCAGTAGACCACCGGAGTTTTTCCCACCGCCTTCTTGGTGGCGGCGTACATCCCGCGGTGGGGGCAGCCGGCGCACAGGGAAGGCGGGCGGTTGGGGATCTTGACGGAGGTCTTCGGCATCGGCGCGGGGGTCTCCTTCACCGACACGAGGCCGCTCAGCCTCTTCATGGTGTCCGGCGAGTACTCCCATTCCCTGGGGAGAGTGCCGTCGCGCTTGCCGTGGACGGGCACCGAGATGCCGTTCTGGGCGCAGATCCGCAGGACCTGGTCCTCGAGGAAGGGCTCGAGCTCCTCGACGACGATGATCATCCTCTTGCCCTTCACGAACTCGGCGATCTTCTTCTCGGGGAGCGGGTTGGTGAACCCGAGCTTGAGCACCGAGACGCCGGAGAGGAACTCCTTCACGTAGCAGTAGGAGACGCCGGAGGTGATGACGCCGACATCGCCCTCTCCCTCGATCCTGTTGAGCGGGGAGGCCTCGGAGAGCTCCGCGGCCTTCTTCATCTTCTCGAGCAGGCGCACGCGGTTGTGGATGGCGAAGGCGGGGATGTTGACGAAGTGCGGGTCGTCCTTCTCGAAGTGCCCCTTGGCGGGCAGGTCGGTGCGGATGGCCCCGAACTCGACCGGCGAGCGGGCGTGGTTCACGCGGGTCGTGGTCCTGTAGAGGAGCGGAAGACCCAGCTGCTCCGAGATCTCGTAGGCGGGGGCCACGAAGTCCTTGGCCTCCTGCGGGTTCGAGGGCTCGACCATGGGGATCAGCGCGAGGGTCGAGTAGTAGCGGTTGTCCTGCTCGTTCT
>JBMNQO010000064.1:0-4976 GCA_050944195.1 Methanomethylophilus sp. | reverse complement strand
AAGTCCCTGAAGCACCCTATCCTCGACGTCATCGCCTTCGGCCTCGCCGTGCGCTTCCTGGTCATGCTCCTGGCCATGGTCTACGACTCCGACTACTGGGCGGTCGTGGTCAGGAACCTCGAGGCGGGGGAGGGCCTCTACGACATGGAGGGCTACTACTACACCCCCGTCTGGGGCTACATCCTCGCCCTGGTGGCGGCCTTCCAGGACAGCGTCCTGAGCCTCGGTGATTCCGCCACCCGCGTGGCCGAGATGATCTACATCGAGGGCAGCGGGCATCAGACCACCGCGACCGTCACGAGCCTGGTGTTCAATTTCACGACGAAACTCCCGCTGGTGCTCAGCGACGCCCTGCTGGCATATCTCGTCTACCGCATCGTGAAGAGGACCGGCGGGTCCGAGCAGAGAGCGATCTACGGCTTCGCCCTGACCTTCCTCTGCCCCGTCATCATCGGGGCCTCCGGGATCATCGGGATGCCGGACTCAATCTCGGCGCTCTTCATGATGCTGTGCCTGGTGCTCGCGCTCGAGGACCGCCCGTTCGTGGCGGGCATGTGCTTCGCCATGGCCTTCTCGACCAAGTTCTTCCCGGTCTTCCTGCTGTTCCCGCTCATCGCCTACGTGTACGTGAAGCACGGCGACCGCCGGAGGGGGCTGGAGGACATCGTCAAGGCGGCGATCGGAGCGGTCCTCGTCCTCATCGTCATCTTCCTACCGGACATCCTCAGCGGCGACCTCGACCGGTGCTTCCAGTTCATCTCCGACCGGGCGAGCTCGTCCAGCGGCGACGGGTTCTCGCTGATCGGCATCGTGAGGATCGTCGTCTACGTCCTGGTCATCATCGCCTCCGTCTTCGCCGCGCGGGCGGTGTACCTGCACGGCAGGGAGGGGTTGGACCGCTACTTCCTGGAGATGTGCCTGGCGGTCGAGGCCCTCTGCCTGATCTACCCGCCCACCACCCAGTACATCGTGGTCCTGGTGCCCCTGCTGGCCTGGAGGATCGCCGTCGGGAAGGGCGAGTTCTCCATCTGCTGGAAGCTGCTGGCGATAGGGGCCACGCTGGTGTTCTGCGTCTCGATTCCGACGGACCTGCTGCCCCTGGCCGTCTCGGTCGGGTTCCCGGAGGTCTCGTCGCTCTCCACGTTCTTCGACGTGTGGAACGCGGGCATCGGGGTGTTCAACATCTGGAACATCCTGTTCGTGGTCGGCTCGGTCATCCAGTACCTGGGCATCGTGGCGGTGCTGCTGCTGATGTACGGCGACCGCTACCTGCCCGGGCTGATGAAGCATTTCGACAGGGGTGAGACGGACGGCGCGTGAGAAACGCGAGCGGAAGCAGAAGCAGAAGGACGACACCTTCGCGTCGAAGGTCTCCTTCAACATGGGCGCCAACATCCTGCGGACGCTCATCATGGCGCTGTTCGGCTTCCTGATGGTGCCGTACTACATCGACGAGCTGGGCCTCGCGACGTACGCCATCCTCCCGCTGATCACCTCGGTCAGCACTTATGTCCTCGCCGTCACGGACCCCCTCGGGGACGCCTTCGCGAGGTACACCGCGGTGGCCGTCCAGGGCCATGACATGGAAGGCGCCAGCAAAGCCTATTCCTCGTCGATGGCGGGCATGGCGGCGGTCGTCCTGATGCTGATGCCGGTGGTCGTCATCATCTCCATGCTGGCGCCTTACGTCTTCAACGTCGAGGGCGGCGTCGCCTCCGAGGTCCAGCTGCTGTTCGCGCTGATACTGATCTCCTCGCTGCTGGTCTCGTTCAGCGCCAGCATGGGCGCCATCTTCACCGCCTACAACAAGCTCTACTACGTCTACATCAGCAAGACCGTCTACTGCGTCCTGCAGGTGGTCTTCGTCATCCTCTTCTTCGTCCTCTGGGGGTCCTCGCTGGTCCTCATCGGGATCTCCTACTTCATCGCCGCCGTCGTCATGCTGGCGATGATGTGGTACGGCGTCCACAAGCTCACCCCGGACGTCAGGCTCTCGATGAAGTTCTACGACCGCGAGCTCCTCCGCAAGATGGGGAGGCTCGGGGTCTGGGCGACGATGGCGGAGTTCGGGACCCTGATGTACATCGAGGCCTCGATCATCATCGTCAACATCTGCCTCGGCGCCTTCGAGCAGGGCAACTTCTCGATCGCGGCCAACATGATATCCATGATCAACACCGCCACCACCTCCCTGGCGGCCGTCTCGGTGCCGCTCATCTACCGCGCCTACGCCAACCGCGACCACCATGAGATCGTCGCCACCCTCAAGCTCTTCATGAAGTTCGTGGGGGTGCTGATGGCCTTCCCCATCGCCTACATCCTCATCTACCGGCACCAGATCATCGACCTCTGGCTGGGAGGCGGCTACGGGGTCGTGGAGGACATGCTGCTCATCATGCTCCCGATGGAGGTCGCCTTCTGCACCTCCCGCACCCTGCTCACGGTGCCGCTGGTCTACGAGCGCATGAGGGCGGCCGCCATCATCACCTGGATCTTCGGGATCTTCAACATCATCGCCGCCATGTTCTTCCTGACCTTCACCGACCTCGGGGTCATGGGGGTCTGCTGGGCCTGGGCGATCTCGATGTTCCTGCTGAAGGTGGTGTTCTACCCCATCTACTCCGCCGACCTCGCCCATACCCGGAAGCGGGAGTTCTACTACCCGGAGATCATCAGCTACGCGATGTTCTTCCTCGTCTACCTCCTCCTCTGGGGGCTGGACTGCGTCTGGGAGCTGCCGGAGACCTGGCTGGCCGTCCTGCTGTGGTTCGGCGTCCTCTTCGTCGTCTACTTCCTGCTCGCCATGCGCTTCCTCTTCAACAAGGAGGAGAAGCACATGTTCGCCCACTACCTGCCGACCTTCGTGCAGCACTTCATCAACAGGTGACCGGATGGGGAGAGTCTCCGATTTCTTCGCATCCGAGAAGACCTGGCACGGCATGGGGATCGCCCTGCTGGCACTGTTCGCGATAGGCCTGCTCATCAGGTGCGTCCTCATCCCCTTCACCTACGATTACGACATCTACCACTGGGCCCTGACGGTGCAGAACGCCGAGTCCGGCTACGGGCTCTACGGGAGCTACGGCTACTATTACACCCCCGTCTGGGGCTACATCATCTGCTTCATGGACCTGCTCTCCAACCTCTTCCTGGGGGTGAACGAGCTCGGGATCCGCGACCCGGACCTGCTGTGGCTGGAGCACGACATGAGCGAGATGAGGCACACGGCGACCCTCACCTCCCCCGAGTTCAACATGCTGATGAAGGTCCCGCTGATCATCTGCGACCTGCTGGTCGCGGTGCTCCTCTACAAGGCGGTCGCGGAGTACACGGACGACCGGAAGAAGGGGGAGCTGGCGTTCGGCCTCTACTGGCTGTGCCCCATCACCATCTACATGTCGGCCGTGCAGGCGACCTTCGACACCATCTCCGCCCTGCTGACCCTGCTGAGTTTTATGCTTGTAATCCGGAGGCACTGGTTCTCGGGCGGCTTCATGCTGGCGATGGCGGTGCTCCTGAAGCTCTACCCCGGGGCGCTGCTCTTCGTCTTCATCGGATATGTGATATCCGCGGACAGGCCAGAGGGCAGGAATAAAATCCTCATTGACATCCTGAAGGCAATCGCCGGGGCGGTCGTCTGCCTTGTCATAATCCTCTTGCCGAACATCCTCGACGGGAACCTCGCCGACGCCCTCACCTTCATCACCGACCGGGGCGACAGCATGGGCCTCAACGGCGACACGCTGTTCAGCCTGCTCGGGATGATCATCGCCCTGCCCTTCATCATCGCCGCCGGATGGTGGATGTCCAAGGCGAAGGAGGAGGACCGCCCGAAGACCTTCATCGGGATGTGCATGCTGTCGCTGGGCATCGTCATGTTCGCCAACATCGGCCCCCAGTACGTCATCGTCCTGCTGCCGTTCCTGGCGATGTACATCGCGATGTACGACCGCACCTACATGCTCTGCTGGTGGCTGATCGGCATCGGCACGGTCGTCAGCGCCTTCTTCCTCAACAACTACTCGCTGGTGGCCGGGACCTCGGCCTACTGGGGCTGGCCCTCGGCGGAGACCGTCATCGACGGGATCGAGGCGTTCACGGACGGCATCCTCGGCAGCAACAGCATCGCCACCATGATGAACAGCGTCGGGGAGATCATCTACGGCGCCGGGCTAATCCTCATGATCATCTTCTACTTCGAGAGGCAGATCGGCCGCTGGAACGGGAAGGCCGGGGAGATCGTCCGGAAGGTCAAGTACTACCGGCATCCGGAGGAGGCGCCGCATGAAGACCGATAAGCTCGTCGCGATAATCGCCGTCATCGCGGTCGCGTCGATCCTCATCGGCGAGGCCTACGTGAGCACCTTCGACGCCGATTCCGCCTACGGCTCCGACGCGGAGCTGAACGGCTCCGGCGTCTCGTACTCGGTGACCTCCGACACCTCGACGCAGTACGATGTCACGGCCATCTTCAACGGCGATTGGACCCCCGCGACGGACGTGTACGTCTACTACGACACGACGAGGGCCGAGGCCCTGGAGGACGTGTGGCACGCCTACGGCGGGAAGGAACTAACCCAGGAGTACTACGTGGAGCAGCTTATGGAGCAGCTCGACAGCAGGGGCGTGGACGCTTCGACGGTGGACGCCGAGGAGCTCGCGGACATCATGACCTACGGAGATGCCTCCGATACCGCGGTCATCTTCGTCTCCGGAGCCCTGCCCTCGACGGTCTACAATGGGACCTCAAGCTGCACGATTCTGACGTGGATCCAGAACGGCGGGACGCTGTACTGGGTCGGCAACATGCTGGGCCTCTACATCGCCGAAGAGGACGGCTCCCTCACTACCGTGACCGCCGACTACCAGTACCTGTTCTTCGGCGTCTCGGACTGCCTGTACGCGGAGGACGAGAAGGCCTACGACGCCGTCGGCAACAGCCTGTACGACGACCTGAAGCTCTCGGACTTCTCGGT
>JBMNQO010000063.1:0-5119 GCA_050944195.1 Methanomethylophilus sp. | reverse complement strand
TGTTTTATCCGCGATAAATCGATAAGCACGCGCGGCTATACTGACACCGAGACAGGAGGCACGCGGATGAAGTGCGCGGAATGCGGAAGGGAGTACGAGGACTGGGATTTCTGCCCGTACTGCGGGGCCTATCCCAAGCCCGCCGGCCAGGAGACGCAGTCCGCGCCGAACGCCGTCCCCGAGCAGCAGATCCCCGGGATCCCCGGTTACACGGGCAGCCCTTACGAGACCCCGCCGGGCGTCACCCCGTTATCAGCAGGCCAGCGCATCGGCATCGAGCTCCTCTCGATGACCCTCGCCCTGCTCATCTGCATCATCGGCGGCAGCATGCTCTCGCTGATGGTGGGGATGGTGGTGGTGCTGATCGCCTCCTTCGTCTTCCAGAACAAGCCGCTGGTCAGGAACCCCGTCCCGCAGATGATCGACGGGGGCCTGTGGGGGCTGATGATCGGCCTGCTGTACGAGATCTTCACTGTCACCTGAAGGCATCTGGCACATTCAGAGCCCGGGCTGCATGCGGGCGGCGGTGATCGCCTTCGACCACGCCTCCACGTCCTCCAGCGGGGCATCGCTGACGAACCATTTGGCGGGGTAGACCTCGGCCTTGGGCGCCGATTTGGAGATCCCCGGCATCTTGTGCTCGTCCTTGAGGCTCCCGGAGACGTAGAACGGGAACACCGCCTTGCGGCGGAGGTCGCAGGCCTGCAGGAAGCGGTCGATGACGGCGGGCTCCTTGAACATGATGAGCGGGAAGCCGACAATGACAGTGTCGTAGCCGTTGGACGGGTCGGACTCCCAGGTGCTCTCCGGCTCCAGGCGGAGGATGTCGGCCTGCATGATGGCCGAGAGCATTTCGGCGGTGCGTCTGACGTCTCCTCCCACCGAAAAATACACGACCAAGGGGTTCATTTGCCGACCACTCCGAATGTCCGTTTTTAATTGTAATAGCCATAAATAACTTGGTATAGAAACCTGGCTAAATCTGCGCAATCTGTTAAATGTAAGGATATTCTTTGGATTGTGTCTTATCGATTTAGGTTGCACAGGGTTCAGGCGGACGCGATCCTCCGCGCCCACTCGGCAATCTCCTTGTCCGTGGACGCGGACGAGAACTTATGCTCGTCGCGGAAGACGGCGTGCGGGGCGAGGTCGCGGAGCCTCTCGGTGACCGAGCCGGTGCCCAGGCTGGTCACGGTGAACGGGACCACGGTCCTCCCGGAGAAGTCCACGGACTTCAGGAAGTTGTCCACCACCTCGGGCTCCCTGAACATCACCAGGGGGAACCCCAGGAAGATGAGGTCGTGGTCGCCCAGGGCATCGCCCGTCCAGCCCGCGTTCTTCTCGATCCTCAGGGTCTCCGCTCCGATGTCCGCGGCGATCTTCTTCGCCACGTTCTCCACCTCGCTGGTGACCGAGTAGTAAACCACCATCGGCTTCATCTTGCGCGAATCCGCTCCTTCGTGCCCGAGAAGAGGTACGCTATTATATTTTACTGATGACGGGAGAAGAACAGGTGTTAGCCCACACAGAAAAGGGTGTCTGGGTCATGGGGGCCGGGGGCCCCCTGAGGGGTTTTTCAGAGGGACTCGGCCCACTTCTTGAGCTCGGCCTCGGACACCGAGGGGGAGAACCTCCTCCCGCCGAGCACCTTCGCCTTGGGGACGAGCTTCTGCATCCTCTTGGAGGCGTTGCCGGTGTCGGAGCCGCCGGAGGTCGCGAAGGGGACCACCGTCTTCCCGGAGAAGTCGTAGGCCTCCAGGAAGGTGTCGATGATGTTGGGCTCCTTGTACCACCAGATGGGGAAGCCGATGTAGACGGTGTCGGCTTTCGCCACCGGGGCACCCCCGTTCTTGATCTTAGGGCGGCAGGAGTCGTCCTCCTTCTCCTTGGTGGTCCTGGCGTTCTTGTCATGCCAGTCCAGGTCCGCGTCGGTGTAGGCCGTCTCGGGGACGATCTCGAAGAGCTCCGAGCCGGTGGCCTTCGCCAGCTTCTCCGCGACGCCGCGGGTGTTCCCGCTGCAGCTGAAGTATGCTACGAGTGATGCCGTTTCAATCACCGGCCTCCCTATCCGCGCCGTCAATATAAATGACTGTCTGTCCGTTACTTTCTGTGCAAAGGGTTATATCTACCGTGCTAATTGTTAGCACGCTATGTCCTCTCCGACGGTTGCGTTCATCGGGCTCGGCCTCATCGGCGGGTCCGTCGCGCGTGCGCTCAAGCAGGCCGACCCGGGCACCCTGGTCAAGGCCTACGACAAAGACCCAGACACCCTAAAAGAAGCACATCGCGATGGGGTCGTCGACGTCATCCTGGACGGTATCGATTCCCGCCTCTCGGACTGCGACTGGATCTTCCTGTGCGCCCCCGTGAAGGCCAATATGGAGCTGGCTGAGAGGATCAGGCCGCTGATGGGGGAGAGGACCGTCCTCACCGACGTCGGCAGCGTCAAGACCGGGATGCACCGGAAGATCGAGGAGTTAGGGTTGGGCTCCCGCTTCATCGGCGGGCACCCGATGGCCGGCAGCGAGCGGACAGGCTACCGCAACTCCAAGGCCGGCCTGCTGGAGAACGCCTACTACATCATCACGACAACGGAGGAGACTCCGGCGGACACTATCGAGAGGTACAAGGCGCTGGTCCGCTCCATGCGGGCCATCCCGCTGGTGATGGACTGCGCCCAGCACGACCGCGTGACGGCCGCCGTCAGCCACGTCCCGCACGTGATCTCCGCCTCGCTGGTCAACCTCGTGAAGGACTCGGATGACGAAGCGGGGGACATGAGGACGGTGGCCGCCGGGGGCTTCAAGGACATCACCAGGATCTCCTCGTCGTCCTCCGACATGTGGCAGGGCATCTGCCTTGCGAACCCCGACAACATCTCCCGCCTGCTGGGCGATTACATCGCCTCTTTGGAGAAGGTAAAGGGGGAGATCGAGAGCGGGGACGGGAAGGCTCTGAAAGAATTCTTCGAGAGCGCCCGGCAGTACCGCGACACCTTCCCGGGGACCTCCTCCGGCCCCATCAAGACGGACAACGCCATCCACGTGCAGATCCCCGACCGGAACGGCGCGCTCGCCGAGGTCATCGATGCGCTGGCACATGCCTCCATAGGCATCAAGAACGTCGGCATCGTGCACAACCGCGAGTACGAGTACGGCTCTCTCAGAGTGGAGCTCTACCTCGAGGAGGACGTGCCGAAGGCGGCGGGCCTCCTGAGGAAGGGCGGATGGGACGTGACGGTCGGCTGAGAATTAGTTCCTCAGTTCTTCTTCCGCGCGAGGACGGCGTCCTTCACCTTCTTGGCCGCCTCCGCCCCGTTCTGGTCGAAGACATCGGCCCCGGCCTTGATCGCGGCCGAGTCCGAGACCGGCTGTCCGCCGCAGCAGTAGACGATGCGGTCCCTGATCCCTAGCTTGGTCAATTCGTCGTTGACGGCCTTCATCTTGGTGGCGATCGATGAGAATTCTCCGGACACCACGCAGGCGGTGACCTCCTCCGGGAGGCACCTCTGGGCGATGTCGTCGGGCATCATGCCCTCTTCCACGATATCGGTCTCGAACCCCGCGATCCCCAGCAGGAGGGACATCAGGTTCCGCCCCTCGGTGTGGATGTCGAGGGTCGCCACCACCGCCTTCCCGAGGTCGGGGCGGGGGATCCCGAGCTCCTCGCGCACCGAGTAGACCTTCTTGACGGTCCCCATCATCGCGGGGAAGTTCATCGTCCCCTTCACGTACTTCCGCTCGCAGTCGAGGATGAGCTCCTCCATCTCCGCCTCCGCTCCCTCGTTGCCGAGGGCGCGGGCGGCCTCCAGGGCGGCCTGCATGTCGCCCTTCTCAATGGCCCGGGAAAGTTCTGCCATGTTCTCACCTGGAACGGTGATATTGTAGCCTCGGATAAACGCTTGGAATCCTACCCCATCCCGATTTATACCATCATCAAGATTCGGAAGGCATGGCAACCTTCGTAGTGCTCCACACCAACATGGGAGACATCAAGATCCAGATGCATGACGACATGCCGATCACCACCGGCAACTTCGTGAAGCTCGCGAAATCCGGCTTCTACGACGGCACCATCTTCCACCGGGTCATCAACGACTTCATGATCCAGGGCGGGGACCCCACCGGCACCGGCATGGGCGGGCCCGGGTACACCATCGAGGACGAGTTCGGCCACGGCCACTCGAACCAGCCCGGCTACGTCTCCATGGCCAACACCGGCCGCCCCCACACCGGCGGCAGCCAGTTCTTCATCAACACCAACGACAACGGGTACCTCGACAAGGAGAACCCCACCACCCCATACGCCCACCCCGTGTTCGGGAAGGTCGTCGAGGGGATGGAGGTCGTGCTGAAGATCCAGCAGGTCCCCACCGACCGCAGCGACCGCCCCCTCAAGGACGTCGTCATCGAGAAGGCCGAGGTCATCGAGGAGTGAGACCCGTGGCCAAGAAGGACCGCCACGTCTTCCAGGCCCTGGGCCTGGCGCAGGTCGTCATCGAGGACGGGAAGGTGGTGTCGGTCAGCGAGCCGAAGCTCGACTACTGCCCCCTGTACAAGAAGTTCCGCAACCTCGACCGCATCACGCCCGAGGCGGTGAAGGAGAACGTCGAGTTCAGGATCAAAGACTTCGGCCTGTGCACCGAGGACCGGAAGGTCAGGGCCTCCGACTTCACGGCCTTCGGCGCCTCCGAGATCATGTCCTCCGCCCTGGCGGACGGGAAGATCGAGGCGGCCGTCATCGCCTGCGACGGGGCGGGGACCGCCGTCGTCACCGACCCCGAGCTCCTGGAGGGCCTCTGCGGGAGGATCTCCGGGCTCATCGAGACGTCCCCGCTGAAGGTCGTGCAGGACGCCGTCGGGAGGGAGAACATCCTCGACCCCGAGGAGTGCGAGATAAACGCGGTGAAGGGCGCGGACATGGCCGCCCAGAGGTATCAGAAGTTCGCCGTCACCGTGGCCAACCCGCACGACGCCTCCGCCATCCGCAGGAAGTACGGGGACAGGGCGGTCATCGTCGCCGTCCACACCAGCGCCATCGGGCCCAAGGGCGCGGAGATCTACTTCGACAACTGCGACATCGTCACCGCCTGCGCCGGCGCCCCCATCAGGAAGGAGGC
>JBMNQO010000062.1:0-5238 GCA_050944195.1 Methanomethylophilus sp. | reverse complement strand
AGGAGGGTGTCGGCCGCGATCTCGTCGACGATGCTGGTCATGGTATCAGGCGTTGGATTTCCGCTTCAGCGCCTCGAGCTGCTTCAGGGCGGAGCCCTCGGCGAGGGTCTTCCTGGCCAGCTCGACGCCGTCGGCCAGGTCCGCGGCCTTCCCGCCGCAGTAGAGGCCGGCGGCGGAGTTCAGGAGCACGATGTCGCGCTTGGGCCCGAACTCCCCGCTGAGGATGTTCATGGTGATCTTGGCGTTGTCCTGGGGGGTGCCGCCGACAATGTCCTCCTTCCTGCACCTGGTGAGCCCGAAGTCCTCGGGGGCGATGGTGTAGGACTCGTACTTCCCGTGGTCGACCTCGCAGACCGAGGTGGGCGCGCTGCAGGAGATCTCGTCGAGGCGGTCCTGCCCGTAGACGACCATCCCCTTCTCCACGCCCAGCTGGTCCAGGACGCGGGCCAGCGGGTCGACGAGCGCCTGGTCGTAGACGCCCATGACCATGTACGCGGGGTGGCCGGGGTTGGTGAGGGGGCCGAGGATGTTGAAGACGGTCCGGAAGCCGAGCTCCTTCCTGATGGAGCCGACGTACTTCATCGACAGGTGGTAGTCCTGCGCGAAGAAGAAGCACATGCCGGGGTCCCTGAGGAGTTCGATCGCTTTCTCGGGGGGCTGGTGGATGTTGACCCCCAGCGCCTCGAGGCAGTCCGCCGCCCCCGATTTGGAGGAGGCGGCGCGGTTGCCGTGCTTGGACACCTTCACCCCCGCCGCCGAGATGACGAAGGAGGAGGTGGTGGAGATGTTGAAGCTCCCCGACCCGTCCCCGCCGGTCCCGACGATCTCGAGGGACTTGAACGGGTTGTCCACCTTCACCGCGTGGTCGCGCATGGCGGCCGCGCAGCCGGAGATCTCGTCGATGGTCTCCGCTTTGGTGCTTTTGGTCGAGAGCGCGGCGAGGAACGCCGCGTTCTGGGTGGCCGAGGTCTCGCCGTTCATGATCTCGTCCATCACCTTGTAGGCCTCGTCGTAGGTGAGGTCCTGCTTGTCCACGATCTTGATGATTGCTTCCTTTATCATTCGTATCACTCTTTACCGTAATCTTCCGCCATTCCGAGGAAATTCCTCATGATCTGCGGTCCGTCCGGGGTCAGGATGGACTCCGGGTGGAACTGCAGCCCGTAGACCGGGCGGGCCTTGTGCCGGACGGCCATGATCTCGCCGTCGGCGGTCTCCGCGATGGTCTCCAGGCAGTCCGGCATCGAGGCGGGGTCGGCGGCCAGCGAGTGGTAGCGCCCCACCTTGATCTCGGACGGGAGCCCGGCGAAAAGGGGCTCTCCCGCTTTGAGTTTCGCGACCGACTGCTTCCCGTGCATGATGCGCTTGGCGTAGGTCACGCGCCCGCCGAAGGCGGCGCAGATGGCCTGGTGGCCCAGGCAGACGCCCAGCACCGGCATGTCCAGCTCCTTCGCCGCCTCCATGCAGATGCCGGCGTTCTCGGGGCGGCCGGGGCCGGGCGAGAGGATGACGGCCTCGGGTGACATCTCCTCGATCTGCTCCACCGTGAGGGCGTCGTTCCGGGCGATCTGCACGGTGGGGTCGAGGGAGCCGATCAGCTGGTACAGGTTGTACGAGAAGCTGTCGTAGTTGTCGATGATCAGTATCACAGGCCTTCCTCCGCTTTCTTCAGGGCGGCGACCATGGCGGCCGCCTTGTTCATGCACTCTTTGAACTCCTTCTCGGGGACGGAGTCGGCGACGATGCCCGCGCCGCTCCTGACGAAGACCTTGCCGTTCCTCTTGTAGGCGAGGCGGATGCCGATGCAGAGGTCGAGGTTGCCGCGGAAGTCGAGGTAGCCGATGCCGCCGCCGTAGATGCCGCGCTTGTCGCCCTCCAGCCCGTCGATGATCTGGCAGGCCCTGATCTTGGGAGCGCCGGACAAAGTCCCGGCGGGCAGCACCGAGGCCACCGCGTCGAGGGCGTCCTTGCCGTCGGCCAGCTCGCCGCGGACGGCGGAGCCGATGTGCATCACGTGGGAGTACAGCTCGATCCCGTGGAGCTTCTCGACCTTCACGCTGCCGAACTTGGACACCTTCCCGATGTCGTTCCTGCCGAGGTCGACGAGCATGTCGTGCTCGGCGAGCTCCTTGGGGTCGGAGAGGAGGTCCTCGATGAGCCGCTGGTCCTCGTCCTCGTCCTTCCCGCGGGGGCGGGTGCCGGCCAGCGGGAAGGTGTGGAGGACGCCGTCCACCAGCTTCACCAGGGTCTCGGGGGAGGCCCCCGCGACCTCGGTGTCGCCGCTGAAGTAGAACATGTAGGGCGAGGGGTTGATGGTCCTCAGCACCCGGTAGGTGTCGAAGAGGCTGCCCTCGAACCCGGCCTCCAGCTTGTTGGAGAGGACCACCTGGAAGATGTCGCCCTCGCGGATGTGCTCCTTGGCCTTCTCGACCATGGCGCAGTACCGCTCCTCGGAGAAGAGGGGCTTCAGCTCGGAGGTCAGGCGGCCGGAGAGGTCCCTGATGCGCTCGCCGCGGAGGACGATCTCCTCCATCTCGGCGATGTCCTTCTCGGCCTGGGCGTAGCTTGCGTCGACGTCCTTCAGGTCGACGTTGGCGATGAGGATGATCTTCTGGGCGTTGCTGTCGAAGACGATGACGCGGTCGAAGAGCATCAGGTCGACGTCCGGGAAGCCCTCGGTGTCCTCGGACTGGATCTTGAGGGTGGGCTCGGAGTACTTCAGGTAGTCGTACGAGAAGAAGCCGACCAGCCCGCCGGTGAACGGCGGGAAGTTCTCGGGCTTGGCGCTCTTATGCTCCGCGAGCACCTTCCTGACCTCGGCCGCCGGATCGTCGGTGTGGAAGTTCCTCCCGTCGATCTTCATGTCGCCGTTGCGGCAGATGATGTCCAGCTTGGGGCCGTATCCCAGGAAGGTGTACCTTCCCCACCGGTGCGAGGAGTCCGCGCTCTCCAGCATGAAGCAGTGGTCGGAGACTTTGAGCAGCGCCCTCATGGTCTCCACCGGGGTGGTGGAGTCGGAGAGGATCTCCCTGCAGACGGGGCAGATGCGGTATTCCCCGGCGTCTGCCATGGTCCTGAGCTCCTCGATCGACGGTCTGAGCATATTTTTCCCTCGTTGTACCTTTGTGTTCAGTGATGCTGTTTATTGAACAAATGATACCAATCCGCATCATAAATATAAACCCTTGCACAAAAAAAGTGAACACTGAACAAAAAGATACAATTTAAAATATAGGGCCCGGAATTTCACGATAGTTCGTCCTTTAAATACCCCATGAAAAAGGAAAACGGATTCTGGGTACTGTCATAATCTATCGTTAATCGCCCTATAAATAATTTTTCGGGAAGCCTAAAAAACACGGAGGATATGGTGTGTCTAAATCCGAGGCATACCATGGAAAATCTGATCGCATCCGACATCAGGGCGTCCGCGGGAGGGAAGGAGATCCTCACCGGGCTCAGCCTCAACATCCGCAAGGGGGATTGTATCGCGCTCCTCGGCCCCAACGGGCACGGCAAGTCGACTTTCCTCAACGTCCTCATGGGCTCCCCCGAGTACAAGGTCACTTCGGGGTCGCTCACCCTCGACGGCGAGGACATCCTCCCCCTCGCCGCCGACGCGAGGAGCAGGAAGGGGATGTTCCTGGCCTTCCAGAACCCGCCGGACATCCCCGGCGTGGCGGCCAGCGACTTCTTCCGGGCGGGCGTGAACGTCCGCCGGGAGGAGCCCGTCTCCGCCTACGAGTTCTATAAGATGACCGAGGAGGCCTACCGCCGCGTCGGGCTCAGCCCCGAGATGGCCTCCCGCCACCTCAACGAAGGGTTCTCAGGGGGAGAGAAGAAGCGGGACGAGATCCTGCAGATGCTCCTGCTGAAGCCGCAGATCGCCTTCCTGGACGAGATCGACTCCGGACTCGATGTCGACGCCCTCAACGCGGTCGCGTCGGTCATCAACGAGCTCCGGGAGCAGGGCACGACCTTCGTCATCATCTCCCACTACGACAGGCTCTTCAAGCTGGTGAAGCCCAACCGCACCGCGGTCATCGTGAACGGGAGGGTGGCGCTCGAGGGCGGGCCCGAGCTGGCCGAGAGGATATCCTCCGAGGGCTACTCGTTCCTGACCACCGAGCACGGCATCAGCCTCTCCAAGACGGAGAGCATCTCCGCCAACCCCTCGCCCGTCCTCCCGGGGGTTTGAACATGGACACCGTTTCGCAGGACCTCTCCGCCCTGAGGGGCGGGAAGGTCGATGAGGACACAGCGGTGGACGTCCTCAGCACGGAGGCCTCGTCCCCGAGGAAGGCGGAGCCCGAATGGACGGTCGCCCCCGGCAAGGAGCTGGACCTCACGGTGGCGGACCTGGCGGACGCCGATGCCGACATTGCAATAAAGGTGGTGCTCGGCGAGGGGAGCAGGGCTATTATCAAACTAGCTTCAGTCTGCGGAGCGGGCTCGAAGAAGGTCTTCGCCGTCAATGTGGTGCACGAGGCGGGCCGCGGGTACTCCCGCACCACCATGGCGGGCATCAACCGCGGGAACGGGACCCTGAGGTTCCTCGGTTCCTCCAAGATCGCCAACGGGGCGCACGGATGCGACACCCGGCAGGACGGGAGGATCACCAACCTCTCCCTGGATTCCAGGAGCGAGGTCTCCCCCTCGCTGCTGATTGACGACAACGAGGTCAAAGCGAGCCACGGGGCGGCCCTCGGCGCCTACGACCCGGAGGCCATCTACTACATGATGAGCCGGGGGCTCAGCGAGGACGAGAGCAAGAGGCTGATCATCCGCGGAAGCATTGTCCCGGTGATCGAATCGTTCTCGCGCAAGGACCTCATCGCGAAGGCCGAGGAAGCGTTGGGGGGCGGTGTCCTTGATTGACACCGAGCAGGTCCGGAAGGACTTCCCGATGTACCGGGACGGTCCCGTCTACAAGGGGAAGCCGATGCACTACCTCGACAACGCCGCGACGACCTTCAAGCCGTACTCGGTGATTGGGGAATCGGACCGCTATTACAACGAGATCTGCGCCAACACCAAGCGCGGGGATTACGCGCTGGCACATGACGCCGATGTCGCCTATGCGGACGCCCGCGAGACGGTCGCGAAGTTCATCAATGCATCTCCAGAGGAGACCGTCTTCACCTCGGGCGACACGCAGGGGATGAACATGGTCGCCTACGGCATGATCCCGCAGCTCGGCAAGGGGGACGAGATCGTGCTGTCGCAGGAGGAGCACGC
>JBMNQO010000061.1:0-5425 GCA_050944195.1 Methanomethylophilus sp. | reverse complement strand
CTCCAGTCCTGGAGGACGGTGCGGGTGTAGTAGTCGGCCGCCGGCCCCTCGATCACCACCGCCGCGTCCCGCCAGTGCCCGAACTTCCCCTTCCCGAGGTACTCGTCGCCGACGTTGAACCCGCTGACGAACGCCGTGTTCCCGTCAATGACGGCGATCTTGCGGTGGTTGCGGTTGTTCTTCTTGGCGCTCAGCAGGAGGGTGATGGTCCGGTGAAAGGTGTCCACCTTCCCGCCCGATCTCCTGAGCTCTTTGACGAGCTCCGGGGGCAGGTTGCGGGTGCCGATCTCGTCCACCAGCAGGCGCACCGAGACGCCCGCCTTCGCCCTGTCGATCAGTATCTCGAGCATCCTCCTCCCGGTCGCGTCCCGGCGGATGATGTAGTACTCCGCGAGGATGCTCCTCTGCGCATGTGCCAGGCTGTCGAACAATGAATCGAAGAAGTCCTCCGATTCCGAGATGTAACGCACCCTGTTCCCGCCCACGCAGGCGCCTCCTCCGGAGCGCCTGAGGGCATCCGCCACGCGGTTTGCTTCTACAGAAGGAAGGGTTGCCTTGAAGTCCTCCTGCTCCGCCCTCTCCTTCGCGTCGTAATCGCGCTTCCGGCGGAACGCCTTCCGCGAGTAGAAGGTCTGCCCGAACAGCAGGTAGAGGAGGAAGCCGACCACCGGGAAGAGGGCCATCAGCACCGCCCACAGGACCAGCATCTTGGGGTTGTAGCGCTCGGCGTACATCGCGGAGATGATGAACGCCGCGTTGAGGAGCATGATGATGAGCATCCAGTCGGCCATGTCGGCGCTCCTATCGGAGCCCTGTGTAAAAGCGTTGCCCAGGAATACCTCATCTTCTATGCATCGCTACATAGCCCTCCGTACTCTCCTTCGGAACCGCTTAAGGATGATGTCAGCGGTACTCGTCACCGATGAGGGATGCCCTCTCGGAGATCGGGAAGCTCAGAGGGTCGGAGGGGTTCCGCGCCTACTCCGACATCCGGGCGGTGAGCCTGTATTTCGCGATCACCAAGGAGAAGTGCCGCGAGCTCGTGGCCGCCCTGGAGACGGCCGCCTCGCGCCCTCCCGAGTGGTGGCGCAGCTACGAGCGCCTGGAGCGCGAGTCCCTGGTCCTCTCGCAGGCCCTGGCGGACTTCCTCTCCAGGATGTACTTCTGCAAGAACCACGCCGCCTCCTGCGCCCGGCGCTACGGGCTGGAGAGGGAGTTCAAGGAGATCAGGAAGAGGATCTTCGGCCCGGAGTCGGCGATAATCATAGGATTGCGGAACTACACCGTGCACATCGACATGGCCCCGCTGGCGGTCGGGCCCGGCGGGAGGCCGGTGTTCACCGAGCGGTGCCGCTCGGACCCCATGTGGAGCCCCCAGGAAAGGAGGATCCTCAGGAAAGCGGACCCGGAGGACCTCATCCTCGCGTACTGCGGGCAGATGGAGGCGGTGTACCTGGAGTTCGGAGAGGCCCTGGCGAAGACGGTCCGCCCGAAGATGCGGGAGTGCCGCCGGGAGATCAAGGACTTCAACAGCGCGGTGGGCTTCGAGATGATCCGCTACGAGGCGCCGTGGGGGACCGGGAGCCCGCCCGGGGCCTGCCCGGAGGACGGGCGCCTCGTCCTGCATTCGGACCGCGATTTCGGGAATTGACTGATATCCGGAGAAAGTCTGGGGAATTCACAATCCGAGGCTCTTCCGTATCCCTTTTATCGCTTCGTCGTTCTCGAGATACTCGCCGTCCTCGGCCTGGCGGATGCCCTCCTCCAATTTGTAGAACGGGGCGTACTTCGCCATTTCCTCATAGGCCTCCACGCTCATGATCACCGTGTCGTCGCGGCCGTTCTTCGTCAGATAGATCGGCTCCGATGATTCGTGGCATAGCTTGGAGATCTTCGGATACGAGTTCCTGAGGTCCGAGCTCGGAACGATCTTCACCATATGCGCCAGTATGCGATTCCGATATTCTAATTGATACAATAATATCAATAAAATATCCAGGTTTCAACAGCGGCAATTGCCCTTGCCAAGAAACGGGAGGGGAGAACCCCCTCCCTCAGTACCTGTTGTCGAAGATCCGGTGCGTCTTCTTCTCGCTGCGCGGAAGATCTCCTATCCTCACGGCCTTGGGGTTGATGGTCGGCCCGACCACCGCCCGGAACTTCTCCAGCACCTGCTTCTCGATCTCGGGGTACCGCTCCTTGGGCGCCGCGGTCTCGAAGAAGAGGGTGAGGATGTCCTTCCCGTTGAGGTGGTCGATCATCACCTGGTACTCCGAGCTCGCGTCGGGGACGGCGGCCAGCACCTCCTCGAACTGGGCGGGGAACATGTTGACCCCCTTGACCTTGATCATGTCGTCGGTGCGCCCGGTGATGATGTCGATCCTCGGGTAGCGGGAGCCGCAGGGGCAGGGCCCGGTGAGGATCCTCGTGAGGTCGTGGGTGCGGTAGCGGATGAGCGGGGCGCCCTCCTTGCAGAGGGTGGTGATGACCAGCTCCCCTACCGTCCCGTCGGGGACGTTCTTCAGGGTCTTCGGGTCGATGACCTCGAAGTAGATGTAGTCGTCCCACATGTGGATGCCGTTCTTGTAGGAGCAGCTGATGCCGATGCCGGGACCGTAGATCTCGGTCAGCCCGTAGATGTCGTAGAGCTCCACCCCCAGGGTGTCGGCGATGCGCTGACGCATCTTGTCTCCCCAGCGCTCCGAGCCGATGATCCCCTTCCTCAGGCAGATCTTGTCCTTCAGCCCGCGCTGCTCCACCTGCTCGGCCAGGAGCAGGGCGTAGGAGGAGGTGGCGCAGAGGACGGTGGTCTTGAGGTCCTGCATCATCTTGAGCTGCTTCTCGGTGTTCCCGGGGCCCATCGGCACCACCATGGCGCCCAGCCGCTCGGCGCCCGCCTGGAAGCCGATGCCGGCGGTCCACAGGCCGTAGCCGGGGGTGATCTGCACCCGGTCGTTCTCGGTCATCCCCGCCATGCGGTAGCAGCGCTCGAACATGGTCGCCCAGTCCTCGACGTCCTTGCGGGTGTACGGGATGATGACCGGGGTGCCGGTGGTCCCCGACGAGGAGTGGATCCTCACGATGTCCTTCTCGGGCACCGCCATGAGCCCCAGGGGGTAGGCCTTGCGGAGGTCCCCCTTGTCCGTGAACGGGAGGGTCTCGAAGTCCTCCTGGGTCTTTATCTTCGTAAGGTCGATGTCCTTGAACTTCTCGGCATAGAAGGGGCTCTTCTGCTTGATGGTCGAGAGCTCGCGGGCGATCACCTCGGCCTGATAATTCGTCATCCTCATGGGTGCACTTTCCTGTACATTAGGTAGAGGTAACGGTTATAAAGGCTTTATGACAAAAAGATGCAAAAATGTACAGAAATGAGCAAAGGAAAGTTCCCCTCGTCAGAGGGTCTTGAGGAGCTCCTTGGCCTCCTCGTTCCCGCGCATGGCAGCCTTCTTCAGCCACTTCCTCGCGTTGTTCTGGCTCTTCACCATCCCCTCTCCCGAGAGGGACAGCTTGCCGAGCCACAGGAACGCCTTGTCGTCGTTGTCCTTGGCGGCCTTGAGGAACCACTTGGCGGCCCTGTCGGGGTTCTTCGGCATCCCCTTCCCCTCGTAGGCCATGATCCCCATCTTGATGATGGCGGGGTCGTAGCCGTTCCCGGCGCACCGCTCGTACAGTGCCAGCGCCTTGGGGATGTCGATGTCCGTCCCCCTCCCCTCCTCGTAGATCACGCCCAAACGGTACCCCGCGGGGACGCTCCCGCCCTCGTAGGCCTTGGTGTACCAGTAGATGGCCTTCTCCCAGTCCTGCTCCACCCCGAGCCCGTCGGAGTACATGTGGGCCAGGTTGAACATCGACTGCACCCAGCCGTGCTCCGCGGAGTGGGTGTACATGCGCACCGCCTCGTCGAGGTTGGCGTTGGTGCCCTCGGCGTGGACGTACATGTAGGCGGCGTTGCACTCGCCCTCGGGGTCGCCCTGCGAGGCGGCCATGTCGAACCATTGGAAGGCCCTCCCGAGGTCGCGGTCCTTGCCGTCGCCCTCGCCCTTGTAATAGTAGTAGCCGACGGCGCACTGGGCCCGCGGGTCCCCGCCGGCGGCCTTGTCCATGACCTCCTTCAGCCCCATCGGCGCACCACCCTCTGGGTCTTCTGCACGTACTGCTCCGGGTGGTCCATGTAGGCGCTCAGGTAATAGTAACCCAAAAGGTTCCCGCCGGCGGCAGCCGCCGCGAACCAGCGGATGGCCTCGTCGCGGTCGGCCGCTCCCCCTTTCCCGGACTCGTAGGTCCTCCCGAGGAAGAGCTGCGCGTCGGGAGATCCTCCCAAGGCCGCCCTCAGGAGATAATCGTTCGCGAGGGCCTCGTCGCGGCGGACGGGGCCTCCCCGGTGGTAGAGCATCGCGAGGGCGAACATGGCTTCCGGGTCCCCGAGGTCCGCGGCCTCCTCGAACCTCGCCACCCCGACCTCCTCCTCGCCGGCGTCCATGAGGGCGTACGCCTCCTTGAGGGCAAGGCGGCGCCGATCCTCCTCCTGGGCAGTGGGGGTCATCATCAGGTACCTCCTGCGCTCCATGAAGGTGTCCTTATGGCCGCCGGAGAGCCCCGCCATGCACCGCTTGAGGCTGACGTAGCAGCGGTCGTGGCCCATGCGGGCCCCGAGGCGGTAGTAGTGGCAGGCGCGCTCGGGCATCGGCGGGCAGCCCTCGAGCCCGAACTCAAGGTCCTTCCCCACCCTGAGGAACAGGTCGGCATCCGCCGCCGTCTCGAAGCGGTGGTAGTACTCCTTCGCGGTGTCCGGGTCCTTCTCGCACCCGATCCCCGCCTCCAGGGAGGCCGCGTAGCGGAACTCCGAGAGCGGGTCGCCGGTGTCGGCCGCCCGCCTGATCCACTGCAGCGCCGTCCTGTCGTCCTTGTGGACGATCCTCCCGTAGAGGTACGCCGAGGACAGGTCGCGCATGGCCTCGGGGATGCCGTGCTCGGCGGCCTTCCGCAGCCACATGAGGTACTGGGAGCGGATCTGGTCGTCGGGGAGGTCCTCGGTGCGGTACATCTTCGCGAGCTCCCACTCGGCACGGGGGCATTCGGCGCCGGCTGCCCGCTCGTACCAGTCGGCCGCGCGGACGGGGTCGGGCTCGCCGCCCCTCCCCGTCTGGTACATGTAGGCCACGCCGAGCATGGCGTAGACGTTGCCGCCCCTTGCGCCCCTCAGGAACCTCGGATCCGTAGCCTTTCCCCCTTACCCTCAATTTCTAAGATGTTTGCTTGTTCAGCGCTTCCTCATCATCGTCTTCAGCTGCTCCAGCAGCTTCTCCGCGTCGGGGTCGCCCTGGCGGGCGGCCAGCGAGAGCATGCGCTTGGCGTAGGGGAGGTCCTGCTCGACGTACTCCCCGTCCATGTAGAGCTTGCCCAGGTAGAACTGGGCCTCGTAGTA
>JBMNQO010000060.1:0-5609 GCA_050944195.1 Methanomethylophilus sp. | reverse complement strand
TGTCCTTCTCGACGTAGTCGGCGGTGACGACGGTGTAGGTGTTCTCCGTCCTCTGCAGCGCGTCCCCGATCTCGAAGGGCGGGACGTAGCGCATCCCGACGAGGTCGGAGCCCTTCTTCTCCCACTCTACGTCGTATTTGGTGTATCCGCCCTTCTGCATCACGTAGTCCGCCTGGGACTTCATCACGACGACGTTCTCCGAACGGCCCTTGTCGTCGGACATCCTCGCTTTCACGTACATCTCGTCCGGGTGGACGGCGACCGCCATGTTGGACGGCAGGGTCCAGGGGGTGGTGGTCCAGATGAGCAGGGAGGTGTCCTTGTCATCCACGAGGGGGAACCTCACCATGACCGAGGGGTCGGTCTCGTCCCAGTAGTCGATCTCCGCCTCGGCGAGGGCGGTCTCGCAGCGGGGGCACCAGGTGACGACCCTGGAGGAATCCTTCAGGAGCCCCTTCTTGTACGCCTGCTGGGCGGTCCACCAGGCGGATTCCATGTAGTCGAGCCTGAGGGTCTGGTACGGGTGGTCCCAGTCCATCCACACGCCGAGCCTCTTGAAGGCGTCGGTCATGCTGGCATGCAGGCCGTACGCGAAGTCCTGGCAGGTCTTCACGAACTTGTCGATCCCGATCTCCTCCACGATCTGCTTCTTGGAGTGCACGCCGATCTTCTTCTCGACCTGGACCTCGATGGGGAGCCCGTGCATGTCGAAGCCGGGCTGGTCGCGGACGTTGTAGCCGTTCATCCGCCAGTAGCGGATGAGGATGTCCTTGACCGTCTTGTTCATCGCGGTGCCGAGGTGGATGGACCCGGTGGTGTACGGGGGTCCGTCCAGGAAATAGAAGTCGGGGCCGTGGGCCCTGAGCTCCTTGGTCTTCTCGTAAGCGTGCTCGGACGCCCATTTCGCCTGGACGTCCTTCTCCACCTGGGGGGCGGAATAACTGGCCTGGATCTGCTTTATCATCGCTCGTCCTTCTGAACGGGGTTATCTTGCCGCGTTCTCGCCCCTGCCCATCGGCTCTTTCGTTATATAACTTCCCAGGGGGAACATCAGGATAATCTGGGTCTTCTATCGGGTCTATATTGCGATCCGGAGAAAATAAAGGGGGACTTGCGTCCCCCTGAACGGTTTTCAGGCTTCCTTCGCCATCTCTTCCACGGAGATGGAGGCGTCGTGCATGGCGCTCGGGTGGGCGTTCTCGGCGGCGTACCCGACGTCGATGATCATGACGACCTCCTGGCTGTCCGGGACGTTGAACATCTCGGCGGCCTTGGCGGTGTCGAGGGTCATCACGATGCAGGTGTCGAGCCCGAGGTCCTTGGCGGCGAGCGCGATGTGGGCGGAGACGATGCCGACGTCGATGAGGCCCAGCTTCCGCAGGAAGTCCTTGTCGAAATGGGCCGCGTTGGCGTTCTCGGGCTTCTTCTCGAAGGAGACCAGGAGCACCTCGGGGGCGCCGAAGGTGTTGCTGGAGCACTGTGCGATGCGCTTCAGCCCCTCCTCCGACTCGATGACCTGGATGCGCTGGCGCTGCCAATTGACGGCCGTCGGGGCCAGCAGGGCGGCCTTCAGGAGCTTCTCGGTCTTCTCCTTCTCGACCTTCTTGCCGCTGTAGCGGCGGCAGGAGTACCTGTCTTTCGCAAGCTTCAGGAAATCTTCCATGGTCTCAACTATTGTTGAGATGGTTTATTAACCCAACGATTTCGGTCAGAAGAACGCGTCGAGGGAGCGCTGCTGGCGCTTCTTCTTCTGCTCGGCGCGCGCCTTCTCGATGCGGTCGAGGGCGGAGTTCACCCGGTCGGGCGAGAAGTCGTAACCGGTGAGCATCTCGACGACCTTCTCGCGGTCGGGCTCGGCGTACTTCAGAGAATAGTTATCCTCGCCCTGGTAGTCGAGGAAGATGTGCCTGATCTCCTCGTACTCGGGGATCTCCGCGCCGATCCTGGCGAGCACATGTTCCAGATCGCCGTTCTCGCGGATGTACTTCAGAGCCTTCTTGGGCCCGATGCCCTTGATCCCGGCGTTGAAGTCGGTGCCCATCAGCATGCACATGTCGACGAGCTGGGCGCGGGTGATCCCGAGGTCGGTGAGGCACTTCTGCTCGTCGATTAGCTCGGTCTTGATCTCCCGGTAGACATCCTTCCCGGGGACCTTGCGGCGCCCGGTGAGGGTGAGGTTCCGGACCAGCACGGGGGTGCCGAAGAGCAGGGAATCGAAGTCCTGCGAGGCCGCCGCGTACACGTCGCCCTTGGCGCACATGTAGGCCGCCTGCTGCTCCCCGTCCGAGGGGGCCTGCACGATGGGGAAGCCGAGGTAGCCGATCAGCTCCCTCGCCGAATCCCGCACCTGGTCGGTCATGCGGGAGGTCTGCTGGGCCTTCACGCGGGCGGTCTTGAGGTCGCCCCGCTCGACGGCGGCCTTCCATTCCTTCTCGGCCTCGTCGCGGCGCTCCTTGCGCTCCTTCAGGGTGGCCATCTTGAGGGGGTGGGGCTTGCCGTCGAAGACGAACACGGGCTCGATCCCGGCCTCCACCAGGCTCGCGCTCCGGTGCAGGAGACCGGTCAGGTGGGAGGTCGTCCTCCCCTGGCTGTCGCACAGGGGGTAGCCGTCTGGCTGGCGGATGGCCGACATGAACTGGTAGGCAATGTTGTAGGTGTCGATGGCGACCTTCTTCCCCGCGAGGTCGGAGGGCTCTATCTGTTTGGCTTCGACGAGGTCGGATAGGTTTACTCCCATCTCAATCCCTTCCGAATCTCTTCCAGACGGCGATCTCCGGGCCCATGTCCTTCAGCTTGAAGAGCGCGCTCCCGGCCACCAGGACATTGGCGCCGGCATCGACGCATTGTTTTCCCGTTTCGCGGTTGATCCCGCCGTCCACCGAGATGTCGAGGTCCGGGTTGTGCTCCTCCGCCCACTTCCTCACGTACTCGATCTTGGGGAGGCACTCGGGATGGAACTTCTGCCCCCCGAAGCCCGCGTTGACGGTCATAATGAGAACCAGGTCCACCTTCCCGAGGTAGGGGTCGAGGTCGTGCACGTCGGTCGGGGGGTTGATGGTGATGCCCGCCCGCATGCCGAGGTCCTTGATTTTGTCAATAGCAGCCATGATGTCCCCGTCCGCCTCCGCGTGGACGGTGACGGAGTCGCAGCCCGCGTCGGCGAAATCCTTCACGTAGCGCACAGGGTCCTCGATCATGAGGTGGGCGTCGAAAGGCAGGTCGGAGCACTTCCTGGCACTTTTGATGACGGGGGCCCCGAAGGTGAGGTTGGGGACGAACATCCCGTCCATCACGTCGAGGTGCGCCCAATCGGCTCCCGCATCCTTGATGCGGGCCAGCTCCGCCCCGAGTTTCGAGAAGTCGCACGAGAGCATGGAGGGGGCTACCTTGGTCACGCCCCACCCCATGGGCTCCGCCCGTAAAAAGAGTTTCCGTGACATTTTCCGTCTCTGGCTATGTCGACCCGACGCGCCTTTATACCCCGACGGCATTGGAGTGTGCATGTCAGGTACTGCCGGCCACGGGGCCAAGGTGGAGATGTGCGATGTGGAGGGCTGCGACAAAGAAGCAGAGCGCTCCATCAACATCAAGCAGGTGTCGAAGAGCTCGCTGAAGCTCAAGCAGATCAGCGGCCACTCGGTGCACCTCTGCAAAGAGCATTACAAGCAATTCAAGAAGGACACCAAGACCGACCGGTCGCTGGATTCCGTCTATTGAAACGGGGGAGAGATGTTCGACCTGCTGTTCCTGGGGACGGGGGCCAGCGTCCCCTCCAGGGACCGGGCGCTGCCCTGCGTGGCCGCCCGCCGCGGCCCGGACATCTTCCTCTTCGACTGCGGCGAGGGGAGCCAGCGGCAGCTGATGGTCTCCCCCTTCTCGTTCATGAAGGTGCGGGCGGTCTTCGTCACCCACCTCCACGGCGACCATTTCTACGGCCTGCCCGGGCTGCTGCAGACCATGGGGCTGATGGGCCGGAAGGACCCGCTCCTGGTGTGCGGGCCGGAGGGCTTCTCCGACGCCCTGCAGAAGGTCATCGACGTCTGCGAGGGGACGCTGGAGTACGAATTGGATTCCAGGGACCTGAGGCCCGGGGACACGCTGGAGATCGACGGGCTGGAGCTGAGGGCCTTCGCCACCGACCACGGGATAGCCTCGCTCGGGTACCGGCTCACGGAGCCCCCCTCGCGGGGGAGCATCATCCCCGAGAAGGCGAAGGCCCTGGGAATCACGGGACCTGAGTTCTCGGAGCTGGAGGACGGGGGCACCGTCCGCGGGGCGACCATATCTGACATCACCGGCCCGGAGCGCCCCGGAGTCTCGATCGTCTACACGGGGGACACCCGCCCCTGCGAAACGATCATCGAAGCGGCGGAAGGCGCCGACGCGATCGTCCACGAGGCGACCTACGCCGACGAGGATTCCCGCCTGGCCGTCGACCACATGCACAGCACGGCCGGGGAGGCCGCCGAGGACGCGAAGAAAGCGGGCTGCGGGAGCCTCTTCCTGGTGCACGTGAGCAACCGCTACCGCGACAAGGCCGCGGTGAAGGAGGACGCGGAGAAGGTCTTCGGGGAGAAGGTCTACCTCCCGTCGGACATGGACCAGTACCGCGTAACCCGCGGCGGCGTCGAGTTTATCCCGCGTTCCGATTGAGAAGTCCCGGCTCAGACCAGCTTGAGGATGTCGGCCTTGGTGATCATCCCGACCAGCCGGCCCCTCTTGGCCACCAGCACCGCGCTGCTGTCGCTCATCATGGCGGTCACCGAGGACATCGGGGTGGTCTCGTTGACCACCGGGAAGGATTCGTCCATGATGGTGTAGACCTGGGCGTCCTTGAGCTCCTCCATGGTCTTCCCGGCGCGGATCCGCTCGAAGATGGACTTCTCCGAGATGCTGCCGACGGGGGTGTCCCCCTTCAGCACGGGGAGCTGGGAGAAACCGGTGGTCCGCATGACCTCCGAGGCGACCCGCACCCGGTCGGTGCTCTGGACGCTGACGACGTCCTTGGAGGCCACGTCGGCCGCGGTGACGTCGTGCTTCCCGCCCTTGGCCATGTCGTCGAGGGTCTCGAAGAGCTTGACGACGGTCTCGTAGCTCGCCGAGATCCTCCCCCTCTCGATCTTGGCGATGGTGCTCTGGGAGACCCCGGACTGCTTGGACAGTTCTGTCTGGGTGATGTCCATGGCCTTCCTCATCCTCCTGATGTCCGACGCCGGCGGGAATTTCATGCCCACCCTATTCGATTATGCTTATTTGAATATTTTTATCAATGCTTATTATTAATATTAAGCGCGTACGAACCGCTAAGTGGCTTACCATGGCGTCCAAGAAGAAGAACATCTACGTCAACGGGATCGAGCAGGTCCCCGTCCCCAAAAGGCAGATCGAGATCGTCGAGAGGAAAGGAATCGGCCACCCCGACTCCGTGGCGGACGGCATCGCCGAGACCGTTTCCGAGTCCCTCTGCGCGATGTACATCAAGGAGGTCGGGCACGTCCTCCACCACAACACCGACCAGACCGAGGTCGTGGCCGGCATCTCCCGCCCCCGCTTCGGAGGCGGCGTCATCGTCAAGCCCGTTTACGTCCTGATGGACGGCAGGGCCACCA
>JBMNQO010000059.1:0-6139 GCA_050944195.1 Methanomethylophilus sp. | reverse complement strand
TCGGAGGAGACGGGGGCGAGGAGCGCGGCGACGGCCAGAACGGCGAGGACGGCAACTATTGCCGCCGCGCCTGCAAATCTTGAATCTGGCATTTGATGACCGTGCCTGCGAAAGAAAGGTTCCGCAGACCTTACTCAACGGTATCGAAAATAAGCGTTGCCGAAGTAGAATCGGTAGCGATACGGAGGGATAAATACCGGCCCCCGGAGGGGCCGGAATGGGTTTTCAGTGCTTCAGGTTGCAGAGGCAGTCGACCGCGTAGCAGCCCTTGCCCTTGAGCCCGACCAGCACGGGGTTGATCTCGAGCTCGGTGATCTCGGGGTTCTCCTCGGCGATGAGGACCAGCCTCCTGATGACGTCTTTGATGGACTCGATGTCGGAGACCGGCATCCCCCTGGCCCCGGAGAGCAGCTTGTAGGCCTTGGTGGAGGTGATCATCTCCTCCAGCTGCTGCTCGCTCATGGGCACGTGCATCTGCGAGATCTCCCTGAGGATCTCCACGTAGATGCCTCCCATCCCGAAGGACACCACGGGACCGAACTGCGGGTCCCTCATCATCGAGAGGATGACCTCCTGGCCGGAGACCATCTGCTGCACGGAGACGCCGTCCAGGCGCGCGTTGGGGGCGTTCCTGGCGCAGGCCGCCATGATCTTCTCGTAGGTGTCGCGGGCATCGTCCGCGTCGTTCACGCCGACCACGACGCCGCCGACGTCGGTCTTGTGCTGGATGTCGGGGGACTCGATCTTCATGACGGTCGGGTAGCCGATGCTGTCGCAGGCGGCGGCCGCCTCGTCCGCGGAGTGCACCAGGGCCTCTCCCGGGACGGGGATGCCGTAGGCGCGGAAGACATCCTTGCCCTCGGCCTCGGTGAGGCTGTGGCGGCCGTCCGCGTAGACGGCATCGATGATCTTCTTGACCTTGGCGCGGCCGTCGGCGACCTTGGGCAGCCGGAGCGTGTCGCTGTCCTGGTCGAGGCCGGTGTTGTACTGCCTCAGGATGTCAAGCGCGCGCACGGCGCGGTCGGGGGTGGGGTAGCACGGGAACTTCCCCGCCCGGAGGATGGCGTCCGCCTCGGCACACTTGCTGCCGCCGGCGAAGCAGACGGTGGTCGGGTAGGGGATGTCGTCCATGATCTGGACGAGCAGTTTCGCCACTGCCACGAGGTCGGCGGTGTCCAGCGGGGACCCCATGACGACCAGGCCGCCGACGTCCCTGTCCTGCATGATGGTGTTGATGGCCACCTCGAAGTCCGCCGGGGCGGCGTCCCCGCGGATGTCGATGGGGTTGGTGACGCCGGCCAGCTTCGGGAGCACCTTGTGGAGCTGGGCGATGGTCTCGTCCGAGAGCTTGGCGGCGCGCACGTGCTTGGCGTTGTAGGCCGCGTCGGCGGACATGACGCCCAGCCCGCCGGCGTTGGTGATGATGCCGATGCCGTCCTGCTTCATGGGGCTGCAGCAGGAGAAGACCAGGAGCGCGTCGAACAGCTCGTCGAGATCGTACGCGCGGTGGATGTTGAGCTTCTTGAAGACCACGTTGTTGACGGAGTCCGAGCCGGCGATGGAGCCGGTGTGCGAGGAGGCCGCCTTGGAGCCGGCCGCGGTCTTCCCGGACTTGAAGACCACGATGGGTTTCTTGATCGGCATGCTCTCGACGGCGGAGATGAACTTCTCGCCGTCCGCGATGCCCTCGATGTACATCCCGATGACCTTGGTGTTGGGGTCCTCGGAGTAGTATTTGAGGAAGTCGGCCTCGTCGAGGTCGCACTTGTTCCCGAAGGTCACGAAGTTCGCCAGGCCCACGCCGTTGGCGCAGGACCAGTCGAGGATCGAGGAGCCCACCGCGCCCGACTGGGACATGATGGAGATGTTCCCGGGCTGGGGGAGCAGGTGGGAGAAGGTGTAGTTCACGTGGTTCCTGATGTTCATGCCGCCGAAGCAGTTCGGCCCGCAGATGCGGACGCCGTGCTTCTTCGCCTCGGCGACGAGCTCCTTCTCCATCTCCGCGCCCTGCGGGGAGTCCTCCTTGAACCCGGCGGAGAGGATGCTCATGTTCTTGATGCCGCGCGCCCCGCAGTCCTTCACGGCCTGCAGGACGAAGGTGTTCTTGACGGCGACGACCGCGAGGTCGACGTGGCGGTCGGCCGGGATCTCGGTCACGTTGGTGTACGCCTTGAGGCCCTGGATCACGCCTCCCTTGGGATTGATGGGATACAGTTTCTCCGGGTCGTAGCCCGCGTTCAGCATGTTCTTGACGAGCATTCCCCCGAGCTTGGAGGGGTTGTCGGACGCTCCGATAATGGCAACTCCTTCGGGGTTGAGGAATTCTAGCATGCTTCGGCTGTATCCTCTCCTCATTAATAAGGATGATTCTATCATCTGCGGATTTCGTATAAACGGCACTATATTCGGCAATAAATCAGCGTTTTTCGTAAAAATATGGCAGTCGAAACTCCGAATTCTTGCATTCGCCGATTTTTTTCCGTCACTGACGAACGCTTTGTACGTCGATTGACGTTCAATATTATAAAATAGCAAATCCTGGTTTAAAAACCCGTACCGTCCCGACCTGGGTGCGCGATCCGTGAACGCAACGCGTACGGGGCGGCCGACAGCGGCCCTGTCCCAATTTCGATTGGGCTCCTGCGGCAGTCGCGGCGCGTCGCCGCCGACAGTGACCGGAGGCCAACGCAGGGTCCGACACACACCCCCGGCGTACGTCAGTGCCCGGAGACCGCCGTCACGGCGGGCGTTGAGAGGGCGTGTTAGCGCCCGGGGGACACTTCTTCCGGCATTGTCAATATGGGGTTTGGGCCGGGGATTCTCTCCCCGGCTGGCACATCACACGAAGAGCTGGTGCCTGCGGAGCCCCTCGGCGGCGTCCTTGCGGCGCTTGTCGCCGTACTTGTCCATGAGCTTCGGCATCCGCAGCACGTTGAGCTCGCCGGAGGGGTCGAAGCCGATCGAGATCCGGCAGAGCTCGGTGTAGAGCGCGAAGTCGAGGGCGTCCTCGGGGACCTTGGGGTCGTCGAGGGCGTTCGAGACCCCCACCACCTTCATCAGCACCGAGCACCTCGCCGCCCTCCCCGTGGGGATGGGCTCCTTGGTCCAGGACAGGCAGACCTGCGGGTCGTGGTCGAGCAGCCCCTCGTCCACCAGGCGCAGGTAGGCCTCGCCGAGGTCGCGGTGCTCCCCCAGCGGGGAGCGGGTGAGGTTCCTGCTCCGGCGGAGGTAGACCGGCTGGTTCCTCCGCACGAAATCGGGCGAGGAGACGAAGTCCTTCATCGGCTGCCCGTACTTCCCCTCGTCGCCGCTCACGATCTTCCCGAACAGCGTATCGGCCAGGCTCTCCGTCACCTCTTCGGAGGCGTCCCGCATGTAGTCGGACACGCGGAAGTCCGCCCAGCGGTAGCTCCGCTGCCAGCGGATCTTGAAATCGCGGTACTGCATGTACTGCGCGTTCACGGTATCGTAGCCGTATCCCTTGCCCACCTTGCCGAAGATCTCGGTGAGCCTCTCATTGTCGTCCATTTTCCATTCTCCGCGCCGGTCGATGGCGCGGAGGACGAGTCGCCGCAAGGGGTTATGAAAGCGCAGTACTGCAGTCAGCGGGGTCAGGGGTCAGGGATGCTGACTGCTGCGACAGAACGGGATCCGAGTGAAAAAGCCCAGGCACGAGAGAAACTGAAGAAAAGGTAAGGGGTTTGGGAAGGGGTTTAGGCGGTGAGCTCAGTCGTCGTCATCATCGTCGTCGTCATCGTCGTCCTCGGAGTAAATGGGGACGTCGGCGACGTCGGCGGTGCTGTTGGTGGTGCAGACGATGGCGATCGCGTCGACGCTGTCCTCGCTGATGGCCGAGAGGGCGGAGTCGGTGGAGGCCCAGGCGCTGCCGTTGTCCGAGGTGTACAGGGTCCAGGAGCTGAGGCCGAAGATGGTGTCGACCGCGCCGTCGGTGACGGTGAGCGGAAGGGCGTAGTCCTCGGCGGCATCGTTGAGCGCGGTGAGGGCGTCGTCGCCGTGGCCGTTCAGGTAGAAGTACATCCCGCTGTACGACTGGATGGCGAACACGAAGTCGTCGTCGCTGCCGGAGAAGAACGCCTGCTTGTTGACGTCGGGGACGGTCACGTAGTCGGGCCCGCCCGCGGTGATCTCGTCGTCCTCGGTCTCGACGTAGAAGAGGGCGGCGCAGCCGTAGTCGTCGGTGCAGATGTCGCTGAGGCTGTCCACGGCATGCCACTCGCCGGTCTTGTAGTAATAGGCGGCCCAGTAGCTGGTGTCGTAGTTGGCCAGGCCGTTGACGCTGGTGACGGTCATGACGCCGTCGGTCACGGTGTACTCGGCGTCGAACCCGCGGTTCCCGTCGACGTAGGTCAGGACGTCCGCGAAATCGTCTCCGTCGCCGTGGACCCAGAAGTATGCTCCAGTGTTGTCCTCGATGAGGAGAGCACCGTCGTAGACATGGTCGCCCTCGGAGTCCTCGTCGTAGAAGACGACCCCCGCGGCGACGGCGCAGAGGGCCGCCACGACGATGACAGATACGAAAATCTTGGTGGTTTTCTGCATGCTATCACGTTTAATGTTCAACCGAATCCCGATTGGTTTATAAAAACAATTTGAAGTCATCCGCGGACTCTGTCCAGATAATGCCCGCCCGTGAAGGCAAAATGCTAACGTCGGGAGAGCCGTCACCGTGGCATGGAGAACGACGAGAAGCTTAAGCAGAGAGCGGACGAGATCCTCGCGGCGATCAAGGAAGAGTACGGGGAGGTGCCTGTGGTCAACAAGGTGCTCTCCGAGCGCCCGGACCTCTTCGTCCCCAACGCCGAGCTGAGCACCCAGATCTTCGAGGGGGAGGGCCACCTCGACAAGAAGACCCGCCACCTCATCGCCCTCGCGGCCGCCGTCGGCTGCGGCGGGGAGTACTGCATGCGCGCGCAGATGAAAGACGCCATCCAATTCGGGGCCACCCGGGACGAGATCCTCGAGGTCCTCGAGATCGCCAGCTACATGGGGCTCACAAGGTGCCAGTCGTACGCTTTCCGCGCTTTCGCGGAGAACTACGGCGTGAAGTTGGACTGACTCCGAACGGAAATTTAGGTGGCAACTAACTTTTTTATAGCAGGCAGGGCTAATCACTAAGCATGGTAACAATCACGCCTGAGGCGGAGAAGTTCATCGACGAGCTCCTGGAGAAGAACCAGAAGACCGGCTGGGGCATCAAAGTGTACCTCTCGGGGTACGCCTGCTCGGGCCCCCAGTTCGGCATGTCCTTCCAGGAGAAGGCGGGCGAGGGAGACCATGTCGACAAGAGCGCCAAGAGCTTCGACATGTTCTACGACGACGAGACCGAGAAGGCGCTCGAAGAGTGCGTCATCGAGTTCGTCGACGACCCCAACTTCGGCACCGGCCTCTCGATCCGCAACCCCAACTTCAACGGGTGCGCTTCCTGCGGCGGCGGATGCGGGACCGTCTGAAACCTGCCGGGCCTCCGGGCCCGCCAAACCCCTTTTCTTCCTTTTCTCTCAAATTCTCAGAATCGGTCAGCTACGGGCATCCCCCGATAATGCTTTTTAACGGAGAGCCGCTTGTCTGGGTATATGCAGTACGTGCGCATGCCCGGGATCGCCGAGGGGAAGCTGGAGGACCGCCGCTACCAGTCCGCCATCTCCGCGGTGTGCCTGCGGCAGAACACCCTCGTCATCCTCCCCACCGGCCTGGGGAAGACCGCGGTCGCCCTGCTCGTGTCGGCGCGGGTGCTGGAGGAGGGAAGGAAGGTCCTCCTGCTGGCCCCCACCAAACCCCTGGTCGACCAGCACGCATCCTACTTCTCGGAGATGCTGACCGATGCCAAGGTGGGGATGCTCAACGGGCAGATGCGCCCCCCGAAGCGGAAGGAGGTGGTGGAGAGCAGCGATTTCGTGGTCTCCACCCCGCAGTCGGTGTCCAACGACCTCGACAACAAGGTCTACACCCTCGGCGGCTTCGGGATGGTGATCTTCGACGAGGCCCACCGGGCGACCGGGAACTACGATTACGTCAACGTCGCCAAGTACCTCCCGAAGGGCTGCCGGTCGATGGGCATGACCGCCTCCCCGGGCAGCGACGCCTCCAGAATTGAAGAGGTATGCAACAATCTGGGTCT
>JBMNQO010000058.1:0-6216 GCA_050944195.1 Methanomethylophilus sp. | reverse complement strand
TCGGGATGGAGATGGGGAAGGGAGTGCCCTACTTCCGCGGCCTCCATGATATTGCAATCGAGGACGCCAAGACCCTCTCGGCGGCCATGGCGGCGGCGGGATCGGTGGCGCTCTGGCACGCCGAGGGCTGCACCCCCGAGGCGAAGAAGGGGCTGGATGTCTCCGGCCTCGAGCACATCACCATCGGGAAGGAGGAGATGAAAGCGGCCTACGAGAAGCTGAACACTGCCGACGACGTCCAGCTGATCGCCCTCGGCTGCCCGCACCTCTCGCCCAAGGAGATGCACGACATCGCGAACCTGCTGCGCGGGAAGGAGAAGCGCAACAAGGACACCGAGATCTGGTTCTGCACCTCGGAATCGGTGCGCGAGCAGTGCGCCGACGACGTTAAGGTCATGGAGAAGTTCGGGCCGGTGCTGGCCGACACCTGCATGGTGGTGGCGCCCATCGAGGGCACCTTCCAGCGGACGGCCACCAACTCCGCCAAGGCAGGGAACTACCTGCCCACCCTGTGCTCGCAGAAAGTGAAGTTCGCGGACCTCCCCGAGCTCCTGAAGGTGATAGAATGATCATGAAGGGAAGGGCCATCTCGCCCGGGAAGGCCGAGGGGGAAGCGATCACCTATCCGGAGGCGTTCAGCTTCCTCGGCGGGGTCGACGGCAGCACCGGCGACTTCCGCGTGCGGGACGGCAACATCGCCGGCAAGGTCTTCCTCTTCCCGAACGGGAAGGGATCGACCGTCGGGTCGTACGTGGTGTACGACCTCAAGGTGCACGGGAAGGCACCTCTGGCACTTGTGAACAGGAGCGCCGAGACGATCGTCACCACGGGCGCGGTGATCTCCTCCGTGCCGATGGTCGACGGCATCGACGTGTCGGTCGTCAGGGACGGCGATACCGTCGCCGTCGACGGGGACGAAGGATGCGTCGAGATCAAGGGCGTGGAGCTCCGCCATACGACTTCCTCGGTGCTTGTACATGACGGGAAGGTGCTCTTCCTGAAGAGGCCGGCGAACGCCCACTCCTTCCCCGGGAAGGTGTCGCTCGTGTCCGGCTGCGTCGAGGAGGGGGAAACCCCCGAGCAGACCGCCCGCCGCGAGATCAAAGAAGAGACCGGCATCGAAGTGAGCTCCCCCGATGCGATCGGGAAGGAGTTCCTCGTGCGCGAGAAGAACACCGTCTGGGACGTTCATCCGTTCCTCTTCAAAGTCGGTTCGGAGAAGGTCGTCCTCGACCGCGAGAACGACGCCTACAAGTGGGCCGTTCCCGGGGAGATCCCGGAAGCGGACATGGTCGACGGCGTGCCCGGGATACTCTCGGAGCTCCTCAGGGACTGAACCGGGGGCTCCCCGAGTAAACTTCTTCCTTTTACCCCTGTTAATTATATTTTATGCATAATCGAATGTTGACATATAGACAATATTACTGTTGATAGAAATCAACAGGAATCGGTAAATCAGTTCGTAATTTAAGGCAAATAGTCTCCGACCCCATATCACTACGATGACGGCCATAAGGGCCGCTGTCTGGAGAGAGTGTATTATGGCATCTGAGATGACACCCACTAGGCGTGCCCTCGCTGCTGTGCTGGGAGGGAGGACGGACTACGTCCCGCCCGCGAACCCTCTGGCGCAGACGACGAAGGAGCTGATGGAGTTCGCCAAGGCGAGCTGGCCGAAAGCGCACAAAGACCCGAAGATGATGGCCGACCTCGCGGCCGCCCCCTGGGAGGTATGCGGGATCGAGGCGGCCCGGCCGCAGTTCGACATCTCCCTCGAAGCGGAGGTGCTCGGCTGCAAGCTGGACTGGAACAAGCCCGACAGGCCGCCGGTGACCGGCCCGGCCTACAAGGACCCCAAGGACATCACCTGGGACGACGACTTCTACAAGAAGGGGAGGCCGGCGGTGGTCCTCGAGGCCATCAGCATCCTCCGCGAGAGGTACTGCGGGGACCTCCCGATCATCCCCGTCATCACCGCGCCGTTCACCGTCGCGGGGCACATCATGGGGGTGGAGAACCTCGTGATGATGACCGTCACCAACCCCGAGAAGGCCCACGAGGCCATCAGCGCGGCCACCGACTTCTGCATCGAGTACGGGAGGAGGCAGGTGGCGGCCGGGGCGCACATCCTGTTCCCCGCCGACCCGTCGGCCTCCGGCGACCTGATCTCGCCCGAGACCTACAAGGAGTTCGTGCTCCCCTACCACCAGAAGTTCGCCCGGAGCATCAGCGCCCCCAAGATCCTCCACATGTGCGGGCACACCGAGAAGCTCCTGCCCTACATCCGCAAGTCGGGGATGGACTGCTTCTCCTTCGACGCCCCGCCGGCGTGGTACGTCAGGATGCAGCTCGGCAACGAGATGCAGTGCCTGGGCAGCCTCGACGTCATCGACCTGATGCCCAACGGGACCCCCGAGCAGGTCTACCGCCGGACGGTCCAGTGCATCAAGGAGGGCGTCGACGTGGTCGGGACCGCCTGCGACGTCTCGAACGGGACCCCGCTGGCCAACCTCAAGGCCTACGTCAAGGCCTGCCACGACACCCCGATCCCCGACTGCTGCGAGGTGGAGGACTGCGTCCGCGCCCTCGGCGCGGCGAGGGCCAAGTACCTCAGGTCGATGGGCAAGACCGACGTCGCCTCGGGAGGTGGTTTCTGATGCACATGGACGTCATGATGCAGGCGATGTACGAGATGAAGATGAAGGACCCCGTGAAGTTCAACCAGCTCGTCAACGAGGGCATGGCCACCGAGCTGGGCTTCATCGAGCCCGACACCAGGAAGGCGATGGACGCCAAGAAGCTGAAGAAGATGTACTACTCCGACAAGAAGGAGTACGCCGAGGTCTCCGACGGCGTTCTCAACGGCAAGAGGAAGATCGTCGAGGAGAAGGTCGGGGCCCTCCTGAAGGACGGCTACAACCCCGTCGACGTCGTCTCCCACGCGCTGATGCCCGGCATCCAGGTGCAGTGCGAGCTGTACGACATGGGGAAGTCCTACGTCCCCGAGATCCTCATGTCCAACGACGCCATGCAGGGCGGGATCAAGCTGTGCCAGGACAAGATCGGTGACGTCCCCAAGAAGGGCGTCATCGCCTCCTTCGTGGCCGAGGGCGACCTCCACGACATCGGGAAGAACATCTGCGCCGCCATCCTCCGCGCCAACGGCTTCGAGGTCATCGACATCGGCCGCGACGTGCCGAAGGAGAAGGTCCTCGAGGTCGTGAAGAAGAACCACGTGCAGCTGGTCTGCGGCTCCACCCTGATGAGCACCACCAAGGTCGGACTGATGGACACCGCGCTCCTACTGGAGCTCCAGAAGACGGGCGTCTCGGTGGCCTGCGGCGGGGCCGCGGTCTCCAAGGCGTACGTCGACACCTTCAGCAACGCGCTGTACACCAAGACCCCGCTGGAGACCGTCCGCGACGCGACCAGCATCATCGAGGGCAAGAAGAAGTGGAACGACTTCCGGGAGTGATCCCGGCGGACCGGAGGCTCGAGGATGAAGGGGAAGGCGGTAGCGCTCGACATCGGCACCAGCGGGATGCGCGCCCAGCTCCTGGACCTGGAGACGGGCGGAGTGGTCCGCACCAGGGTGACCTCGAGGAACCCCCTCCCCGGCTCCAACGTGATGGACCACCTCAGCTTCGCGATCGACCGCGGCACCGACGTTGCCGGGGGCATCCTCCGGTCGGCGGTCCGCGAGCTCCTGGCGAAGCTGAAGGCGGAGGACCTGCGGCGCCTCGCGGTCTGCGGCAACCCCATCCAGCTCTCGCTGTTTCAGGGGATGGAGATCCGCGACCTCGCCTACGCTGGGAAGAACAAGCTCGACGAGGAAGGGGTGAAGCCGGTGGACCGCAGCGGGCGCGTGCTCGCCGGCGACGCCGTCGGGCTGGACCCCGACGTCGAGGTCGTGGTCCCGCCGGCTGTCCGCCACGAGATCGGGGCGGACGCCCTCGCCATGATGATCTGCTCCGGGTTCCTGGACGACGACATGTGCATGGTGACGGACTACGGCACCAACGCCGAGATGGCGATCAAGGTCGGGGACCGCATCTGCACCGGCTCGGCCGCCGCCGGGCCCGCCCTGGAGGGCCAGCAGATTTCCTGCGGGATGCTGGCCGGCCCGGGCGCGCTCAGCGACCTAGAGCGGACGCCCGAGGGCTGGCGGTGCAAGGTCCTGGACGAATCCATGGACCCCGTCGACGGCCCCCTCATCAACCTCAGGAGCGGCTTCGCCCGGAGAGGGGGGAGGGCCCCGGCCGGGATCACCGGCACGGGGACCGTCGCCCTCATCTACGCGGGTTTGCAGGACGAGCGCATCGAGCTCCCCGAGATCCGCGGGGGCTCCATCCCCGTGTCCCGGGGCATCTCGTTCTCCACCGAGGACCTCAAGGAGGCGGGGAAGGCCGTCGGGGCCATCCGCGCCGGCCAGATGACGCTCATGGAGAAGGCGGGGGTGTCCCAGCGGGACATCCGGACGATGTACATGGCGGGGGCCTCCGGGACCTACGTGGACCCGGTCAAGGCCAAGGCCGTGGGCATGGTCCCGCCGATGGCCGAGCGGATCGTGCAGGTGGGCAACACCTCGCTCCGCCTGGCCTGCGACCTCGCCCTCCACCCGGACAAGCTGGCGGAGCTCAACGAGATGCGGACCAAGCTGCTCGCCGAGCACGTCATGTTCGCGTCCTCGGACGTGTTCCGGGACCTCTACGTGAACGAGCTCGCCTACTGGACCGAGGGGATGCCGACCGACCGCTACAAGCGCACCCTCGCGGACCTCGGCCTAGGAGGATACCTCGACGGGGTCTCCGATTCGAGGATCGAGAAGGCATGTGCCAGGGACATCGCGGACATCGGGGAATCGTTCGAGATGTTCGACCTCGCGACCTCCCTCCGCGGGGAGTGGGACTGCAGCGGGTGCGGGGCCTGCGTCCGCAACTGCCCCGAGAAGGCCCTTACGAAAGAAGGGAAGACGTTCACGATCAACACCGGGAGATGCCTCGGCACCGCATGTGCCAGATGCCGCGACAATTGCCCCGACAAAGTGTTCGATTGGAACAGAATGACCTTAGAAGGATGAGGAGGGGGGTTTCCCCCTCCGAATCAGTTTTTCTTTCAGATCCGGGTCGAGGCCACCCCGATGGTGACCTTCTTCCCGGTGATGTCCCAGTCCTTCACGGACTCGCCGGCGGGGGCGTCGGTGAAGACGATCTGCCTGGCCCTGACCTCGGACATGATGTGGTCCTTCCAGGTGCCGAAGAGCTCGGTGAGGTGGGTCTCGGCCTTGACGTCGACGTTGATGTAGTCCTCGACGTTCAGCTTCATGTCCTTCCTCATCTGCTGGATCCTGCGGATGAGCTCGCGGGCGTAGCCCTCGGCCTCGATCTCGGGAGTGATCTCGAAGTCGATGAAGACCTCGCCCTCGGAGAACGGCACGGGCTCGACGTCCTTCCCGCCGACGACCTCGCCGTCGGGCGGGAGGTAGTCGACGTTCTTGATGTTGCCCTGCTGCGCCAGCACCCGGTCGAAGACCCTCACCAGGTCGTTGACCTTCTCGTCGTTCCCGCGCACGTAGACGGCCTTCAGCGGCCACCTCAGCTTGGAGCCGGCCTTGGCGCGCTCGGCGGCGACGGTCTCGATGATGTTCTGGATGAGCGACATGCTGTGCTCCAGGTCGTCGTTCACCAGGCCCATGTCGGGCTTCGGCCAGTCCTCCATGTGGACGCTCAGCTTCTCCCCGCCCATGGCGGAGTAGGCGACCTCCGCGATGTGGGGGCAGACGGGCGCCATGGCGACCGCCGCGCTCATGATGGCGCGGTGCAGCATGAAGTAGGAGGCGGTCTTGTCGTCCGAGGACTCCTCGTCCCAGCTGCGGTCCCTGACCAGGTGCAGGTACCAGCGGGAGAGGTCCTCCATGATGTAGTCGGAGAGGGCGCGGGCGACCTTCTGCAGCTCGCGGCTCTCGATGCCCTCGGTGACCGCGATCTTCATCTTCTCTGTGCGGGAGAGCATCCAGCGGTCCTCGTCGCGCAGGTGGGGCATGACCTCCTCGAGGGTGTGCTGCGAGGGCTCGTACTTGTCCATGGACATGTACATGGCCGCGAAGTTGATGACGTTCCAGTAGGTGTTGAGCACCTTCCAGGCGTCCTTGGGCCCGGTCTTCTGGAAGGAGGTGTCCTCCCAGGGGGCGTTGACCATGATCATGTAGAAGCGGAG
>JBMNQO010000057.1:0-6410 GCA_050944195.1 Methanomethylophilus sp. | reverse complement strand
AAAGCAATCATCGCGGTCGTTGCCGTGATCGTTATCGTCGGTGCTGCGGCGGCCATCGTCCTCACCAACGATGACGATGACGACAAGACCAACGTCACCGTGCAGGGGTCCACCACCGTGAACCCCATCATGGAGGCGGTGGAGTCCGCTTACGAAGGGCTCCACGGAGACGTGAACATCAACATCACCGCCAACGGTTCCGGAGCCGGTGCCGCGGCTGCCATCGACGGCAACGCCGACATCGCCATGCTCTCCAGGGACCTGAAGGACAGCGAGACCAGCAGCGGCCTCGTCGCCACTGTCATCGCCAAAGACGGTATCGCCATCATCATCAACAGCGGCGTTACCGGCGTCACCTCTCTCACCATCCAGCAGATTGCCGACATCTACGACGGCACCATCCCATCACCAACTGGAGCGAGCTCGGCGGCTCCGACGCCACCATCGTCGTCGAGGGCAGGGAGTCCACTTCCGGAACCCGCGGCGCCTTCGAGGAGATCCTCACCAACACCGATTCTTCCTTCGTCGTGAGGGAAGACATGGTCGAGAACGCCAGCAACAACGCGCTCCTGACCTCCGTCGAGAACACCGACAACGCCATCGGCTACGTCAGCCTGGGCATCGCCCTCGAGAACGCGTCCGACTCCTTCACGATCCTCCAGGTCGGCGGCGTCGACGCGACCATCGCCAACGTGGTCAGCGGCGACTACACCCTCCAGAGGAACCTGATCCTCGCCACCATGGGCGAAGCTACCGGCGTCGCCGCCGATATCATCAACTACGTCCTGAGCGCCGAGGGCCAGCAGATCGTCGAGGACAACGGGTACATCCCGATCAACTCCGACGCTGACGCCTACGTTTCGACGATCTGAGGCTGATAGGGAATGTCCGAATTCCGGCAGATGAAGAAGACCGGCACGATGAACTCCGATACGCTGTGCCGGCTGTCCCTCATGATCGTGGCCTCGCTGGCCGCGGTTGTGGTGATATCGATAGTCGTGTTCATAGCGCGGGAGGGAGCCGATGCCTTCTCCTCCGTCGGGATCTCGGAATTCCTCACCGGCGACGAATGGCGCCCGACTTACGGCACCTACGGCGCCGCGCCCCTCATCGCGGGGACCCTCCTGGTCACCGCCGGCGCGATGGCGGTCTGCTGCCCCCTGGGCATCGGCACCGCCATCTTCCTCTCCGAGGTCGCGCCCGGCAAGGTCAGGAAGGTCCTCAAACCCGTTTTCGAGATCATGGCCGGCATCCCGTCCGTCGTGTACGGTCTGCTGGGAATGCTGGTCCTGGTCCCGCTCATCGCCGACGTGTTCGCCGGGCAGACCGACTACGGAGGCTACTCCTGGCTGGCCGGCTCGATCCTCCTCGGCATCATGGCGCTCCCCGAGGTCATCTCGGTCTCGGACGACGCGCTGCAGACCGTACCGCAGTCTTACAGGGAGGCGTCCCTCGCGGTGGGCGCCACCCGCTGGGAGACCACCACCAAGGTCGTCGTTCCGGCCGCCGCTTCGGGTATCTCCGCCGCCGTCATCCTCGGAATGGGGAGGGCCATCGGAGAGACCATGGCCGTCATGATGGTCACCGGCAACACCGCTATCTACCCCGACCCAGCGTGGGACGTGTTCTCGCCCATCAGGACGATCACCGCCACCCTCGCCATCGAGATGCCCGAGGTCGTCGTGGGGAGCACCCATTACTCCTCCCTCTTCCTCCTCGCGCTCATCCTCATGATCATGATCCTGCTGGTCAACCTGGCCGTCAGGTTCGTCATCAAGCGGTCGACCGCCAAGTTCAACGGCACCCTCAAGGAGACCCGCTTCACGCTGTTCATGGAGAACGCGGACCCCCAGAAGGTGAAGAACGCCAAGGACTTCTCGATCGCCGTCATCGTCGCCGTCATCGTCTACATGGCGGCGACGCTGTTCACCAACAATGTCAATTCCATCATCGCGGCGGCCGTCGTGGTGGCCGCCTGGAAGCTCGGCCAGTACGCCTACTCCAAGCACCTCGCCCGCCGCTACCGGGCCCTCATCTCGAAGGCCCTCCTGACCTGCGTCGCGGGCATCGTCCTGGCCATCCTGGCTTACATCATCGTCGACATCTTCTGGAACGCCATGCCCGCCCTCAGCATCGACTTCATCACCGAGGACCCGGTCAGGGGCGGAAGGGAGGGCGGCATCTACCCCGCCATCATCGGCTCCATCGAGCTGCTCATCGGCACCGCCATCATCGCCGTGCCGCTCGGCATCCTCACCGGCGTCTACCTCTCCGAGTACGGCGGGAACGGGAAGATCACCCGCGTCATCACCGAGGCCGTCAACATCCTCAACGGGACCCCGTCCATCGTGTTCGGCCTGTTCGGCATGATCATCTTCGTGACCTACCTCCACTGGGGCTTCTGCCTCATCGCCGGATGCGTCACCCTGGCACTGATGGTCATGCCGGTGGTCATCAGGACCACCCAGGAGGCCATCGACCGGGTCCCGGACAGCCTCCGCGAGGCCTCCCGGGCGCTCGGCGCCACCAAGGCGCAGACCACCTTCCGGGTGGTCATCCCGGCCGCCATCAGCGGCATCATGACCGGCTCCATCCTGGGGCTTGCCCGCTCCATCGGCGAGACCGCCCCCATCATGTTCACCGCGGTGGTCGTGCGCGCCTCGGTCGACGACTACGGGCTCTTCGACCCCATCATGGCGCTGCCCTACCACCTGTACTACCTGGCCACCGAGGGCCGCGCGGACCCCTCGATGATGTACGCCACCGCCGCCGTCCTGCTCGTCCTGGTGCTCGCCATGTTCGCCGTGGCGTCGGTCGTCAGGGTGCACGGCGAGAAGAAGCTGAAACCATGACCGACGACAACCTCATAATGGAACTCGTGGACGTCAACGTGTACTACGGCGACAAGCACGCCGTGCACAACGTCTACATGCCGGTGCGCGAGCACAGCGTGACCGCGCTCATCGGCGCCTCCGGCTGCGGGAAGTCCACCCTGCTCCGCTGCATGAACCGCATGAACGACCTCATCAACGGGTGCCGGGTCGAGGGGAACGTGAACTTCCACGGGAACGACATCTACGCCTCGGGGGTGGACGTCAACGACATCCGCACCCGCATCGGGATGATCTTCCAGAAGCCCAACCCCTACCCCATGAGCATCCGCGACAACATCGCCTACGGCCCCCGCATCCACGGCATCACCAAGGAGAAGGAGATCGACGAGATCGTCGAGCGCACCCTCAAGCAGGCGGCCCTCTGGGATGAAGTCAAAGATAGGCTCAAGAAGAGCGCGCTGGGTCTTTCGGGCGGGCAGCAGCAGAGGCTGTGCATCGCGAGGGCCCTCGCGGTCAACCCCGAGGTCCTCCTCATGGACGAGCCGACCTCCGCCCTCGACCCCATCGCCACCTCGAAGATCGAGGACCTGGTGCGGGAGCTCAGGAAGGACTACACCGTCGTCATCGTCACCCACAACATGCAGCAGGCCCGCAGGATCAGCGACCACACCGGGTTCATGCAGCTCGGCGACATGGTGGAGTTCGGGGAGACCCGCCAGATCTTCGAGGACCCGCAGAACGAGATCACCGCCAACTACATCCGCGGCATCTTCGGGTGAGGCGGAAATACATAGAAAGGCCTGCGAAATAATGATTAATATATATCCCGATGAACCGGCCATGAACGTCAGAAGGGTGCAGATCACCGGCGGCTCGTCCTTCATGATCACCCTGCCCAAGGACTGGGCGGAATCCGTCAACCTCAAGAAGAACGACCCGGTGGTGGTCGTCCCCCAGCCCAACGGCGGGCTCCTGCTGAACGTCGGTGTGACGCAGTCCCAGAACGCCGATTACGCCACCACCATCGACGCCGATTCGGTCCCCGACGCGGAAGCATTGTACCGCATGCTGATCGGCGCCTATATCGCCGGCCACAGCGAGATTGCCGTGACCTCGGCGCACTCCCTCCGCGGGGGGATGCTGGAGGCGGTCTCCCGCTTCACCCAGACCTCCATCGGCATGGAGATCTACGAGGAGTTCGAGGACCGCGTGGTGATGAAGGACCTGATGGACCAGACCGAGGTCCTGCCGCAGAAGAACGTCAACCGCGAGTACCTCCTCGTCAAGAGGATGGTGGCGGACGTCTTCCAGGCGGCCCGCGACGACGACCCCGCCAAGCTCGACGCCATGGCCGACCGCGACACCGAGGTCGACCGCATCCACTGGCTCATCCAGCGGCAGTCGAGCATCCACCAGATCGACATCGGCCTCAGCACCCGCATGGGCATCGACCTGCGCACGGTCACCGGCTCGGTGGCCGTCAGCAAGACGCTCGAGAGGATGGGCGACCACGCCGTCCTCGTCGCCGGACACCTGGGCGGGCTCATGAAGGCCGGCAAGGCGGGCCCCGCCGAGGAGGCCCTGAAGGGCCTGGAGGGGACCGTGATGGAGCTCATCGACAGCTCGGTGACCGCCTGGGCGACCGCCGACGGCCCCCGCGCCGAGGAGTGCATCCGCGCCGCCAAGAAGGCCGCCCCCGAGGTCTCCGGGCGCTTCGCCGAGGCCGCCAAGGACCCGTCCGCGCTGGCCGCCGTGGAGATGATCTCCGGGAGCGTCCGCCGTCTCGCCGAGTACTGCGCCGACATCGCCGAGTCCGCCATCAACGTCTCGATGGAGAGATGAGGCGGGCAGTCAGGCGCCGTAGTTGACAAATCATCCTTTAAATACGGCATAAGCGCATATTATCCCGTGCTATGGCAGACGAAGAAACCAAGAAACGCGTCGCCGAGCGCCTGCGCTTCGAGATGCCCTTCCTCTTCCGCACCATCGACGGGGCGGTCATGGCCTCGGCCTACAAGGTGATGAAGGACTTCGGGGTGCGCCGCCGCGAGCTGCGGTACATCCACCTCCTCTCGGAGGGCCCCATGACCCAGAAGGAGATGTGCGACATCCTCAAGCTCGACAAGGCCAACACCGCCCGCGCGGTCGACTCCCTCCGGAAGGAGGGGATCGTCCGCAACGGGGAGCACGGCAGCGGGAGGGCCTACAAGGTCGTCCTCACCGAGAAGGGGAAGGAGCTCGCCGCCCGCCTCCGCATGTACGCCGACGAGATGACCGCGCTGATGTTCAGGGACATCGGCACCGACGAGATGGAGAAGGTCATCGACCTTGCCGAGAGGGTCTGCCGGAACCTCGAGGGCGAAGATTTCGACCGCAATCTGGCACTTGTCCGCGAGGTCTCCGACGGAGGGGACGTCCGGAAGATGTCCGAGGTACGCTACCGAAGGCGGGACCTTGGGGCGCCTGGCCTCCTTCGCCGCGAAGATCGACCGCGAGCTGGTCCTGCAGGAGGCCATGTACGGCTTCGTCATGGCGCTCACCTTCATCACCGCGGCCCAGCTGGGGCTGGTGGACTACTCCGACCGCCGCGAGACCCTCATCCTGGCCATCTTCGGCATGGACTTCGTGTGGGGGGTCATCGACATGTACATCTTCTACCGGATGGACATGTTCTCGATGGCGGACCAGATCGGCTTCCTGCGCCGGCTCTACATGACCAAGGACAAGGAGTCCATGCGCCAGGAGGTGTCGGAGCAGCTCGACGGGACCATCTTCAACTACGTGGACGAGGGGACCCGGCGGAACGCCGAGGACCTCCTGATGCAGAGCACCTACGAGAGCTCGCGGAACGTGAAGTCGGACAGGAGGAGGTACCTGTTCAACGCGGTCACCTGCTTCGTGGTGACCGTGGGGACGGTGATCCCCGCCTGGCTCTGCCTGACCTTCATCCCGGACGACACCGACGCCTACTTCTGGACCTCGGTGAGCTCCAGCGTGGCGCTGTTCTTCATCGGCTACTGGATGTCGCCCTACGAGTCCAAGTTCCTGAAGGCCGGGGCGGGGATCGTCACGGCCGCCGTGTGCATGCTGCTCACCGTTTTCGCCGCCTACTTCGGCGGATGAGCGGAATCCGCTGCGCGGATCCGTACATTTCAAGCCCAGTCTATTTAAAATGACACTCTGATGTCAATCACGTATGGATGGCACGCTCCTCGGGAGGGCGCAGAATATGGCAGAATTCAGGTCATTCAGAAGGAAATGGGCTTATGTGGCAGCGGCAGCGGTGCTGGCGGCGGCGCTCTGCATCATGCTGCCAGCGGGGGCAGGATCGGATTCGGAGGCGGATATCACCTATGAGGTCAGCGACGGTGCGGCCACAGTGACAGGCTACGACGGCGATGATTCAGTACTCGACATACCTGGCACATTGGGCGGGGCAACTGTTACCGCAATCGGTAACGATGCGTTCCTGAACTGCACCTCCCTGACCTCCGTCACCATCCCCGACAGCGTGACGGTCATCGGCCCCCGCGCGTTCATGGGGTGCACTGCTCTGACAACTGTCAGCTTCGGGAC
>JBMNQO010000056.1:0-6632 GCA_050944195.1 Methanomethylophilus sp. | reverse complement strand
CTGGAAGCGACGTCCATGACGGTCGGGGCGGGGCGCCCCAGGGACCCCGCGGGGGCCGCGAGGCTCTTCAGGAGGCTGGCCGACGCCGGCTACGCCGAGGGCTACTTCGGGCTCGCCGAGCTCACCGCCGCCGGGAACGGGGTGGCGAAGGACGAGGACGCCGCGGTCGATCTCTATGAGAAGGCGCGGGCCCTCGGGAGCGTGCCCGCCGCCTACCGTCTGGCACATTACTATTGGGAGGGGCCGAGGGAGGACCTCCCGCGCTGCTACGAGTGCCTCAAGATGTGCTGCGACGCGGGCTTCGCGCCCGCCTACGACGGCATGGGCGATGCCTGCTTCTACGGACGCGGGACCAAAGCGGATCCCGCCGAGGCGGTGGAATGGTACCGGAAGGCCGCCGAGGCCGGCGTCACCGCGGGCATGTTCAAGCTCGGTTGCCTGTACGAGAACGGGACGGGCGTCGAGAAGGACCTCCGGAAATCCGAGGAATGGTTCCGCAGGGCGGCCGAAGCGGGAGTCCCCGAGGCGATGTTCCGCATGGCCGCCCTGGAGTACGACAAGAACACCCCGGAGTCCCATAAGGAATCGTTCAGGTGGTACTCGCAGTGTGCTGACGTAATCCCCGTCGCGAAGTTCAACATGGCCACCATGATGGTCAACGGGGACGGCACGGAGAAGGACGCCAAAGGCGCTTACTCCCTCTATCTGGCACTTGCCAAGGACGGGGACGCCGACGCCATGTTCCAGGTGGGCCGGATGCTCATCGACGGGCTCGGCGTGGAGCAGAACGCCGAGGAAGGATTCAAGTGGGTCGGCGAGGCCTCGAGGGCGGGCAGCCCGGAGGCCAAGCAATTGATAGAAGGGCTGAGAAGGGCTCAGAACACCCAGCTGATCCATATTGACGGAGATGTAACGGAGAAGAAGTGAGCTCGCTCCTTCTTCTCTTCCTCTTTCATCTGCTCCTGCTTGATGTTGTAGGGATCGTCGCGGCGGACCGAGGCGTGCGGATGCTTCTTCAGGGCCTCTGGGTCCCCGTAGTTCTCCTTGTTGACGTGCAGCTGGCGCCAGGTGCCGTAGAGGGCCAGGATGACCACGAGGATCACTATCACCAGGAGCACGGCCGTCGCGGTGTTCATCGGGAGGTTATCCCGCATTGGTCGGATATATCTTTTCCGAAGGGGAGTTAACCCGAAAAAAGGGGATCCGCCGCGGGGACGATCTGGAAAGCGGCGGATAAGGGGTTTGGCGAAGCTGTTTAGCGTGAGATGCCCCCTTCCGGGGGCTAAGCCGTTTACTGTTCCTTCCTCACGGAGGCGTGGGGCCTGTCCCTGAGCGAGGTCTTGTCGCCCCCGCAGCAGGTCTTGGGCCCGCGCATCATCCGCCAGCTGACGGCGAGCGCCGCCACCAGCAGGATGATGACCACCGCTCCCACAATCAGGGTTCCGGTTGTCATTCCTTCTTCTCTCCTTCGCAGATCTTGCAGTTGATCGGGTTGCCGCGGTTCGCGCATCTGGCACAGTCCCCGCAGCACCCTTCCCTGAGGTCCTTCTTCGCCATCTTCCAGGTGCGGTAGCCGAGCCACGCCACCAGGGCGATGACGAACAGGAACACGACGAGGGTGGAGGCGTTCATGCCGCCTCGCCCCTGCGCTCGAGGCCCCCGGCCTTCCTCTTGATGGCCCCGACGGGGTCCTTGGCCAGCAGGAAGTACCCGAGGACGATCAGCACGGCCACCGCCGCGATGATGCCCGCGTGGATCCTCCCGCTGAACAGCTCCAGGAACTGGTAGGTGACGATGGACAGCCCCCAGGCCAGCAGGCACTGGTAGCAGACCGCGTAGCCGGTGTCCTTCCAGGACCCGAGCTCCCGGTGCATGGCGCCGATGGCGGCGAAGCAGGGGGCGCAGATGCAGTTGAACACCACGAACGCGAGCGCGGTGTTGGCGGAGCAGTAGTCCGCCAGGGCGGCCGAGGTGATGAAGCCGTCCGCGTCGCCGGCGTCGTTCAGCAGCACCGCCAGGGTCCCCAGCAGGTTCTCCTTGGCCAGCAGGCCGGTGATGGACGCCACGGTGATCTCCCAGTGGTCGCCGAAGCCGCTCCACGCGAAGATCGGGTTGAGCGCCTTGCCGACGTCGGCCAGGATAGAGCCGTCGATGCTGTTGCTCTCCAGGTAGTTGAGCCCCCAGTCGTACGAGCTGAGCGCCCAGATGAGCACGGCGGACAGCAGGATGAGGGTCCCCGCCTTGCGGACGAAGGCCCAGGACTTCTGCCCGGTGTCCATGAGGACGTTGCGGGCGGTCGGGATGTGGTAGACCGGGAGCTCCATCACGAAGGGGGAGGGCTTCCCGGTGAGGCCGCTGAACTTCTTCAGGATGATCCCGGACATGAGGATCGCGACGATGCCTAGCAGGTACATGGCGAGCGCCACGATGGCGGATTCGTGGAAGAACGCCGCCGCCACGGTGGTGATGATGGGCAGCTTGGCGCTGCACGGCATGAAGGTGGTCGTCATCGCCGAGATGCGGCGGTTCTGCTCGTCCTCGATGGTCCTGGTCCCCATGATGCCGGGGACCCCGCAGCCGATGCCGATGACCATCGGGATGACGTTCTTGCCGGACAGCCCGAAGTGGTAGAAGACGCGGTCGAGGATGTACGCCACGCGCGACATGTACCCGCATTCCTCGAGGAACGCCAGGCACAGGAACAGCACGATGATCTGCGGCAGGAAGCCGATGATGGCCATCACTCCCGCGATGATGCCGTCGACGACCAGCCCGGTGAGGGCGTCCGCGACCTCGTTCTCCTCGCACCAGGAGCTCACCGCGTCGGAGAGCTCGGTGGTGAGGGTGTCGTTGATCCAGTCGCTGCCCCAGGTCCCGATGGTCTGGATCGAGACGAAGTAGACCAGGAACATGACGACGATGAAGATGGGGATGGACGCCCACTTGTTGAGGAGGACGTTGTCGATGCGGTCGGAGATGCTGGTCTCCGTCTCCTTCTCCGGGGTGAAGTGCGTTATCACCTGGGACTTGATCCGCTCGGCCGCGTCGTAGCGCGCGGTGGCGATGGCCTCGAGTCCGTCGGTGCCGGTCTTTTCCCTCAGTTCGTCGATGTAAGGTTTGCATTTGGAAACCGTTTCCTCGCCGAGGTCGTCGACGACCATCTGGTCGTTCTCGATGACCTTGATGGCGGTCCACCGCTCGAGGCCGTCCCTGACGACCGGGCGGAGGACCTCGGAGATCTTCCCCACGGCGGCCTCGATGGCGTCGCCGTAGGCGATCTTCCTGGGGATGCGGTTCTCCTCGTGGGCGCGCTTGATGGCGGCGCCGATCTCGGCGACGCCCTCGCCCTTCACGCCCACCGTCTCGAGGACCTCGATGCCGAGGACCTCCTCGAGCTTGTCCTTGCTCACCCGCATGCCGTTCTTCTCGGCCACGTCCACCATGTTGAGGACGAGGACCATCGGCATGCCGAGGTCCACCACCTGCATCATCAGGTAGATGGCGCGCTCGATGTTCGAGGCGTCGATGATGTTGATGGCGACGTCCGGGCGGAGCTCGGTGTTCCCCAGGAGGTAATCGCGCGAGACGATCTCCTCGGGGGAGTAGGGGGACAGAGAATAGATCCCCGGCAGGTCCACCACGAGGATGCTCTCCCCGCGGTAGTTCCTGATGAACCCCTGCTTGCGGTCGACGGTCACGCCCGGCCAGTTGCCGACGTGCTGCACGCTCCCCGTGAGCTTGTTGAAGACCGTGGTCTTCCCGCTGTTGGGGTTCCCTATCAAGGCGGCGGTGATCAAACGGCTGCCTCCGCCTTGTCGTCCGTGTCCTTCTCCAGCTCGACGATCGAGGCCTCCCCCTCGCGGAGGGTGAGGCGGTAGCCCCTGAGCTCGATCTCGATGGGGTCCCCCAGCGGCGCCTTGCGCACGAGGGTGACCTTCGCTCCCCGGGTGAGGCCGAGGTCGAGGATGCGCTTGCGCACCTGCCCCGATCCCGTCACTCTGACCACGGTCGCGGTCTCGCCGCGCTCCATGTCCCCGAGCTTCATCTGGCCCACCGGGTCCTGCCCGATGGTTCAACGCCCCTTGCAGGGGGGCATGGACCTGGGCTTTTCCTTCCCTGGCAACCGTCGTTTCCGCGGAAGCCTCTGAGTCCTGCGATAAGATTCATTGGCAGGCTCCATTACGATTGAGTATTTAGACATTCCTAATTCATGGAATCAAATTTAGTGTTGCTTAACAATTTTAAGTGCCAGACAAATCAAGATGAAAGGCACAGGACTTGATTCAGGGGACGAGCGGGACGTCCGCGAGGGAGTCGACGACGAAGTCGGGGCTGCAGGCCTCCTCGCCCCTGCCGCCGCGGTCCACGAGGATGGTGACCGTGCCCGCGTTGTTCCCGGTTTGGATGTCGAGCGGATCGGCGCTCACGACCGCCGCCGAGGCGGCCTCGGAGCCGAGCTCCTGCAGGCAGAGGCCGACGGAGTAGGGATGGGGCCTCCGCACCGCCATCCTCTCAATCCCTACAACAGAAGAGAACATCTTCGTGAGGCCGTTCTCGCGCAGGACCTCGTGCACGTGCTGCTCGTAAGAATCAGTGATTATCCCCAATGAACACCCGCGCGCGTAGAGCTTCCGGATGCAGGGGGAGGCGTCCGGGAGGATCCGCGAGTTCTCCTTGACCTCGCGGTCGTAGATGGTCACGAGCATGGTCATGAAGTCGCGGAACATGCAGGTGCAGCCCTTGTGGTACCGCTGGAAGATCTCGTCGACGGGGGTGGAGAAATACTCCGGTTCCAAAGCCTCGTCGTACGGCATCCCGAAGCTGCGGAAGGCCTCCGAATACGCGATGCGGTAGCCGCGGGTGAGGTCGGCCAAGGTCCTGTCGTATCCGAATATATAAGTTTTGTAGGTCAAAGCGCGCAGCCCGGAGAAATCCGCCGAGACGGAAGTGTTTTCATCTGATATGGCTGACCCGTTTAAAACGGTTTTCAGGAAGGCGTTCGGGAATCTGGCAGGCGGACGCTCAGCTTTATAAGAGGAAATCAAAATTTGACTAATCACCATGAAGACCGATATTGAAATCGCCGAAGGAGCGAAGGTTCAGAATATCGCGGACATTGCGGCGAAGATCGGACTCGGGCCGGAGGACATCGAGATGTTCGGCAAGTACATCGCGAAGGTCCCCCTGGACGTCCTGGAGCGCAAAGAGAAGTCGAACAAGAAGGGCAAGCTGATCCTGGTCACCGCGGTCACCCCCACCAAGGCCGGCGAGGGCAAGACCGTCACCACCATCAGCCTGATCCAGGGCCTGGCCAAGATCGGGAAGAACGTGGTCGGCGCCCTCAGGGAGCCCTCGATGGGCCCCACCTTCGGGATCAAGGGAGGCGCGACCGGCGGCGGCAACGCGCAGGTCTACCCCATGTGGAAGATCGACCTGGAGTTCACCGGCGACATCCACGCGGTGGCGGCGGCGCACAACCTGCTCTCCGCCGTGCTCGAGAACAACCTCGTGCGCGACAACCCCCTGAACATCGACCCCTCCAAGGTCGTATGGAAGAAGACCCTCGACATGAACATGAGGGAGCTCCGGCACATCGTGGTCGGGCTCGGGGACTCCAAGCTCAACGGCGGGGTCACCCACGAGAGCGGCTTCCTCATCACCTCCGCCTCGGAGATCTCCGCGATCCTGGCCCTCGCCACGGACTACGCCGACCTCAGGAAGAGGCTGGAGCGGATCGTCGTCGCCTACACCTACGACAACAAGCCGGTCACCGCCGGCCAGCTCGGCTGCGTCGGCTCCATGATGGTGCTGCTCCGGGAGGCGCTCATGCCCAACCTGGTGCAGACCCTCGAGGGCCAGCCGGTCTTCATCCACGGGTTCCCGTTCGCCAACATCGCCCACGGGAACAACTCCGTCATCGCCACCAAGGCCGCGATGGCCTTCGGCGACTACGCCGTCACGGAAGGGGGCTTCGCCGCCGACCTGGGAGGCGAGAAGTTCATGGACATCGTCTGCCGGCAGTCCAAGATCCGGCCCAGCTGCGTCGTGGTGGTCGCGTCCATCCGCGCCCTCATGATGCACGGCGGAGCGGACCTGAAGGACCCCAAGTCGATGACCACCGCCGCCCTCAAGAGAGGGTTCGCGAACCTCGACAAGCACGTCGCCAACATGAAGTCCTACGGCGTGCCGGTGATCGTGTCGATCAACCGCTTCAGCACCGACAAGAAGTCGGACATCGAGGCCCTCCGCAAGCACTGCAAGTCCATCGGCGCCTACTGCGCCCTCAACGACGGGTTCATCAACGGCGGCAAGGGCGCGACCGAGCTCGCGCAGACCGTCGTCGACGTGCTCGAGGACCCCAAGAACAAGCCGAAGTTCAAGTTCTGCTACGCGGACAAGACCTCGGTCAAGCAGAAGATCGAGGCCGTCGCCAAGAAGATCTACGGCGCCAAGGACGTCGAGTACAGCCCCGCGGCGGAGAAGAGCATCGAGGCCATCGTGGCGCAGGGATACGGGAACCTCCCGGTCTGCATCGCGAAGACCCAGTACTCCCTGTCCGACAAGGCGGACCTGCTCAACGCGCCCACCGGGTGGACGCTCAACGTGAGGGAGGTCAACCTCTCCGCGGGAGC
>JBMNQO010000055.1:0-6656 GCA_050944195.1 Methanomethylophilus sp. | reverse complement strand
CCGACGAAAACGCAAATAACGAAGTGCTGATACGGGGGACCATGGTCAGCAAATCCGCCAGCAAGAAGACGGCCGACAAGGCCGCGGGCAAGAAGGAAGAGAAGAGCGCCGGCCAGAAACTCGAGGAAGAGCTCCTCATGAAGCCCAAGATCGTGGGGGAGACCGACAACGGCCTGCTCCGCGAGTCGATGGACTACGCCGAGGAGTACAAGCGCTTCCTGAGGAACAAGACCGAGAGGGAGATCCTCGATTACACCCTCCCCATCGCCAAGAAGGCCGGGTACAAGGAGTTCAAGATCGGGACCAAGTACAAGCCGGGGGACAAGATCTTCTTCAACAACCGCGGGAAGAACCTCATCCTGATGACCTTCGGGAAGAGGCCGGTCTCCGAGGGCGTGAGGATCAGCGTCGCCCACGTCGACAGCCCGAGGCTCGACTTCAAGCCGAACCCCCTCTTCGAGTCCACCGACATGGCCTACTTCAAGACCCACTACTACGGCGGCATCAAGAAGTACCAGTGGACCACCATCCCCCTCTCCCTGCACGGGGTCGTGACCCTGGCGGACGGCAAGGAGATCAAGGTCCGCGTCGGCGAGGAGCCCGGGGACCCCCTGTTCTGCATCACCGACCTGCTGCCCCACCTCGCGCGGGAGCAGGTCACCAAGCCCGGCAACAAGATCATCGACGCCGAGCAGCTGAACGTGCTCATCGGCTCCTGGCCCTTCAAGGACGACAAGGTCTCCCAGAAGGTCAAGCTGAACATCATGAACATCCTCCACGAGAAGTACGGCTTCAAGGAGGAGGACTTCCTGTCCGCCGAGCTCTGCGCCATCCCCGCCTACCAGCCGATGGACATCGGCTTCGACCGCTCCATGGTCGGCGCCTACGGGCAGGACGACAAGGTGTGCGCCTTCGCCCAGTTCAAGGCGGAGACCGAGACCGTCAAGCCCGAGTTCACCACCATGATGGTCTTCGCCGACAAGGAGGAGACCGGCTCCGACGGCCCCACCGGCATGCGGTCGGTCTTCTGGAAGGACTTCCTGGAGGACGTCGCGTCCGCCTGGGGATTCCCCATCCGCCACGTGCTCAGGAAATCGATGTGCCTCTCCTGCGACGTCAACGCCGCGGTCGACCCCGCCTGGGCGGAGGCCTTCGAGCCCCAGAACTGCTCCTTCCTCGGGAGGGGCCCCGTGGTGTCCAAGTACACCGGCTCCGGCGGTAAATACTCCACCAACGACGCCTCGGCCGAGGTCATGGCCTACCTGAGGGGGATCCTCAAGGAGGCCGACGTGCCCTGGCAGGTCGGGGAGCTCGGCAAGACCGACGTCGGCGGCGGGGGCACCATCGCCGTGGACATCTCCGTGCACAACCTCGACACCGTCGACATGGGCGTCCCCGTGCTCTCGATGCACGCGCCCCTCGAGGTCACCTCGAAGGTCGACGACTACCTGCTGTACAAGGCGGTCTACGCCTTCTACAACTACAAGAAGCCCAAGACCATCTGAGGCTCGGGAAAACATCTTCGGAGGGGGAGATCCCCCTCCGGTTTTCATTGAAGTTTGGATCCCGTCCCGGAGGGCGGGAAAGGTCTCACTCCGTCTCCTCGGGGGACGGCGAGGAAAGTTCCTCGGGGGCCCCTTCGCTGCCCTGGACGAGCCACCACAGCGGCACGAAGCACAGCAGGATGATGGCGGCCAGGACCGCCGGGGTGATGCTGTTCCCGAGGTTGTAGCTCCAGTACACGAGGCAGGGCAGCCACACGCAGAACTGGACGAACACCATCGCGGCGATCGGGTACACCCATGCCTTCGGAGCGCTGAACGGCCGCGGCAGGTCCCTGAACTTGGGGGACCTCCTCGACTTGACGAAAGCCGCGAGGGCGATGCCGTTGGCGATGCAGTATCCCATCGCGGAAGCGGAGAGGATGGTGGAGCTCGAGTCGCTGGACCCGGCGACGCAGCCGCTGTAGCCGATGATGAACACCAGCAGCAGGTTGAAGACGCCGACGAAGAGCATGGCGTGCGCCGGCATCCCATGCTCGTTGGTCTTCCCGAACCAGGCGGGCAGGTTGTGCTCCCCGGCCATGGAGTAGAGCGTCCTCGAAGAGCCCAGGAACCCGGTCTGGATGACCAGGACCATGGCGACGATGAGGAGGAGCAGGGCGGCGTACTTGCCGACGTCCCCGAACACCGCCTGCGCGATGGGCGCGAGGACGGCGGCGTCGATGGTCGACGGGTCGTCGATCGACCCGTACACGCCGAAGGACACGAAGAAGTACATGAACAGGCAGATCAGGCCGCAGCTGAACAGGGCCCTGGGCACGTCGGACCCGGGGTTCTCGTACTCCGGGCCGTAGATGGCCGCGGTCTCCCAGGCGCAGGCGCTCCACTGGGCCAGCCCGAAGCAGCCCAGCAGCAGGACCCAGTCGCCGAGGTCCCAGCTCCAGCCGGGCTTGGTCAGGTTGTCGGTGATGTTGGAGAACGAGAACTCGCCGGTGACGAACGCCCCGGCGACGATGATAAGGATGGGGATGACCGAGATGACGGCCAGGACGATCCCGAGCTTGGCGCCCCCCTCGAGGCCCCGGGTCCCGAGGGCGTACATCAGCGAGACGACCAGGACCCCGACCGCCATGTAGAGGCCGAGGTAGGCCCACCCGCCCAGGTCCAGCGAGAACATCGCGACGATGTAGTCGCCGATGAGCATCGTGAAGATGGCCACCACCGGGCACCACGCGAACCAGTAGCACCAGGCGCAGAACGCCCCGATGAACTTGTTGAAATCGTGCGGGTTGGCGGGGTCCTTCGGCTCGAACACGGTCTGCGCGCACCCGGGGAGGCCGGTCGCCTTCGGGAACACCGTGACCATCTCGCCGTAGGCGAGGTTCTGCATGAAGCCCTGCAGGACCGAGAGCACCCACACGAAGATGCACAGCCCCCATACGATCTTGCTGATATCGGCCAGGGAAGGGAGGATGAGAATAGGAACGCCCATCGCGATGGACAGGCCTTCCTTCCAGTTGACGGAGCGCTTCAGACCCCCTTCTTCCGTCATTTCTTCTGCCATTGTTACCACTCTTTTTCCGAAAAACCGCTCCCGTGCCGCCGGGAGCGCGGCGAACGAACGCCATGCTCCGCGGGAGGTTCCGGTCCCCCCGCCTCAGGGCTGGATGAATCATTTCCTTGTTTGTTATATAACCGTTTGAGGGCGTTGGCAGAAATATTTATAAATGAAATTCGGAAAAACCCGAATTGGACGGGAAATGGTTTAATACACATTTACTGAGTGTTCACAGGAATTCAGTCCTTCTTGACACCTTCGTATATATAAACCGCACCGAAGTTCTTCTTGTGGTACCTGACGTCGGAGAAGCCCGCCTTGCGGAACTTCTCGGCCATGCTCTCGCCGTGCGGGAAGCCCTTGATCGAGTTCACCAGCCAGTCGTAGGCGGGCATCTTCCCGTCGATGGACTGCCCCTTGTCGTACTTCCGGCCGATGCGCTGCACCCGGCGCTTCATGTAGATGTTGAAGAAGTAGCGGATGAAGCGGTTGTCCGGGGTGGCCATCTCCGCCACCACCGCCTTCCCGCCGGTCTTGAGGACCCGGTGCATCTCGTCGATGGCCTTCTGCACGTCGTTGACGTTGCGGAGCATGTAGCCGCTGGTGACGAGGTCGAAGGTGCCGTCCCCGTACTGGAGGTTCAGAGCGTCCCCCTCGACGAAGTTCACGGGCTTCGGGAGGTTCCGCTCGGGCATCTTGGACTCGGCGTAGCGGAGCATCTCGGGGGTGATGTCCACCCCGGTGACGTCCCCCTCGGGGCCGGCGTGCTCGGCGACCAGGAAGGCGATCTCCCCGGTCCCGGTCCCCACGTCGAGGCATTTCTTCCCGGAGATGTCCCCGGCCAGCTTCATCATGTAGCGGTGCCACCCCTGGATCATGCGCAGCGACATGATCTCGTTCATCTCGTCGTAGTAGGAGGCGATCTCCGTGAAGACGTCCTTCACGTACTCCTCCTTCCCCTCGAACTGGGTCCCGTTCGGCTTGATCTCGTTCTCGTTCTCGGACATCGGTCGTTCTCCTCCGCTCAGAGCAGGAAGTGCCCCGCTAGATACCCCACTACCAATAGGACACCGAAGTGCCAGTTCTGCTTAAAAGCCATCGGCACCAGCAGCCGGTTGGGCCCCGGCTCGGTGGGCGCGAGCTTGGAGTTCTGCAGCAGCTTCCACAAATCGTACAGCGCCACGAACGCCAGGGCGCAGGTCCACGGCGCGGCGCCGAAGATTATCAGCAGTGCCAGCACCACGTAGCCGATGCTGTTCTCGACCCGGTACAGCAGCATGCTGTGCTCGTAGGTCATGTGCCCGGACATGGTCCGCACGCCGGCCTTCTTGTCCTCCCAGTAGTCCCGGGTCTCGTTGCCGCTCAGCACGGCGGTGATCATGAAGGCGTTCGGCAGGCCCAGCAGGAAGACCTCCCAGGTGACCGTCCCCGCCATGGCGTAGTAGGTCCCGGTGTGCATCAGGAGCCCCATCATGATGAAGCAGCTGATCTGCCCCAGCCCGTGGTACTTGTAGGCGAGGCCGACGGTGTAGAGGCTGGCCCCCGCGATGCCGGCGAGGCCGAACCAGAGGATGCCCCAGCCGATGTACCAGATCAGCACCAGGCCGATGAGGATGGTGACCCCGATGCAGGCCATCCCCGCGGCCAGCACCTTCTTCGGGGTGAGGGCGCCGGTGACCAGCTCGGGGGAGCGGGTCTCGTTCTCGACGGTGTCGGTGCCCCGGACGAAGTCCCCGTAGGTGTTGAGGATGTTCGAGGCCGACTGCAATAAGCATCCGCCGATGAGGACCAGGATGAAGATCCACCAGCAGAAGACGTCGTCGTGGAAGGCGACGGCGCCGCCGATGAGGACGGGGACGACCGCCCCGTGGAGGGTCCACGGGCGGAACACGTTGAACCATCCCGCCTTCACGGGCTTCACGTCTGCCATGGGGATGGGATGAGGCAGGTGCTTAAAGTAGTCTTCCGTTATCGATTATCGATAAATTAAAAAGGGCATCTTCGGATGCCTGGGTCATGAAAGGGGACCTCTCCACCCTGAAGAAGGTGTGCCTCTACGGCTCCAAGGTCATGCTGATAGGCCTCGCGGTGCTCGTCATCGTCCTCGCCTTCCTCCTGGTCCTCGGAGCGGGCTCGTTCTTCTCGGACGGCCTGTCCGACCTCCTCGGGAGCATCATCGACCGGGACATGGAGGAGGACCCCGCGCTCGAGAAGTCCTGCGCCTACCTCATCATCATCGTCATCTTCTGCCTCGCGGTGGTCACCGTGCTCGCGACCTACCGCGTCATGGTCTCCATCCACACCGAGCACAGCCCCTTCACCGAGACCAACACCCAGCGCATCATCAAGGTGTCCCAGCTGTACCTGGTCTGCGCCGTCATCTTCCTGTTCCTGGAGTTCGGCTCCGGGGACGGGCCGGCGGCGGCCACCTTCATGTTCTTCGGCTGCGTGCTCGTCTCCGTCGTGCTCTACATCACCGCCCTGATCATCCGCTACGGTTCGCTCCTGCAGGACGAATCCGACCACACCCTGTGAGGAGGAAGAGATGGCGATAATCCTCAGGCTGGACCGGGTGATGGCGGACCGCAAGATGTCCCTCAACGAGCTCGCGCGGCAGGTCGGCATCAGCAACGTCAACCTCTCCAACATCAAGACCGGGAAGATCTGCGCGATCAGGTTCTCAACATTGAACGGGATCTGCAAAGCGCTGCACTGCCAGCCCGGGGACATCCTCGAGTACGTCCCCGATGATGAGACCGAAGAGGACAAAAAAGATTGAATTAACGATTATCATTAATTTTTTAATGATAGTCAATATTTTAATAGACCTTAGGAGTTCCCTCCGCGATGAACACGGCAGTGAAACTCCTGAGCAGCACGGCCTTCATGATGGGGCTCGCGCTGGTCATCTCCCTCGCGACCAACCTCTCGGACATCGGGCGCTCCGACCAGTGGCTGGACGCGACGGGCAGGAGCAACCTGACTATCTTCCTGCTGGCCGCCATGCTGACGGTCACCATGTCGCGCATCCCCTACCGCGACCTGAACCCGGTGAAGCACTGGCGCTCGGTGCTCAGGGCTCTTCTGCTGGGGCTGGTGATCGCCTCCCTCATCCCGCTGGCGGCATACTACATCCTGAAAGACATGGCGGATTACGAGGACTACGCGGCGGGGCTGATCTTCCTGGCCGCCACCCCCTTCGCGGCCTCCGTGGGCCCCCTCTCCCTCATCATGCGGGGCGACCTCGAGCACGCCCTCCGTTCCACCATCATCGTCTACGTCGTCTCCCTGGCCTGGATCCCCTTCATCATCTGGGCCACTCTGGGCGAGACCGTCGACATGACCAAGGTGATCATCACCGTCTTCGAGCTCATCGGCGTGCCGCTGGTGCTCTCGCGCCTGCTGACCCGCTTCAAGATCGACCGCACGGTAATGTCCGTGGTCCTCAACTGCATCATCGCCTTCCTGGTGTGGCTGTCGGTGAGCGCCACCAACTTCGAGAGGGCGGGCATCGTCGTCCTCGCGGTGTTCATGATCGTCGCCGCCCTCCGCGACTTCGGCCTCGGAACCGGAACTGAAATCGTCGAGAAGAAGCT
>JBMNQO010000054.1:0-7073 GCA_050944195.1 Methanomethylophilus sp. | reverse complement strand
GCGTCCCTCGCGCCGCCCGCCATATAGGCCTTCTCGACGGTGATCTGGGACATGCTCTCCACCTTCGACCGCACGAGGGCGTTCCGGGTGAGGGTCTCCATCCTGTCGTAGCCGGCGGCGCCGTACACGACCTCGCCGTAGTCGGGGATGTTCCGGAGGTAGGCAATGGCCGCCTCGCTCTCGTCCGAGCCGATGGCGTCGATGACGTCCTGGTCGTCGATGGCGAGGCCCATCATGTAGGCCCGGCGCATGATCCTCTCGGAGGTCCTCATGACGCTCTGCGGGACCGCCTGGGTCTCCTGCGCGGCCTCCTGCACCATGTTGTCCTTCATGCTGTTGGCCTCGGAACGGAGGTTGACGCTGTTGAGCGCCGCGATGACGGTCTTCACGTCCTCCTCGTCGGGGTTGGGGTAGGCGATGAACTTGGAGTAGGCGTCCTTGACGCCGTCCTTGTCCTTCAGCATGCGGCAGGCGAGCGCCTTGATGGCGTACCCGTCCGAGCTGGGGCGGACGGCCAGGGAGTTGTCGATGGTGGTCAGCGCCTTGTCGTACATCTTCTTCTCGATCTGCAGCTTGGCGAGCTCCTTGCCGGCGCCGTCGTCACGCGGGTCGAGGCGCAGGGCGGCCTCGTAGCTCTGCATGGCGGCGTCCGTCCGGCCGAGGGTCTTCTGGACCGCCCCGAGCTTGTCGTATACGGCGGCCGATTTCTCGCCCTTCTCCATCGCCTTGTTGTAGGCGTCGATGGCGCCCTCGTAATCCTTCTCCTCCACCCGCAGGTCCCCGGCGTAGACGTACAGCGGGGCGGCCGCGGGGTTCCTCTGGATGTTCTGCGAGAGGTACGCCTCGGCGATCCGGGCGCTGTCGCTCGCGCGGTACAGCGAGGCGCGGAAGAGGATGTAATCGGTGTTGTTGGGGTCGGCGTTGAGGGCGCGGTCCGCCATCTTGCCGGCGCCCACGAAGTCGCGGGCCTCCATGAGCGAGCGGGCGACGGCCATGTTGGCCTCGGGGTCCTTGAGGGACCCGGCGTCGTCGCTCTTCTCCTTGTCCTCGGACTCGCTGAGCGAGGCGTAGATGGAGGCGGCCTCCTCGCCCTTCCCGGTGCGGAAGAGGGCGTCGGCGAGGTCCTTCTTGGTGGTGCGGTCGTGGGGGGCCACTCTCAGCAGGGCGCGGCAGACCTCGATGATCTCGTCGTTCCTGCTCATCGCCACATACAAATCCCTCTCGGCGCGCATGAGGATCTCCGAGTCGGGGTTGTTCCGCAGGGGCTTCTCCAGCACCTTCTCGGCGCCCGAGGTGTCCCCGGAGCCGATGTAGGCCTGCACGATGCAGTAGACCACGGTGTCGTCGGGGTCGTTCTTGCTGCGGAGGATCTTGTTGCCGATGTCGATGACCTCGCGGTACCGGCTCGCCTTCAGGCAGATCTTCATGCGGAGGGCGTAGATGGACTCGTTGTCGGGCTCCACCATGCCCGCCATGGACAGGTAATGCAAAGCGTCCTCGTAGCGGCCCTCCTCGGCGAAGATGGCCGCCTTCCTGGCCAGCGGGTACGAGGAGACGGGGTTGAGCTCGATGGCCCGGTTGAACGACTTGACGGCCTCGGCGCGCTCGCCCTTCTTCTCCTGGACGCAGCCCTTGGAGATCCAGTACTTGTCGTTCTTGATGTCCATCATGATGGCCTTGTCGTAGGACGACTCGGCGGACTCGAGGTCCCCGAGCGCCTCGTCGGCCATCCCCTTGGAGTACCAGGTCTCGGCGTCCTGCTGGACGGCGACGGCGCTGGCGAAGGAGGCGGAGGCTTTGGAGTACTGCCCCAGGGCGTACTCGGCGTTGCCGCGGAGGCGGCGGACGATGGCGAGGCCGCCGAACTGCTGCTCGTGGCTGTCGCAGAGGGTGAGGGCCTCGTCGTAGTTGCCGCCGGCGATGAGGTCGCCGAGCTTCTGCACGAAGGCGTCCTCGCCCTCGATCTTGAGGGCGGTCTCCTCGGTGCGGGTGCGCTGCGAGGCCTCGAACTGCAGGCTCGCCAGGGTGTCGGAGGCCTCGGTGTTGCCCTTGTCCAACTCCAGGATCGCCTGGCACTCCTCGATGGCGCGGTTGCTGTCGCCCGACTGGCGGAAGGCCTCCATCAGGGCGATGTGGGCGTTGACGTTCTTCTCGCCGTACTTGACGGCCTTCTTGCCGTAGTTGACGGCGGCCTTGATGTTCCCGCCCGCCAGGCAGACCTTGGACATGTGGGCGAGGGCCTCGGGGTCCTTGCGGTCGGCGCGGACGGCGTCTTTAGCGTATTTGCGGGCGGAGACGGAGTCCCCGCGGGCCATGGAGATCCGGGAGAGCAGGACGGAGGTCCGGCAGTCGCCCGGGTAGGTGACGAAGACGCTCTCGGCGTTGGCGTAGGCCTCGTCGAGGTAGCCTTTCTTCAGGAGGATGTCGGCCACGTGGAGGTAGGCCTCGTAATCGGAGGTCTCGGAAGGGAGGAACTCCTTGGTGACGGCGACCGCCTCGTTGACCTTGCCGAGCCCGGTGTAGGAATCGATCAGGCCCATGCAGACGCGCGGGGAGCCAGGGTCGAGGCCCTCGGCGTCGCGGTACTTCGCCAGGGCTTTCGCGTAATCGCCCTGGGCGGTGTACATCTCGGCGATCTCGCAGAGCATGGCGGGGCCCACCCGGCGGCCGGCGGTGGCGGCCGCGTACATCTTCTCGGCGACCGTCCAGTCCTTGTCGGATACGGCCATCCTGGCACGTACCGTGAGGAACATACTCTCGCCCTCGTTGAAGAGCTTGTAGTTGACCAGGAAGGTCTGCGCGTGGACGGCCTTCTCGCCGCCCTCCACGAACCACTCGTAGTACATGCCGAAGAGGTCGTGCTCGGGGGTGTTGCGCTCGGGGGGATCGTCGTAGGGCACCCCGGCCCAGATGCACTCGCAGGCCATGATGTCGGCCCAGTCGGTGTCGGGGTCGAGCTCCTCCAGCATCTTGTAGGCCTCCTTGCAGCAGGGGTCGCTGGAGATGGCCGTGTAGAGGTGCTTGACGGCGCCCTTCTTGTCGTCGGCGAGGACGCAGTACTTCGCCCAGGCGATGCTCGCCATGGGGATGTCCGCGGTCTCCTTGACCGAGTCGAGGTAGTCCTTGGCCAGGTCCTGGCGGCCCATCGTGATGCAGTACTCCGCCGCCGCGTAGACGGGGCGGGTGTCCTGCGGGCGCCGCTTCGAGACGAGGTCCTTGAGGACGTTCTCCCAGTTGTCGACGTCCTTGTGCTCCGCCACCTTCTTGATGACTTCCGTGAGAATCGCCGAGTGCACCGGGCCGTCCGACAGCGTGATCTTGTTTACCGCGTCCGACAGGGCCTTGACCTTGTCCTTGGCGCGGTCGATCTTCTGGACGGCCTCCCATTCCTCGGTCTCCGTTTTGTTGCCGAAGACCGGCCTTCCGTTCATGACAGGGGCTAAGGGTTGCCTTATAATTTAATATTTGTAGGAACGGAGGGTCACAAATCACCCCCTCTGGGACTGTTGGATCCGCCGCCTTACAGAAGTGCCAGCGCATGCATAGGCTATGGATTCTATGTATGACAACGGGCAAAAAACGTTAATAACCCTTGTCTTGATGCTGGATTCACTTCTCTGCATAGTCAGAGGGTAAAAAAACAACTTCTCTGCCTGTCAGAGAGGGTGAAACAAAATGGATGCAACTGAAATCAGAAAATACATGGCTGAGCTGGTGGGCACCTTCGTGCTCGTCGTCGCCGGTGTTGGCACTGCGGTCATGACCGCGGCTTACGGCACCTTCGTCAACGTCGTCGCCACTGCCCTCGCCTTCGGCCTGTCCGTGGTCGTCATGTCGGTGACCGTCGGGCAGATCTCTGGCTGCCACCTCAACCCCGCCGTCTCGCTCGGGATGGCCCTCGACAAGAGGATCACCTGGACCGAGTTCGTGTTCTACTTCATCTTCCAGGTCATCGGGGCTATCCTCGGTGCCCTCATCGTCGTTCTGTTCGCCATGGGCTACAATGATGCTGCCATGGACGAGCTCACCAACGTCGGTGCCAACGGCCTCTCCGGAGTCCACGACAGCGTCGGCTACGCCTTCCTCGTCGAGATCATCCTGACCTTCATCTTCGTCCTCGTTGCCCTCGGCGCGACCGCGAAGAACGGCATGGACAAGTTCGCGGGCCTCTACATCGGCCTCGCCCTGACCATGGTCCACTTCGTCGGGATCCCCCTCACCGGAACCTCCGTCAACCCCGCCAGGTCCATCGGACCCGCCATCTTCGATGCCATCGCCGACATCGGCAACGCCGGAGACGTCTGGATCTTCATCATCGCGCCCCTCATCGGCGCCGTGATCGCCTGGGCCGTCTGGAAGTACGTTCTCTGCGACCCCAAGTCCGCAGAGGCCTGAGCTAAACCATTCCCGAGGGGGCGGGGAGACCCGCCCCCTCAACCCTGTTTTCAATATCGTTCTGGCAGTCTGGCTGGACCCTAATGACTGTCGAAAAGCGTTATATACGCCGTCAAAATATCCGATGCCTAAGTGCATTCGTAATCTAGCTGGTTAGGATTCAAGCCTTCCAAGCTTGCTACTCGGGTTCGAATCCCGACGAATGCACCTATCATTCTTGATCGTTCAGTGGTGCGTCGTAGTCCGGCGGAAGCTCATGGGTGTGCTCGGCCGGAGGCAGCACCTTCGATTCGATCTTCCCCCAGCCGCTCTTCTCGGCGAACTCCAGGAGGGATATCGCATCGTCGACCATCTCGGGGTCGCAGAAGAGCACCGTGTCGTCGCCTTCCATCGCCCTCACCATGCAGCTGTCGGCGCCCCCGTAGATGTAGTCGATGCGGGCGTGGGTGATCAATCCCTCGGCGCATCTGGCACTTTTGCCGTAGATGCCCTTGGCGGCCTTCAATAACCCTGCCTTCTCGAGGGAGTCCTTGACGTCCTTGACGTTGCAGCCCTCGGGCACCGGGAGGATGTTGAAGGTGCCCGTCCGCTCGCCGCGGGCGACGGTCTTGCAGACCAGCTCGGCCTCGGTGCGGGGATAGGGAGCGGGGTCCTGCCCGCGCAGGTCGCACAGCCCCTTGTTCATCTGGAAGATCCGCGGCGGCATCAGCCCCGCGAGGTAGACCTCGGTGCCGTCCGAGAAGAAGGTATCGGGGTCCCCGCAGTACACGCACTTCCCGTGCCTCATGACGCAGATGTCCTCCGCCCAGGAGTAGATGAGGTCGGTGTCGTGGGAGGCCATGACCACCGTCACCCCGCTGACGTTCAGCTGCCGGGCGATCTCCATGACCTCGCTCGCCATCTGCGGGTCGAGGCCGGCGGTGGGCTCGTCCATGATCAGAACCTTCGGGCGCATGGCGATGACGCCGGCGATGGCCACCCGCTTCCGCTGCCCGTAGGACAGCTTCATGACGGGGCGGTCGCGGTACTCCTCCATCCCGACCATGCGGAGGGCGGTGTCAACCCTCGATTCCACTTCGGCCTTGGGGAGCCTCATGTTCTCCGGGCCGAAGGCGACGTCCTCCCGGACGGTGGGCTTGAAGAGCATCTCGTCGGGGTTCTGGAACAATACTGAGACCTCTGAGCGGAGGCGGGCCAGGGCGCGGTGGCGGTAGCTCAGGGGCTTGCCCTCGTAGAGCACCGTCCCGGAGTCCGGGCGGAAGATCCCGTTCATGTTCCAGAACATGGTCGATTTCCCCGCCCCGTTGGCCCCGATGACCGCCGTGCGGGAGCCCCGGCGGATCTTCAGGTTGACGCCGGCGAGGGCGTTGCCCTTGCCCTTGCCGTAGCTGAAGACCACGTCCCGCAGCTCGATGACGGGATCGCCATCGGTCACTGCAATCCCTCCGTCCCGATGTCGGCCCCGAACATGCGGAGCCGCTGCGCCCGCTCCTCCACGAGGGGGGCGAAGATGCTGTCGAACACCAGCACCGAGTCCCTCCCCTGGACGGCCTCGGAGAGGCAGGAGTCGATCCCGTCGAAGTAGAAGTCCGCCCGCAGGCTGGCGGCGGAGACGGAGTCGCGGGCGTCCATCCCGCAGATGCCGACGCGGGCGCTCTGGCCCGCTTCGTTCAGCGCCCTGTTGTAGGAATCCGCGATGTCCTCCCCGGGATCGCAGGCGACGCAGTGCACGGTGCCGGCCTGCTTCACCCCGCCGAACTTGGCGAGGTACTCCCCGACCGTCTTCGGGAAGGGGGCGCGGTCGTGGCAGGCCATCTTCGACATCGCCTCGTTCATGGCGAAGACCGAGGGGCGGAAGAGCCCGCACTCGAGCACCTTCCCGGTGTCGGAGTAGAACCCCTCCGAGTCCCCCTCGTAGACCTGCCTCCCCTTCCTGACCACGCGGATCCCGTCGGCCCATGAGTAGGCGAGGTCCACGTCGTGGGTGGAGATGATGACGGTCACGCCGGACAGGCGCAGCCTCTCGACGAGCTCCATCATCTCCATGTAGGCCTGCGGGTCGAGGCCGGCGGTGGGCTCGTCCATGATCAATACCTTCGGGCGGACGGCGAGGGCGCCGGCGATGGCCACCCGCTTCCGCTGCCCGCCCGACAATTGATGGAGCGGGGTGCGGCGGTACTCGGCCATGCGGACCAGCCGCAGCGCCTCGTCGATCCTCTCGTCGATGTCCTCCCTCGTCGCCCCGGTGTTGACGGCGCCGAAGGCGACGTCGTCCTCCACGGTGGAGGAGAACATCTGCTCGTCGGGGTTCTGGAGGACGACCGCGGAATCCTTCCGCAGCTTCGTCAGCCCCAGAACGGTGTATTGGATCGGCTCCCCGCGGTGGTTCACGGTGCCGGAGGACGGCCGGAACACTCCCTCCATGGTGTAGAAGAGGGTGGACTTGCCGGCTCCGTTCGCCCCCAGGACCGCCGTGCGGGAGCCCTCGGGGATCCTCATGGTCATGCGGTTGAGGGCCTTCGGCCCGGACTCCGTGTAGCTGTAGCAGACCGCGTCGAGGTCGAAGACGTCGCTCATACGTCCCACCCGAAGAGCGGGGCGAAGAGGCCCGCCATCTCGTTCCAGTCGAGGACGTACTGCCCGAACAGCAGGAGCGCCGCCATGCACCCTACCGAAGC
>JBMNQO010000053.1:0-7551 GCA_050944195.1 Methanomethylophilus sp. | reverse complement strand
CCCATCATCATGAACTTGACGGGGTCGATGTTCCCCATGAGGGCGACCTTCCCGTCCGCCAGCTTCTTCGCCTCCGCCACGTCGACGGCGTGGTCGAAGCTGAAGCAGTCCGCCCCGGTGTCCCTGATCTGCCCGATGATGGGGCGGGTGTTCCCGCAGATGTGCAGGAAGGCCTTCTCGCCCGACGCTCTCTTCACTTCCGAGATGGTCTGCTTGATGGCCGGCGCGGAGTACTCGGGGAACATGTCGGGGGAGATGATGTCGCACGAGGAGGTCGGGTCCGCCATCCACATGACGGTCGCTCCGTGGGAGCACTGGGTCTTCTGCTGCTCGGCCACGAACCCAGCGCATTTCATGACGAGCTTCTTGACCACCTCGCCGTTCCCCATCATGGTCTCCATGAGCATGTCCTCGACACCCATGAGGTACCCCGCGGTGCTGATCGGGCCCCAGGTGAGGCCGCAGACCTCAAGGTCCTCGGGGAGGATCCGCGCGGTCTCCTCCAGGGCCTCGGTGAAGCACTTGGTGAAGAGGGGGCACTCCTCCGCCTTCGAGGGGTCGAAGAAGGCGATCTTGTCGACATCTTCTGGTTCATTGACAAGCTTGGAGCGGACCCTCCCGTAGTCGTCCTCGGGGAACTGGACCTCCATCCCCATGTCGGCGAAGGGGACCTGGGAGTCGACCACCGGCTTCACGAAGTCCGACATGGTCTTCATGGCGTAGTCGACGGAGACCTTCGCGGAGACCTTCGGCTCGTACCTGGCGTCCTTCACCTTGTAACCGTAGCTGCGCGCGGCGGTGACCAGCGCGAAGTTGTTGACGGGAACGCGGTCCGTCTTCTCGAATCTCAGGGCGGCCTCCACGGCCTCCCGGTGCCCTGCGTCCTTCATGCTGAGGTCATAGCCGCCTATCGTAATTAAACCGACGCATGACGGGTTGATCCGGGCGCATTTGAGGAAGCCTGCGGATGTGCCAGCAATACCGGGATCTCAATTTGGCACGATGCCAAGCCCCCATCTCCATTAGACAAAATTTTGTTATATTGAGAGCCCTTCTGCACGAAGCATGTCCGTGACATATTCCGACGCTGGTCCGCACGAAGACCTCTTCGAGGATACGGACAGGATTTCAGCGACACCCAGGCGAGGGAATTTCTGAGCTTCCGGTCTCCGGGCCGGACCAAACCCCAGCTGAAGCGCGCGAAGAGCGCGGGAAGGTGCCTGAAATGGAAGGACTGGTATTCCTGATAATAGGCGGGCTGTTCGAGCCCGCGTGGGTGTTCTCCCTCGAGAGAGCGGGGAGGGAACGCGAGAACGTCAAGAAGAAGGCGGCCTGGCTGGCCGCCATGCTCTTCTTCACTTACCTGAGCCTCTTCTTCATGTCGAGGGGCATGCTGACCATGGACGTGGGGGTCTCTTACGCCATCTGGACGGCGGTCGGGGCGCTGGCGACGATCGCCATCAGCAGGTTCGTGAACTCCGAGGAGCTGGGGGCCCGCAAGATCCTGGCGATCTCGATGATCATCATCGGCATCGCGGGGCTCGAGATCGTCGCGGGAGGGAGCTCATGAACCCCTGGATCTATGTCGCCGCGGGCGGCATCTTCGAGGCGATATGGGCGGTCACCATGAATATGAGCGACGGCTTCACCGATCCGGTCTGGGTCATCGTGACATTGGCGGTCTGCATGGTGAGCGTGTGGTTCCTCAACCACGGCTTCCGCGCCGGGCTCCCCGTCGGCTCCTGCTACGCGACGTGGACCGGGTGCGGGACGGTGCTCTCCACGGTGTTCGGGATCCTGTTCTTCGGGCAGGTCCCGTCGCTGCTCGGGTTCCTGTTCCTGGCGGTCCTCGTCGGGGGCATCCTGCTGCTGCAGAGCGCCTCCCCGGCTGAAACAGAGAAGAAGGGAGCGGCCGAGTGAGCGGGCGCTCACTCGCCGTCGTGCATGTGGGCGATGACGCCCTGCACGAAGGGCCCGGGCTCGGTCTTCCCGCCGAGGTCCCTGGTGATCTTGTGCTCCTCGTACATGGCGTAGACCGCGTTCTCCACGCGGAGCGCCTCCTTCGCAAGACCCAGATGGCGCAGCGCCATCGCCGCCGCCAGGATGGCGGCGGTCGGATTCTCGGGGCGGTAGGGGCTGACCTCCCCGAAGCCGCGGGAGGGCATGAAGAGCCCGAAGTCCTTCCCGATGAAGGCGACGGGGGTGAGGCCGCTCCCGCCGATCATGCCGGAGAGCATCCCGCGGAGGAAGCCCGCGGGGTCCGGCCCGGAGACCAGGACGTCGAACTCCGAGGGGTCGAGGGCGAGCCGGCAGGCCACCTTCTCCTCGGACATGATGTCGGTCTCCATCCCCGAGTCCTTGAAGGCCTTCTCGAACGCCTGCGTGAGCAGGCGGTCGGACTCGGGCTCGCCGCCGTTGCCGCGGACCAGGCAGGCCTTGGACCTGCCGAAGGAGAGGGCGGTGGAGCAGGCGGCGGAGAACAGTTCCCCCGCCGCCTCGGACGAGAGGTCGCACTCCTTGGTGATGCCGTAAAGGGTGGAGTACTCCCGGACCGGCGGGAGGGAGTCCGGGCTCTCGGTGATGAGGAGGCAGTTGGTCTTCTGCGACCCCAGGTAGCTGCAGATGTGCTGGAGGGGGCGGACCTCCTGGAAGAGGTTCATCTGCCGGCGGACGTCCTCCAGCGGGTTCCTCATCCCCAGGCGCGAGGTGTCGGTGTGGCCGGAGATGGCCGCGTCGGCCTCGGCCAGGAGGGACACCGTCTCCGCGGGGAGCGCCCGCCCGGTGCGGCGGAAGGCGGACTCGCCGATCTCGCCGTCGAGGAGCTCGAGGCCGCCGGTGGCCTCCTGGAGCACCTGCTTGGCGGCGCCGATGACGGCGGGGCCCGTCCCGTCGCCGGGGAGGATGAGGACCTTCTTGGCCATCTTTTCAGAGGATCCTGTCGGCGACGGCCGCGTAGATCAGCGGGAGGGTGATGGTGGCGTCGCCCTCGACGGTCATCTTCTTGGCGGAGGCCTTCACCTTGCCCCAGGAGACCGCTTCCCTGATCCTCGCGCCGGACAGGGAGCCGTCGTACTCCTCGGCGGTGGTCAGGTAGATGCAGTAGTCGAGGCCGCCGCGGAACTGGTTCCACCAGATGACGTGGTGCTTGGAGATGCCGCCGCCGATGATGACGGCGCCGGTCTTCTTGGCCTCGTTGGTCATCTCGGAGAGCATCTGCTCGTCGGCGAAGAGGTCGATCCTCAGCTTGCGGTGGGTCTGGTAGTACATCCAGAGCTGGCAGCCGAAGGAGCCGTCGGTGATCCCGGGGACCACGATGGGGACCTTGTTGACGTGCGCCCAGTAGAGCAGGCTGTCCTGGTAGCCCTTGGGCTTGGTGTCCGCGATGTGCTCCCCGACCTTGTCGATGATCTCGTGGGTCGACATGGACTGGGTGTCGGCGAACATCTCGTCGAAGAGGGGCAGGAGGTTGTCCTCCAGGACGTAGCCGTAGCAGTCGTCGGGGACGAGGACGTTCCCGAGCCTGCTGACCTCGTTCTCCCTGAGGAGGGCGTCGTCCATCATGAAGTCGCCCTTGTAGTAGGCGGCGTAGAGCCGGGAGATGTCGTGGTCGAGGCATCCGCAGGTGGTGATGATGAGGTCGACCATGTGGTTCTTCACCATGTCGACGATGACGCCGCGGGTCCCGGTGGCCATGATGCAGGCGGGGAAGGAGAGGATCTTGAGGCACTTCTTGTCCTTCTCCATCCTCTCGACGATGTCGGCGGCGTCCGCCAGCTTCTGGGCGGTGAAGCCTCCGGCGTGCCCCATGGCCTTGAGCATCTCGTCGACGGTCATGCCCTTGGTCACCTTGATGTCCTTGACGGGGATCTTCTTCAGGTTCTTCTTCTCGTACGCTTTCCTCTCTTCCGGGGTCACTCTCTCTTTCTCAGAGACCATTTTAGTCACTTGGGCCTGCCTATGCGGGCTCACTTATAAAAATGGTCCGCGCGCGGGCGTGAGGAATCAATCGTTACGTTGTCCGAGGAATGACCCAGATATCGGCTTCCGGAATCGATGCGGAGCTGTCGGACACTCGGAAACGTTCTATATCCGCGGGGCCTCACGGGGCCCGATAGACATGCAGATGATGGCGCGTTCCTGCACTTACGAAGAGCTCCTCGGGCAGCTGAAAAGGAAGAAGGTCCTGGTGTGGACCTGCAACACCTGCGCCCGCCTCTGCGGGATCGGCGGCACGGACAACGCCCTCGCCCTCTCGGAGAAGCTCAGGGAGGACGGCGTCGAGGTGGTCGGGACGGGCGCCACCGGAGCGTCCTGCATCGCCTCCAACATCCGCAAGTCCCAGATACCCGAAACTGAGCAGTGCGATGTGGTCCTCGCGCTGACCTGCGACATCGGCTCCAAGCTCTCCTCGAAGGTCTTCGGGAAACCCTCGATCAATCCGATAACAACCTTCGGCACGGGCTACCGCGACGATGACAAGGTGTATTGGATGATGGGGAGGGACGGGAAGGATGACACCCCCCTCCTGGAGGAGACCGAGCGCAGGAAGCTCTACGCGGGCCCGTTCGCAGAGTCCCAGAAGTCCCAGCGATCCCGGCCGCCATTTTAATAATATAAGTAGGAATCGCGGATAGCCATTAAATATAAGAGCGGTTTAATGCGCCCCTATAAGGGATCCGCCATGTACATGATCACAGAAGCCCAGAGGAATGTCCGCATCCCCCCGAAATACCTCGGGGAGGACATCGAGGACGTCATCGGCTCGCTCTCCAGCGAGGCGTACGAAGGCAGGCTCGAGGAGGACAAGTCCATCACCGTCCTGGTCGGCGCCGCCTACCCCGAGGGGCCCGGGCGCATCGTCCACGGGGACGGCGCGGTATACCAGACGGTCAAGATGAAGCAGCTCTCCTACTACCTCACCGAGAACGAGGTCGTCGAGGGCATCGTCGTCGACGTGCTCAAGTTCGGAGCCTTCATCAGGTTCGGCCCGCTGGACGGCCTGCTGCACGTCAGCCAGGTCATGGACGACCGCGTGGACGTCGACGAGGCCAACAAGAGGCTGGTCGGGAAGGAGTCCGGCAGGACCCTCTCGGTCGGCGACCGCGTCAGGGCCAGGGTCGTCAGCATCGAGCTGAACGAGAAGAGCCCCCAGGACAGCAAGATCGGGCTCACCATGAGGCAGCCCGGCCTGGGCCGCCTGGAGTGGATCGAGGAGGACGCCAGGAAGGCGGCAGGAGCGGGTCCGGCCGGCGAGAAGAAGTCCTCGTCCAAGAAGGGCAAGAAGAAAGGAGGCGAGGAGTGATGGCGTCGTCGCGCCCCGTGCTCCGCGCCTGCAAGTCGTGCCAGTTCATCACCGAGGACACCGTGTGCCCCCGCTGCGGAGGGGAGACCTCCAAGGACTGGCAGGGCATGATCGCGATCGCGGACTACGAGAGGTCCGAGATCGCCAAGAAGATGGGCATCACGGCCAACGGCACGTATGCCCTGAAGGTCCGCTGAGGCGTATGCCCGGCCGGAGGCTGAGCCCCGCCCTGAGGGCGGAGTTCCAGAAGCCCGTCGGCCGCGACATCGACGAGAGCGAACTCGAATCACTGAACGCTAAACACCAAATCATCACGGTGGGGGACGTGGTCTCCCTCACCGCCTACAAACACGGGATCACGCCGCTCCTGGCCGTCTACGACGGCCTCACCGAGCGGCGGGAGACCACCGGCTTCGCCGACCTCGTGAAGAGCGCAGGTCTGGCGGAGACGGTCGTCGAGAACCCGGCGGCCACCATCACGGCGGCCCTGGACTCGGCGGTGTCAAACGCATTGGCCGGGAGGTCCGCAGCGGTCCTCCGCGTGGTCGGGGAAGAGGACCTGGCACTGCTGCCTTGCATCCTCCACGCCCCCGAGGGCGCGGTGGTCGTCTACGGATGGCCCGGGAGAGGGATGAAGGCCGTCGACACGGACGGCCCCACCAGAGAACGCTTCAGGCAGATGCTTGAGAGCATGGAGGAGATCGAATGAAGATCGAGTATACAAGCGAGAAGGACAACGCCCTTTTCGAGAGGAAAGAAGTCTGCTTCGTCGTGGACCACGACCGGGAGGCAACCCCCGGCAGGAACGCCGTGGCGGAGGAGATCGCGAAGAAATACGGTTCCCAGAGGAACCTCGTCGTCATCGAGAAGCTCGAGTCCGAGTACGGAATCGGCAAATCGAAGGGATACGCCAAGGTCTACGCCAACAAGAAGGCGGCCCTGAAGTACGAGAACGGCAAGCTCCTCAAGAGGAACGGCATCGAGGACGAGTCCAAGAAGAAGGCCGACGAGGCCGCTCCCGCCGCGGACGCGCCCGCCCAGGAGTGATTTCCATGGCGAAGAAGGAAGAGAAGAAGAAAGCGGAGAACAAGAGGGACCTCTACACCGTCGAGGGCGACAAGGTCGTCAGGTCGAGGAAGGAGTGCCCCAAGTGCGGGCCCGGAGTGTTCCTCGCCCAGCACAAGGACCGCCTTTCCTGCGGGAAATGCGGCTACACCGAGTTCCTGAACAAGGACAAGAAAGAGTGAAGTCAGATCTTCCGGCTCCTCCCCTCTCATACGGAGCCGCGCCGGGGCTGGCACCCCGGCAACGGATCTTCTTCCGAAAACCGGTTAACTGGCAAGGGCCCGTAGTATAGCTTGGATAGCACAGAGGCCTCCGGAGCCTCGGACCCGGGTTCGAATCCCGGCGAGCCCGCCTCATTCTATTTTCCATTCTTAATTGACAACGAATCTTTATCGGCTCCACTGCCGAGGATAAAATACCGCCACCGTATACGGTCGGAACATGAAGCTGACCCGTGAGGAGCAGGCGGTTCTCGACGGAGAGAAGGGCGACGGACCCAGGAAGGCCATGGAGCTGGTCGTGGCGCTCGGCAAGATATACGGCGCGGACAGCCTGGTGGACATCACCTCGGCGCACCTCTCGGGGGCGTCCTACAAGACCATCGGGGACGGGGGGCTGAAGTACCTCTCGGACCTCGCCGACGGAGGGGCCAAGGTCTCCGTGCCCTCCACCCTCAACCCGGTCGGGATGGACCGCGGGCGGTGGCAGGAGATGCACATCTCCCCCGAGTTCGCCGAGAAGCAGCTGCGGATCATCGAGCTCTACGGGCGCATGGGGGTCAGGAAGACCTGCTCGTGCACCCCGTACCTGGCGGACAACGTCCCCAAGTTCGGCGAGCACATCGCCTGGGCGGAGTCCTCCGCGCTTTCGGTCGCCAACTCCTACTTCGGGGCGAGGACCAACCGCGAGGGCGGCCCGGGGGCCCTGGCGGCCGCCATCATCGGCAAGACCGCCAACTACGGCCTGCATTTGGATGAAAACAGGAAGCCGACCAAAGTCATCGATGTGGAGGATTTCGGCGGCTCGGTGTTCGATTACTCCCTCCTCGGCCAGGCGGTCGGGATGGAGATGGGGAAGGGAGTGCCCTACTTCCGCGGCCTCCATGATATTGCAATCGAGGACGCCAAGACCCTCTCGGCGGCCATGGCGGCGGCGGGATCGGTGGCGCTCTGGCACGCCGAGGG
>JBMNQO010000052.1:0-7637 GCA_050944195.1 Methanomethylophilus sp. | reverse complement strand
GAGTACGGGATGGTGGCCGTGAAGGCCCGCTCGGAGGATGTGACGGCTGATCCAGCTGATATTTTCAAGAAGGCCGAGGCCCGCCTGAAGGAGCGCGGGATGGAGATACTGGACGCGAGGAGGCTCGAGCCCTTCGAGGACTCCCACGAGATGATCGCGGTGAGGCGGAGATGAGCCCCGACACCAACGTCACCGCGTACGCCGTAGCCTTCTGCCGGAAGGGCTTCCTGATGGTCAGGAACCCGAAGAGGGGCGGATGGGAGATGCCCGGCGGGCACGTGCGCGCGGGCGAGACCCCCGCCGAGGGAGCGGCAAGGGAGTTCTTCGAGGAATCGGGATTCCGCATCAGGGTCTTCGAGACGCGGGACCTGGGTCATTGCTATGTCTGCTCCGCGGTCATCGCCGACGAGCCCGTCGACGGGAACCATGAGATGGAGCACGCGTTCTTCACGGAGCTCCCGGAGGAGCTTTCCTTCGCCCGGGAGGAGTACCTGGACACCATCCCGTGGGCGCTGAAATCCCTGCGCGCGAAAGGGGTCCCGGGCGAACTCCCCTGCAACATCCTTTAAATATAGATTCCCGATAGGGAACCTCAGCCTCGCCGCCAAGATGAGTGAATCATTATGGCAAGAATGCACGCAAGAAAGAAAGGAAAGGCGTCCTCCAAGCGCCCCATGGTCACCGAGAACCCCGACTGGGTCCCCCTCTCCGCCACTGAGATCGAGGACAAGGTCGAGCAGTTCGCCAAGGACGGGATGTCCCCCGCCATGATCGGCATGACCCTCAGGGACCAGTACGCCGTTCCCAATGTCAAGCTCGCGACCGGGAAGACCGTCACCGAGATCATGAAAGAGAGGAACGTCAGCGGAGCTCTCCCCGAGGACCTCGAAGCTCTCATGGTCCGCGCGATCAACCTGAACAACCACGTCACCGCCAACCCGAACGACGTCGCCAACAAGCGCGGACTGACCCTGATCGAAGCGAAGATCAGGCGCCTGGAGCGCTACTACAAGGACAACGGCGTTCTCCCTGAGACCTGGAAGTACTCGCTTTCCAACGCTGAACTGATGCTCAAGTGAGCATTATGGAAGGTTCCGACCTGCCATCCAAACTCCTTACCACCCTTAAAGCGGCCGCGGATACCGTCCGCGGCCACGATTTTGTCCAGTGCTACTCGCATTTCGACGCCGACGGCATCACCGCAGCCGCCATCGCCGCCTCCGCGCTCCGGCGCGAGGGCATCGGCTTCCGCATGACGATCTTCCCGACCCTCAACGAGGAGCAGATGAAGACCATCGAGGAGACCCCCTCGGAGTGCGTCCTGGTTACCGATTTGGGAGCCTCCTACATCTCCCGCTTCGACGCGATGCCCTGCGACGTCGTGGTCCTGGACCATCATACAGTCAAAGATCAGGCCGAAAAGACGGTCTACGCCAACCCCCACCTCTACGGCATCGACGGGATGACCTCGGGGTGCGGCGCGACCATGGCCTTCCTGTTCGCCGTCACCTTGGACGAGGCGAACTGGGACCTCGCCCCGCTGGCACTTGCCGGGATCGCCGGCGACCGCCAGCACCTCAACGGGGTCTCGGGCCTCAATGTGTACATCCTCGAGGGCGCCGAGAAGAGGGGATTGGCGAAGGAGATGCCCGGCTCGCTGATACCACCCGGCAGGCTCGGCGATTCCCTCTTCGACTCCACCGACCCCTACATCCGCGGGGTCAGCGGGAGCCGCGAGGGGACCGAACAGCTCCTGAAGGAGGCCGGGCTGAGGCCGGAGCTGAAGAGCTCCGAGCTCAGCGAGGAGGAGACCGTGAGGCTCTCCAGCCTCATCGCCCTCAAGCTGATCGGGCAGGGCGTCACCAGGGAGAAGCTCGACGAGCTCGCCCGCACCCGTTACTGGCTCCCGTCCTGGGACATGGACGCCGAGACCCTCGCCAACGTCCTCAACGCCACCGGGCGCACCGGCATCGCCGGCGCGGGGGTGGCCGCCGGGATGGGCGATCCGGCCGCCTTGGAGGAGGCGAAGAAGGCCGACAAGGACTCCTCGCGGGACCTCATGGCGGCCGTGCTCGCGGTCGACTCGAAAGGACTGACCCAGATGGACAACATCCAGTGGTTCGACTCCTCCGTCACGGGCTTCACCGGGATGGTCTGCGGGACCGCCATGAGCTACTTCGCGGACCCGTCTAAGCCCACCGTCGGCGTGAACACCTCCGATGCCAAGGCGAACGCCTCCTCGAGGGCGAGCTTCTCGCTCCTGGAGCAGGGCGTGGACCTCGCCGAGGCCATGTCAGTTGCCGCGAAGGCCGCCGGCGGAGAGGGCGGGGGGCACCGCATCGCCGCGGGAGGATCGTTCCCGTCCGAGCGGCTGCAGGACTTCCTGAAGGCAGCCGACGAGACCGTCGGCAGGCAGAAGAAGGAAAAGAGCCAGCAGTGAGAATTTTAGACACTTAATCGCGCCAGGTGACGGGGACCTCGTCGGTCCGGAAGCGCTGCCTGACCTCGGTGTCGGCGACGTCCATCCTGACCCCCGAACTGTACATCAGGTTCCCGAGCCACGCGATCATCGCGCCGTTGTCCCGGCAGAGGTTCCGCTCGGGGACGAACATCCTCCCTCCGCGCTCCTCCGCCATCTTGGCGACCATTTCTCTGAGGTGCCCGTTCTGGGCCACCCCGCCGCCCAGCAGCACCTCGGACTTCCCGACGTGCGCCATCGCCCTCTCGGTGACCTCCGTGAGCATCGAGAAGGCGGTCTCCTGGACCGAGTAGCAGATGTCCTCCAGCCGGCAGCCCTTCTCCTTGTAGGCGAGGGCGGCGGTGAGGATGCCCGAGAAGGACACGTCCATGCCCTTGACGGAGTACGGGAGCTCCAGCAGCTTGTCCCCGTCCCGGGCGAGCTTCTCGATGGTGGGGCCGGCGTAGTAGCCGAGCCCGAGGTCCCTCCCGAGCTTGTCGAGCATGTTCCCGATCCCGACGTCCTGCGTCTCGCCGAAGATGCGGTAGCGGTGGTCGGAGTAGGCGATGATCTGCGTGTTCCCGCCCGAGGCGTAGAGCAGGACGGGGTCGGTGCAGCCGGTCGTGGCGTTGCCGATCTCGATGTGGGAGATGCAGTGGTTGACACCGATTATCGGGACCCCGAGCGAAAGTGCCAGCGACCTCGCCGCGGTGCCCGCGACGCGCAGGCAGGGGCCGAGCCCGGGGCCCATCGAGAAGGAGACGAGGTCTACGTCCTTCACGGAGATGCCCGCCTCGCCGAGGGCCTTCCTGATGTCCCCGGCGACGACCTCTGCGTGGTGGTTGGCGGCCTCCCTCGGGTGGAGCCCGCCCTGGGGCGGCCTGTACATGTCGATGACGTTCGACATGATCGTCCCGTCCGAGTCCACGATGCCCACCCCCAAGGTGTGCGCCGTGCCCTCGATCCCCAGCGTTATCATCGCCCTTCCATGGGGGTCTGGATAATAACCGTTTTGCAGGTTTCCCGCCTATCTAGGTTTACGGAAAGTATAATTACGACCAGTTGTTACAGAGGGCTACTGGGCTCGTGGTCTAGGGGTTATGACGTCACATTGACATTGTGAAGGTCGCCAGTTCAAATCTGGCCGGGCCCACCATCCCCTTATTGTTCGGCTGTCGTCGGTTCGCGGCCGCGTTTCATTTTCCGGGTTCAGCAAGCCCGTTCGACCTGATAAAAGAGGCCGGAAGTCCCAGCGTATCAGAACTCACACTTCTCGGTACACCGGAGCCGTTCCGGCAGGAGATGATAAGATCTGTTCGATTATCATCGAATGCCGCCACAGGCTTCGGGTGACGATCTTGACCGATAAGGTCAGGATTGTCATCGACGTTCCGTAAGGAATGTCGGGTCTGACCCGCCTTAAGGGTCCGGCTCCTTCGGGAGCCGTGATCTTTTCACTGCTCCAAAGATGCGCTTCGGGGCTATGAATAGGATGCCCAAGAAAAAACTGCATCCAGCAGAAACCCGATTTACACTTACGGCAGCAGCGCGATGTTCACGCTCTGGACGATGTCCTGGTGCTTCATCCCCGCCCCCAGGACCCGCTTCGCCTCGGCCGACTTCATCCCGCGCACGCGGTTGATCTCCTCCGACCCGTAATCGGGGAGGGCGCGGGCGATGGCCTTGTCCCCGCAGACGATGTCGACGGGCTTCCCGGCCTCGAAGGGGCCTTCGGCGTACTTCACGCCGACCGGCAGGAGCGACTTATGTGCCAGCACCGCCTCCCCGGCGCCCTCGTCGATGACGATGCGCCCGACCGGCGAGGCCGCCTTGATCCACCGGCGCTTCTTGGTGATGGCGGTGTCGGCGACGAAGACCGTCCCGACCTCCTCCCCGCGCACGGCCTTCAGGATCACATCCTCCTCGGCGGAGGAGGCGATGATCATCTGGCAGCCGGCGTCCCGGCAGATCTTCGCTGCGCGGACCTTGGTCCGCATCCCGCCGGTGCCGGCCTTGGAGCCGGGGCCCCCGGCCGAGGCGACCACGGCGCCGTCGATGCTCTCCACCGTGCGGATAATCTTGGCGTCCTTGTATTTCCGGGGGTCGCGGTCGTACAGCCCGTCGACGTCCGAGAGGATCACCAGGAGGTCGGCGTCCGCCCTGCTGGCGATTATCGCGGAGAGGGTGTCGTTGTCCCCGAAGATGGGTCCGATCTCCTTCACCGAGATGGCGTCGTTCTCGTTGAAGATGGGCACCGCCTTGTACTTCAGGAGGGTGGCGATGGTGTTGTTCAGGTTGAGCACCACGTCGCGGTTGGAGTAGCCGTCGGCGGTGATGAGGATCTGCCCCGCGGTCAGCCCGTACTTCTGGAAGGCGTCGTTCCACTTCTGCATGAGGATGCCCTGGCCGACCGAGGCGGCGGCCTGCTTGATGGGGACCTCGTTGGGCTTGGGCTTCGCCTTCAGCGCCTCGAGGCCGATGCCGATGGCGCCCGAGGACACCAGCAGCATCTCCTTCCCCTCGGCCTCCAGCTGCGCCACCTGGCGGGCCACGGAGTCCATGAAGCCCTCCGAGGGCACGCTCCCGCCCCCGGTGATGGAGGAGGTGCCGACCTTGACGACGATCCTCTCCGGGTCCTTCACGATCTCCTTCCGGTCCGCGTTCTCACTCTCCCAGGTCGAGTTTCTTCTGGATGTGCTTGTGGATGTACTTCTTCGCGCCCGGGCCGGAGTAATCCGCGACCTTCTGGCCGTTCCCGATGACGACGTACTTGTAGATGCACAGGCCCTCCATGCCCATCGGTCCGCGGGCGTGGATCTTGCCGGTGGAGATGCCGATCTCCGCGCCCTTCCCGAAGCGGTAGCCGTCGGCGAAGCGGGTGGAGGCGTTGACCATGACGTCGGCGGAGTCGACGCCCCTGATGAAGCGCTCGGCCGCCTGTTTGTCCTCGGTGATGATGCAGTCGGTGTGGTGGCTGCCGTACTTGTTGATCTGCGCGATGGCATCCTCCAGCCCGTCGACCGTGCGCACGCTCATGATGCGGTCGTCGTACTCGGCGGACTTGTCCTCCTCGGTGGCCTCCTTCACGGGGAGCCCGAGGAGATGGGGCATGCAGTCGGCCGAGGCGCGGATCTCCACGCCCTTGGCGATGAGGGCGTCCGCCACCCGGGGCAGGATGTACCTGGCGATCTTCTTGTCCACCAGGAGCTGCTCGGCGGCGTTGCAGACCGCAGGGTACTGGGTCTTCGAATCGACGGTGACCTCGATGGCCTTCTTGGGGTCGGCGGCCCCGTCGATGTAGACGTGGCAGACGCCCGAGGAATGGCCGAGCACGGGGATCTTGGTGTTCTCCTGGATGTACTTCACGAAGGAGTACGAGCCGCGCGGGACGAGGAGGTCGATGACCCCGTCGAGCTTCAGGATCTCCGAGACGTCCTCCCGCGACTCCATGAGGACGAACGCCTCCTTGGGCACACCCTCGGAGGCGGCCGCTTCTCTCAGGATGTCGAAGAGTACGCGGTTGGACCGCTTGGCCTCGGAGCCGCCCTTGAAGACCACGGCGTTCCCGCTCTTGAGGCAGAGGGACATGATCTGCGGGACGACCTCGGGGCGGGCCTCGAAGATGACCCCGACGAGCCCGATGGGCCACCTGATCTGGTAGAGGGTCAGGCCCTCGTCCAGCTCCACGGTGTCCATGGTCTCCCCGACGGGGTCGGGGAGGGACGCGACGGCCTCCACGCTCTCCGCCATCTCGTCCACCTTGCCGGCGTCGGTCCGCAGGCGGCGCATCATCTCCGGGGGGATCTTCCCCTCGGACTCCGCCACGTCGGCGGCGTTGGCCTCCAGGATCTCCTGCTTATGGGACCGGAGGGCGGCCGCCATCGCCTCCAGGGCCCTGTTCTTGGTCGCGGTGGGGAGCGCGGCCAGTGCCAGCGCCGCCTTCTTCGCTTCGATGACCTCGGATGTCAGACCGCTCATGGCTTCCGAATCTCGGTAACGGATATAAGGGTTGAGCGATTAGCCATGGTCAAGCCGAGATAGCCAAGCCCGGTATGGCGACGGTCCTGAAAACCGTTGGCGCAAGCCTCGGGAGTTCAAATCTCTCTCTCGGCGCCTTTTCCTGCAGATTTCAATAGGCGAACGTTAAATATCGGAAACCGATAGTCGCCGTCGGGCCGAGATAGCCAAGCCCGGTATGGCGGTAGTCTCGAAAACTACTGGTCCTTGACCTCGGGAGTTCAAATCTCTCTCTCGGCGCCATTCTCATTTCCGCTCTTCCCTCGAAACTTATAACCGTCCGTCAGGCATCGCCTCCCCCGTGACCGCCATGGCCGACGAGAAGAAGACTCCGGATGATGACCTGGCACAGTGCCGGTGCCCGCAGGGCGAGAAAGGGAAGAAGGTCCTCACGGACATGAACGAGCACCACCGCGAGCTCACCTCGTGGGGGCTCACGCAGCTCCGCAGCTTCACCGGGCTGAAGGTGAGGGACGCCCTCGACATCGGGTGCGGGGGCGGGAACACCCTCCGCATGCTCTGCGCGGGCTACCCCCGCGCCAAATGCATCGGGATCGACATCTCGCAGACCGCCGTCGACCTGACCCTCGAGCGGAACGGCCTCTACCACCGCCTCGGGAACCTCGACGCCATGGTCGCGGACGTGGGCTCCATCCCCTTCCCGGACGAGTCGTTCGACGTCATCACCGCCGTCGAGACCTACTTCTTCTGGCCGGACCTGGAGAACGACATCAAATTGGCAGCATCCAAGCTCCGGAAGGGCGGGGTGATGCTCATCATCGCCGAGGCCTACTACGAGAAGGACATCTCCGAGCTCGACGGCGTCGAGGGGAAGGAGTGGGCGCGGAAGGTGCACCTGGTCTCCAACCCCGAGATGGTGTCGATGATGGAGGCCGCCGGCCTGGAGGCCAAGGCGGTGACCAACGCGGACAAGCACTGGGTCGTCTTCGTCGGAAGGAAGTGACATGGGCTCCAAGATCAGCATCGACGCGGGGGAGAAGGAGTTCAGCATCTCCACCCCGTGGTTCTCCCACAAGGTCCCCTACGACCAGATCGACGGCCTCTCCCTGCGCGACTACGAGGGCCTGGTGCTCGGCGAGCTGGTCGACGGGAAGCACGGGACCTCGAACGTCGGGATCTTCCGGAACGAGGAGTTCGGGGA
>JBMNQO010000051.1:0-7873 GCA_050944195.1 Methanomethylophilus sp. | reverse complement strand
TGCTTTGACTTTCGTATCCATTGAGTGTTACCTCGATTTTCAGAATCGAGGAGTATGATATATAGAAAATCGAAATATTATATATTGTAATATATAACCTAATGGGTTTGGAGGATTCAATCCTTTTTCTTCTTCTCGCGGGGGACCTTGGTGATGATGGCCTTGTAGATCTCCTCGTACTTCGAGAGGTCGTCGTTTAGCCCGGCGTCGCGGGCGGCCTCCCACTGCTCCTCGGGCACGCTCTCGTAGGCGATGTTGTACCTAATCCTCCCGAGGACCTGCTTGAAGAAGGTGAACACGGCCTCCTTGGTCCCGTAGACGAAGGGGTGGAGGCGGTCGATCTCCTTGGTGTAATAGGAGATGCGCTCGGCCATGTCGGGGATCTCGAGTCCCTTGAAGTACTCCTCGTTCTCCATCCTCAGGAAGACCAGCTCGGCCTCCTTCTCGATGTCCGCCGCCTTCACGAAGCGGGGGTCGGAGATGTCGACGTCGCGGACCTGCCCGGCCCAGTCGAAGACGTCCCCGAAGAGGAACTTGTGGAAGGCGCAGAGGTGGTCGAGCTTGTAGCTCCCGCCCAGGCCGCCGATCTCGGCGAGCTCCTGCTGCTTGGCGGCGAGCTTCTCCGCCACCGCCGCCTTGAAGGAGTCCATGTCGGTGGCGCCCAGCTTGTTCGCGGGGACGCTTCCCGCGCAGTATTTGCCGGCGTTCACGTAAGTATAGTCCATTTCCAATCCTCGCCTTCCCTACCCCACCTACCCATATAATGGTTGGCTCGGGATTTTCCGACACGGAGTGACGAGAAAACGGGAATAGGCCCTCCGGAGGGGCCGATTTCCGTAGTTGATTTGACAATCACGGTAGTTGTACTATAAGTCGGTTGTTTTAAATTGCCTTTGTTTGTCAAAAATAATATGTACATATTTCAAGTTGTATAATACAACAACCTGTGAATTTGTCATTGTTTTAAATAGGACCTCACTTTCATCAGCCCCCGTATGGCAGTCGAGCAAATTACTTACAAGAACATCGACCCCAAGGTCCGCACGGCGATCATGGTCGGGATCTGCCTCGCCATGCTCATCGCCTGCTTCGACGGTACCATCGTCGGGACCTGCGGGCCGAAGATCGCGGAGGACCTTGACGGCCTCGAGCTCTACTCGTGGCTGGCCACCGCGTACATGCTGTTCGAGACCATCTTCATCCCCATCGCGGGGAAGCTCTCGGACCTCTACGGAAGGAAGCCGCTCTTCCTCATCGGATTGACCATCTTCGTCATCGGATCGTTCATCGCGGGCGCCTCCACGAGCATGACCATGCTCATCGCCTGCCGTGCCTTCCAGGGTATCGGCGGAGGTATCCTGATCCCCGTCGCGACCGCTGCCGTCGCCGACCTCTACCCTCCGGCGAAGAGGGCCAAGATGCAGGGTATGCTGGGAGCCATCTTCGGCATCGGAAGCGGCGTCGGGCCCGTCCTCGGAGGGTACATCGAGGAGTACTTCGGCTGGCGCTGGGTCTTCTACATCAACATCCCGCTCGCCCTCGTCTCGTACTTCCTCACCATCAAGAAGTTCCCGACCCCGGACGAGATCAGCAAGCCGGTCATCGACACCAAGGGGATCGTCCTGCTCTCGGTTGCCCTCGGCGACCTCGTGCTGTTCTTCAACTTCGTCGGCGACGACTTCGGGTGGGTCTCCACCGAGTCCTTCGTCATGCTGGGGGTGTTCCTGGTCCTCATCGCGCTCTTCGTCCTCGTCGAGCAGAAGGCCCAGGAGCCGCTGCTGGCGCCCCACCTCATCCACAACAAGGTGGTCGTGGAATCGGCCGTCTTCATGCTGATCTTCGGGCTGGCCATGATGGGAGCCGAGATGTACTCGTCCATGTTCGCCATCTACGTCCTCGGACTCTCCACCCTCGAGGCCGGTGAGTACTCCATCATCATGGTCATCGGGATGATGATCACCTCGATCACCAGCGGTAACACGGTCAACAAAACAGGATACCGCTTCTGGCTCATCACCGGGATCGTCATCACCGTGATCGGGATGTACATGTTCAGCGAGCTCACGCTGGGCTCCGAGCTCTCGTACTACGCCGAGTGCCTGTTCGTCCTCGGCTTCGGCCTGGGCTGCATGATGTCCGTCATCCAGGTCGCCGTCCAGAACGCCTCGAAGCCCTCCGAGATCGGGATGACCACCTCGGCCACCAACCTCTTCAGGGGCATCGGGACCACCATCGGCACCGCCGTGTTCGCCATGATCATCGGCAACAGGATCGACGAGGAGCTGCAGGCCAACGTCTCCGAGACGGTGTACAACTCGATCGAGCACGACACCGGATGCCTGCAGGACCTGGCCAATGCGATCGCGGATGGAAACATGACCATCATCAGCGAGGCCAACCAGATCCTCCTGTCATTCGCCAACTCCGTCAATTACGCTTTCATCTGCGCCGCCGGCATCGTCGCGTGCCTGATTGTCATCGCGGTCATCTACAAGGCCCCCACCTACACCGGCAACGAGGTCGGCGACGAGGCCACCGCCCAGGTCATGTCGGACATCGAGAAGTACCACAAGCACGGCATCATCCCCGAGGCCTTCAGGGAAGAGGCGAAGAGGGCTGCCGAGGCGAAGAACGCTTCCGGAACGGAGCACGCTTCAGAAGAGGGCAAGACGCCCGAGCCCGGAAAGGATGGCAAGAAGCGCCGGTTCGGCCGCAGGAAGGAATGACCCAGCGGGCCGGAAAGGCCCGCCCCGTCATTGCGGCAAACCCCTTACCAAACCCCTTCTGATTTTCTCAATCACACCGGCTGTGCATCAGGGGATCTCAACGCCATGCATGGCCGCTTCCGTCATTCCCAGTACGGTCCGGCGTACACTCCGCAGAACTTCGCGGCCTGGCGGCGGAACCGCCGTCAATATACGGTGACGGTGAAAGTGCCAGAACAGTAGAAGTTGGTGGGCCCCCTCGGATTTGAACCGGGGTCACATGCACCCCAAGCATGAAGGATACCAAGCTACCCCAAGGGCCCACTGAAGTGGGTATTAAGCGGTTTGGTTTAAGAAGTTTGTGCGCAGAGGCAGGGGCCTCAGCCGAGCTGGGAGATCTCCCCGATGAGATCGGCGTGGGATATGATCATCCTGCGGCAGCAGTAGCGTTCGAATCCCATGTCGTCGAGGACCTTCTGCGGGTCCTCGCCCATCTTCACGCGCTTGACGTACTCGGGGTAGGCGGAGCCCACCACCTTTCCGCATGTGAAACATCTCACCGGAATTATCATGCAACCATCTCAACGGTACGACTTCTGCTTCTTGGCGCGGGCACCGCGTCCCATCGGCTTCTTCGGCAGCTTGCGCCTGTCATCGTTGATGAGCAGGGTCCTGTCGTAAGCTTTCAGGGTCGCCTCGAGCTCGTCGTCCTTGTAGTAGTCGACGAGCCCGCGGGCGATCGCGGCCCTCACAGCGGCGGCCTGGCCCATCACGCCGCCTCCCTGGACGGAGACGGAGATGTCGACCTTGGCGGCCTTGTCGGCGGCGAGCTGCAGGGGCTCCTGGATCTTGAGCCTCGCGAGCTCGGGCGTGTAGATCTCGAGCGGGACCTTGTTGATGACGACCTTGCCGGTCCCCTCTTTCACGACGGCCCTGGCGATGGCGGTCTTCCTCTTTCCGCTGGTGTTGACTGCGTCCATTTAATCACCTCACCTTCGAGCCGAGGGACTCGGAGATCTGCCCCAGGGTCACGTATTTGCAGCTGATGGGCTTCTTCGCTTCCTCGGGCACCTCGACCTCGGCGTCGTTGAACTGCTTCGGGGTCCCGACGAAGACGTGGAGGCGCCTGAACGCCTCGCGCCCGGTGGTCGAGTTCCAGGGGATCATGCCCCTCACGCACCTCTTGAAGAGGAGGTCCGCGCGGCGGGGGTAGAACGGCCCCTTCCTGCGGGAAGCGGCCTCTCCGATCTCGACCTTGTGCTTGAAGTCCTTGTAGATCTCGGCGGGGTCCCCGGTGACGACGATCTGCTCGGCGTTGAGGACGACGACCTCATCGCCGGCGAGGATCCTGTCGGCGACATTGCTGGCGAGCCTGCCGTAGACGAGGCCCTTTCCATCGATGACTGTGACCATGCTCTCTCACCCCAGGATCCTTACCTTCGATCCCTTGGGGTTCTGCTCGAGCAGCTCCCTGATGGTGATCGCCTTTCCGCCGGCGGCGTTGATGGCCGCCTCCGCTTTCGCACTGAAACTGTACGCGGCGACGGTCACCGGCTTGGTGAGCTCCCCGGCGGCCAGGACCTTGCCCGGCACGACGACGGTCTCTCCGTCCTGCGCGTACTTCTCTATCTTGCTGAGGTTCGCCTCGGCCCACACCCTCTTGGGTGCCTCGAGCCGGAGCGCGATGTCTCGCCAGATAGCAGCCTTCGGATCTTCCCTCGTGGCGGCCTTCAGATCAGCGATCAGCGCCACCAGCTGGGGGTTGGTCTTTGAACAAGTCTTGCTCATTTTCTGACTCTCCCGACATTGGGTAGAGGGGCTCTAAGACGGTCTCCCATTTAAAGATATGCCAATCGCCGTTCTTTTCTAAAAATATAAGAGGGAGATTGGGAGGATACGCCGACAGCGGTTTAAAATAATCAGAGGCCATCGGCGCCAACCGTATATCAGCGAGGATCGGACATGATAAGATACGGACCCGCAGGCATTCCCCTCTCTTGCAAAGGACGCACGCTCAAGGACGGAATCGAGGACGTCCACAACCTGGCCCTCACCGCCATGGAGATCCAGATGGTGAGGCCCAACTGCGGCCTCCGCGCCCCCGAGGACGAGGAGGTCGGGAAGTCCATCGCCGAGCTCGGGCCCGACTCCGGGTTCGTCGTGGCCATCGAGCGCGGGGACGAGGGGTTCGACTACAACCCCGACGCCCCCATCGGCGAGGAGGACAGCCTCCTCTACATGGACTACTGCCTGGCGGCCTGCTACGCCGACCTCTACCGGCTGGGCGACATGGCCCGCCGGCATGACGTCGCCCTCTCCGTCCACACCCCCTACTACATGCGCTTCGACGGGGAGCTCTACTCCGACGAGGAGGACGAGTACGGCAACCCCATCGACACCCCCGTGATGCGGAGCTTCACCATCGTCCAGAACTGCGCCACCGTGCTGAACGCCCTGGGCGGGAACCTCGTGGTCACCAACCTCGGCCCCTACGGCGAGGAGAACGAGAAGCGGTCGAAGAAGGAGGTCGTCGCCAACCTCAAGGAGCTCAAGCGCTGGTGGAAGTCCGAGAACCTGAACCCCAAGCTGGGGATTGAGATCACCGGCCACGAGGACGTCTGGGGGAGCATCGACGAGGTCTTCGACATCTGCAAGAACCGGGATCTCAAGGGCTTCGCCTACCCGGTGCTCAACTTCGCCCACTACCAGGCGCGCTCCGGGGACGCCCTCTCCGAGGCCGACGACTACGCCGACCTCATCGAGCGGTTCGAGCCCTTCTACAAGGACCTGGGCAACGTCTACGCCGACTTCTCCAACGTGGAGTCCGACGGCGAGGGCAACGAGAAATGGTACACCCCCGTCAAGAAGGGGGAGATCAAGTTCGAGAAGCTCGCCGAGGCCCTGGCCGACAACATGCCCGCCATCACCATGGTCTCCGACTCGCCCCTCCTGGAGCACGACGCGGTCTACATGAGGACCCTCACCGAGAGGGTGCTCTCCAAGAAGGCCGCCAAACAGGTCAAGGAGAGGAAGCGCCAGGAGGAGAAGAAGGCCGAGGACGACGGCGAGCTGGCGCCCGCCGACCCCCACGACGAGGAAGAGTGAACCTTGGAGGGCGTCGATTACCTGCAGGGCCGGATCGGGGAGTCGCTCTCCCGCATCCCGGCGTCCGACATCGAGAAGCTCGCCGATTCCGTCCTGAGGGCCAAGAGGATCTTCGTCTTCGGGGCCGGGAGGTCGGGCCTCGTGGGGCAGATGTTCGCCGTCCGCCTGGTGCAGCTGGGTCTTCACGTTTACTTCGTGGGCGACATGACCACGCCCATCATCGCCAAGGGCGATTTGGTGATCCTCGTCTCCAACACCGGGCACACCATGTCGGTGACCCGCACCGCGGAGATTGCCAAGCGCATCGGGTCGGAGGTGGCCGCCGTCACCGGCAACCGCGACTGCAAGCTCGCGAGGCTGGCGGACTTCTGCATCTTCATCGAGCCGCCCAAGGACAATGAGTCGGCGAAGAAGGCCCCCCTCGGGACGGCGTTCGAGGACTCCGCCCTGATCTTCTTCGACTGCCTCGTGCCCGAGCTCATGGAGAGGATGGGCCGGAGCGAGGCCGACATGCGTTCGAACCACGCCATCTGGGTCTGATAATTTTCCGTTCCCCGGGAAGGCCCCGGGGAAGATGATTTTCAAAGGGTTTGGAAGCCCGGCATGAGCCGGGCAAGGGGTTTCAGAACTCTCTTCTCTTGAAGAGGATGTACCCGGCGATCCAGCCGGCGATGCCCCAGACGATCATGACCGCCGCGGAGCGGAACGGCTGCACTTCGGTGTCAACGTACGTGCCCGCATCGACATCGTAGGTTGAGACCACGCCCGAGATCGAGGAGTAGATGTCATTGGCGGCGGTATCGAGCATGAACCATGTCTCGTAAGCGCCGTCGAGCCCGGCCAGTATGAGCATCGAGGTGATGAGGCTGATGATCAGCAGCAGGGTGATGAACGTCATGATCGACGCGGTGCTGGACTTCTTGAAGAAGGAGCTCAGGAGCAGCGCAATGCCCACCGCCGCAATCATGTAGCACAGCGACAGGCACAGCGAGACCCAGAAGTTCCCGGGGACCGAGCCGCCGAGGATTATCGAGACGAGCGCCGCGATGACATAGTACACGATCATGTAGGCGGTGATGACGATCACCGATGCCAGGAACTTGCCGAAGTAGATGGAGCTCCTCCGGACCGGCCTCACGAAGAGGATGAGCGCGGTGCGCTCCTCGTACTCGCTGGCGATGGAGGTCGCGGAGAACAACGTGGCGGCCATCAGGATCAGCAGGTACGCGAAAGATGCGTAGATCCCGCATATGTTGTTGGGCTGCGGATCCTCCACGTATACGGCGAACACTATAGCTACTATCACCAGGACGAACGCGGTGATGGCGGCGAAGAGGAACATCTTCTTCCCGTGGAAGAATTTGTTGATCTCGTTCTTCGCCACCACGAAGGACTGCCTGAAATCGTCGGCGAGGCCCGACATTTTCTGCTTGCTGGCACTGTTGACATTGTTGTTCTCGGCCATGGTCTCACCTCGACTCCTTGATCATCTCGAGATACCTGTTCTCGAGGGCATGCTCGTCCTCCGCCACTGCGTAGACCCCGATGTTGAGGGCCGCGAGCTTGGTGAAGAACGAGGCTTCCTCGTGGCGCTCCCCGGCGAAGGTGACGACGATCTCGGCGCCGTCGATGACCGCGGACTCCACGTGGTCGAGGGTCCCGATGGCCTCGACGGCGGCCTGCGAGGGGCCGTCCACCAGCTTGATGTTGAGGTGGTGGAGGCCCTCCTTCCCGCCGATCACGTTCTCGATGTCGTTGTGGATCAGCAGCTTCCCGTGGTTCATCATGGCGATGCGGTCGCAGAGGTCGGTGACCTCGTACATCATGTGCGAGGACATGAGCACGGTCAGCCCCTTCGACTCGTTCCTGATGTTCTTCAGGATCTCCCTCATCTCCGCCATCCCGCGGGGGTCGAGGCCGGAGGTGGGCTCGTCGAGGATGATGACCGAGGGGTCGTCCAGCAGGGCGAGGGCGAGGGAGATCCTCTGCCTCATCCCCTTCGAGAACGTCCCCAGCTTCTTGTCCGCCCAGTCGGTCATCTTGACCTTGGCCAGGAGGGCCGA
>JBMNQO010000050.1:0-7896 GCA_050944195.1 Methanomethylophilus sp. | reverse complement strand
CGGGCGCGCTCAAGCAGATGGCGAGGATCCACTACGACCTCGGCACCACCGACTCGGTGATCATCTCCCACGCCCATCCCGACCACTACTCGGACGGGGCCTGCGTCATCGAGGGCATGACGCACGGGGGCTGGGAGAAGCGGGGGCACCTCTACGGGAGCCCCACCGTGCTGGACGGGGAAGGAGGGCTGGGCCCCTGCATCTCGCCGTACCACCGGAACCTGCCGATCGGGAGCAAGGTGTTCCGCCCCGGGGACGTCCTCGACATCGACGGGCTGCAGACGGACATCTGCCGCGCCCGCCACAGCGACCCCACCAACGTCGGGTTCCGCTTCCACACCCCGGACGGCATAGTGTCCTTCCTGAGCGACACGGAGTACGACGACGACATCGGGAAGCAGTACCTCGGGAGCCGCGTGCTCATCCTGCCGGTCACCACGCCGCACGACAACAAGATACGCTGGCACATGTGCACCGACACCGCCGCGGAGATCTGCTCCCTGGTCAAGCCGGAGCTCGCCGTTTTCATCCACCTCGGCATCGTCATGATCGAGGAGGGGCCCGAGAAGGAGGCCGCCATCTGCCAGGAAAGGTCGGGCGTCCGCACGGTGGCGGCGGAGGACCTCATGACCCTCGACGTCGGGAAGGAGCTGACCTTCGGGAAGGTCCCCGCCTACGACGACGCCTACATCCCGCCCTGGTCCCCCAGGCTGGCTCACGACGGCCTGCACTGACCGAGGATGGACAGATTTAAACCGCAGGTGTCCATGCACGGACGCAATGACCGTCGAACAGGACGTTCTCAGGAAGATCCGCCCCACGCAGGAGGACCGCGACCGCATCAAGAAGGCGGCCGACGGGCTCCACGACGCCGTCCAGGCCTACATCGACAAGGAGGGCATCGAGGCGGAGATCAGGTTCGCCGGGTCCTACTCCAAGGACACCTACCTCAGCGACCCCGATATCGACCTCTTCGTCATGTTCCCGCCCTCGCTCCCCCGCTCGGAGCTCGAGCGCATCGGCCTCAAGATGGGCGACGACATCCTCCACGGGCAGCGGATGTTCGCCGAGCACCCGTACACCACCGGCAAGTACGAGGGGGTGGACGTGGACCTCGTGCCCTGCTACCACCTCGACAGCCTCGACCACATCCAGTCGGCGGTCGACCGCACCCCCTTCCACACCCAGTACGTGCTGGACAACATGTCGCTGGGCCAGCGGGACGAGGTGCGCCTGCTCAAGAAGTTCATGAAGGGCATCGGCGCCTACGGCGCGGAGCCCAACACCCGCGGGTTCTCGGGATACCTGTGCGAGCTCCTCGTCATCAAGTACGGGAGCTTCGACGGCGTCCTGCAGGCGGCCGCCACCGAGTGGAAGGAGGGCACCGCCATCGAGATCGAGGAGCGGGGCCCGCCGATGATCGGCCCCCTCATCGTCTACGACCCCGTGGACAAGAAGCGGAACGTAGCTTCCGCAGTGCACCTCGACACCATGGCGCTGTTCATCACGGCCGCCAAGGCCTACCTCGCGAAGCCCTCGGAGAGGTTCTTCTTCCCCGTGCCGCGGAAGCCGCTGAGCTCCGACCAGATCGACGAGATCGCCTCCCTCCACGGGTCGAGGATCCTCACGGTCACCTTCCACCGGCCGGACGTCATCGAGGAGAACCTGTGGTCGCAGCTGTGGAAGACCCAGTACGCCCTCGCCAAGAAGCTCGACGAGTTCGACTTCAACGTGCTCCGGGCGGTGCACGGGCTCAGCAAGGACACCATGACCATCGCCTTCGAGCTCGACCGCGACGTCCTCTCCAAGACCTACAAGCACATCGGCCCGCCGGTGTGGGTGCGGTCGGCGGACACCTTCCTGCAGAAGTGGAAGGACAACGAGTACGGGGCGCCCTTCATCGAGGACGGCTCCTGGTGCGTCATCACCGAGCGGATGTACTTCTCGGCGGTGGAGATGCTGCAGGAGGAGGCCTCCCTGGCCGGCATCGGCCGCCAGATGGACCCCGATTCCATGAAGATCCGCGGGCACGCCGAGAGCATCGAGGAAGGCGACCGCGCCCTCCTGACCGAGCTCATGATGCCGCTCTTCCCCTGGCAGGTCGAGTGAGCAAACGCTCACTCGCTTCTGTGGTTTCGATATTGAAACTTGAGATTCAATATTGACAGGGGAAAATAAGAGAGAAAAGTGAAGTGGTTTTGACACTCCCCGTTCAGTCGAACGGGGCGTTGATGAACACGATGCAGACACCGAGCGCCAGGATCAGGAAGATGAGGTAATCCCCCAGCAGGCTCCGGTTGTCCATCAGGTCGACCCTGATGCCCATGGCGCGGTAGAGCTTCTTCATGACCGCCACGAAGGCGAACACGATGATCGTGCAGATGATGGTGGCCAGGGCCTCGTCGTCGAGCGCCTTGCAGATGAAGGAGGCGATGATGCCTATGACGGTCGCGAAGACGATGGTTATGAGGAGGACCTTGGTGCTGTAAATGGACTTGAGGATGAACTCCTTCTCGTCGAAGTCGGACGGAGTGAAGGTGTACTCTTCCTCCTTCTCCTTCTCCTTGACTAGATGCCTCTTCTTTGCCATTGCCTCCTCCATCTTTACTTGGTTTATAAATTTATAGACGGGGGAATTGACGGCTACCACTAAGGGTCAGGATCCTCAGAATCGGTCAGAATCGGTCCCGGCCGATTCTGAGGGATTATTCTTTTTGTTACTAAAAATATGTAAAATAAGCCTTTCCGGGCCCGGAAGTATTTAAAGGAATTATTTTACCGCAGAATTGTTATTCCGATAATAATATCATGTTCCAGATATCAGCGTCGGTCAGAATCGGACACCCCCCGATTTCGCTTAAATACCTAATCGATGTAATGAGATTCAGAAGTGATTGAAATGGCCGAGAAGACACTAGAGGACATTCCGGGAGTGGGACCTGCGATCGCCGACAAGCTCCGCGAGTCGGGCTACGGGGACGTCATGACCGTGGCGGTCGCCGCCCCCAAGGACCTCGCCGAGGCCTGCGACATCGGCGACAAGAAAGCGATGGACATCATCGAGGGCGCAAAGCTCGTGGCCGACATCGGCGGCTTCGAGACCGGCGACGTCGTCCAGCAGCGCAGGGCGGCGATCACCAAGCTGACCACCGGCTCCAAGGCCTTCGACGAGCTGCTCGGCGGAGGGCTCGAGAGCCAGGCCATCACCGAGTTCTACGGGGAGTTCGGGAGCTGCAAGACCCAGGTCTGCTTCCAGCTCGCCGTCAACGCCACCCTCCCCGAGGACCGCGGGGGGTTCGACAGCGACGTCATCCTCATCGACTCCGAGAACACCTTCAGGCCCGAGAGGATCGTCCAGATGTGCAACTACCTGGGCGTCGACCCCGATGCGACCCTCAAGAGGATCCACATCGCGAGGGCCTTCAACTCCCAGCACCAGGTGCTCCTGGTCGACAAGGCCATGGAGCTGGCCAAGGAGGTCAAGGTCAGGCTGCTGATTGTCGACTCCCTCACCTCCCACTTCCGGTCCGAGTACCTGGGGAGGGGGGCGCTGGCCGAGAGGCAGCAGATCCTCAACCGCCACATGCACGACCTGCTGAACTTCGCCACCGTCAACAACGCGGTCATCGCCGTCACCAACCAGGTCGCCGCCAAGCCCGACGCCTTCTTCGGGGACCCCACCAGGCCCATCGGCGGGAACGTCGTCGGGCACACCGCGACCTTCCGCGTCTACCTCCGCAAGGGGAAGGCCGGCAAGAGGATCGCCAGGCTGGTCGACTCGCCCAACATGCCCGAGGGCGAGGCGGTCTTCATGGTCACCGAAAACGGTATTACGGACTGAACCCTGGCTCATCCGTGAACCGCAGGTACCTCTTCCAGCTCCTCGGCGAGATGGGCGAAATGCCCGCCGACGAGGCCGCGACCGTCGTCCGCACCGAGACGGACGGGGGCTGCGCGGTCTCCCCGGCGGGCCCAGGGTACCTGATTGCAGAGTTCCCCGAAGACAAATTCGGGGACATCTGCGGCCGCCTGGCACTTACCCATTTCTCCGGGCGGTACCTCTGCTCCGCGGAGCCCGGGGACCTCTCGCCCCTCGAGGGCGCGGAACTCCCCGAGGGGACCTTCGCGCTGCGTCACATCCGCTACAAGGGCTATATGCAGGATGTGGACTCCCAGCAGGAGATCCGCAAAGCGGGCGCCATCCTCTCCAAGAAGAACGACGTCGATCTGAAAACCCCCGACTTCACCGTCGGGATGCTGATGACCGACCGCCTCCACTTCTTCATCGAGGACAGGGTGTTCGACGCCGACCTGCTGCGCGAGCGTAAGGTCAGCGAACGGCCGTTCTTCTCGCCGATCTCCCTCCACCCGAAATATGCCAGAGCGCTGATCAACCTCACCGGCGTGAAGCGCGGGGGGACCGTTCTCGACCCCTTCTGCGGGACCGGCGGGATCGTCATCGAGGCCGCCGACATGGGCATGAAGGCCATCGCCTCCGACTTCGACCCGGAGATGGTGGCGGGCACCCGCGAGAACCTCGACTTCTACAAGCTCCCCCTGCACGACTTCGAGACCATCGACGTCGGGGAGATCCCCGAGCGGTTCTCGGACATCGATGCCATCGCCTGCGACCCTCCCTACGGGCGCTCGACCAAGACCGGAGGGGAGAACGTGGACCACATCTACAAGCGGGCGCTCGAGGCATTCCCGAAGGTGCTGGCACATGACGGGAAGGCGGGCGTGGTGCTGCCCCATGTGATGGACACGGACGCCATGCGGCTCGAGAAGGTCTACGAGCAGTACGTCCACGGCTCGCTCTCCAGGTACTACCACATCTTCGCCCAGCAGTTATAAAAGGGGCGTCCCGATTCGGAAGAGCGTGAACAGGTATCTCCGCCTCTTCAGGCTCGGGAACGGCATCATGGGCGCCGTCGGCGTCCTCATCGCCTGCTTCATCGCGGCCGGGTCCGACATCACGGACCACGCCTTCGAGGTGGCGGTGGCCTGCATCCTCGTGCTGATCTTCGTGGCCGGGGGCAACTCGCTCAACGACTACATCGACCGCGACATCGACGTGACCGCCCATCCCGACCGCCCGCTGCCCAAAGGTGAGATCACCCCCAAGGCCGCCCATGCCTGCGGGATCGGCGGACTGGTCATCGCCGTCATCCTCTCGGTGTTCATCAACTGGCAGGCGGTCATCATCGTCGCCGTCTGCGCCATTCTGATGTACTCCTACGAGACCCTCCTCAAGCAGCGGGGCTTCGTGGGGAACCTCTGCATCGCCGTCCTGACCGGGCTCATCTTCATCTTCGGCGGCTCGGTCGTCGAGGATTACTCGCAGGTCTGGGTCCTGGCGATCCTCGCCTTCCTGGTGTCCGTCGGCCGGGAGATCGCCAAGGACATCGAGGACGAGAAGTCCGACGAGGGGAGCAGGAGGACCCTGCCCATGATCGTCGGCGACCGGAAGGCCGCGGCCATCGCCGCCGCCTTCTTCGTGCTCGGCCCCCTGCTGAGCTTCATCCCCCTCATCGACGATACCTTCGGCATCGGCTACCTATTCGTGCTGGTGCCCGATGCAATCTTTATCTATTGCGCGTACTCTGTATTCAGCGACGCTCACAAGGCGGAGAAGCTGGCGAAGATAGCGATGTTCGCCGCCCTCATCGCCTTCATACTGGGAGTGCTGTGATGACCGGTCTCAAAGACTACCTGTTCAAGAGGATGGAGAAAGGAACCATCCACATGACCCTGCTGGACCCCGACCCGGCGAAGATGTCGCCCGCCCAGGCGGCGGAGATCGCCGTGAAGCTCAAAGAAGCGGGAACAGACGCCTTCATGCTGGGAGGCTCGACCGGCGTCACCAGCGAGAACCTCGGGGCCACCGCCAAAGCGGTCAAGGAGGCCACCGGGCTCCCGACCATCTACTTCCCGTCCTCCCCCAAGGCGATCTCGCCGGAGGTCGACGGCATGTTCTTCATGAGCATCCTCAACAGCACCGACCCCCTCTACATCTCCCACGGGCACGCCATGGTGGCGCCCTACGTGGCCAAGATGCACATCGAGACCATCCCCATGGCGTACATCATCATCGAGCCGGGGATGACCGTGGCGAGGGTCACCAAGACCGCCTGCATCCCCAGGGAAGACATCGACAAGGCCGTGGGCTTCGCCCTCGCCGCCGAGTACCTGGGGCACCAGCTGATCTATCTGGAAGCAGGCAGCGGAGCCGACAGACCCGTGCCGCCCGAGATGATCAGGGCGGTCAAGCAGGCCATCCACGTCCCCCTCATCATCGGCGGGGGCATCAGGACCCCCGAGGCGGCGAAGGCCGCGCGGGAGGCGGGCGCGGACGCCATAGTCACCGGGACGTTCGTCGAGCAGTGCAGCGACGAGGACGTCCTGACCGCGGTGGTGCACGCCGCGAAGGGGATCTGAGATGGACTCCCGGGACCCCGACAACCGCCCGGCCTACAACCGCCCCCTCTCGCCCACGGAGTACATGTGGATCACCCCCGAGGAGCAGCAGGCCGGCATCAACCCCAAGCTGAAGGTGGCCGCGCGCAGGTACCTCTGCCCCAACTGCGGGAAGGAGTTCAGCCTCTTCCAGTCGAGGGCGGTCGCCTGCAAGTACTGCCCCAAGGCGTCCACCCGGTGCCCGTTCGTCAGGTGCCCCTACTGCGACTCCGAGTTCCCCATCAGCGGGTTCGTGGTCCCCTCCGGCGAGAACGCCAAGCAGGACTCCCGGATCATGAACGATTACACCGACGAGGTGTTCGACCGCTGGGCCGACACCTACAACCGGCGCTGATCGGTTTTTTTTGGAAATTTCAAAACAAAAAGAATCCCGGCCCTTGCGGGCCGGGGATGTTTTCACTGGCACTTGCCGGTGTTCTTCACGCCGGGCTCGTCCTCGGCCTTCTCGATGACGAGCGAGCGGACCCCGCACATGGCGTCGGAGATCCTCAGCAGCCCCTCGCCGAGGAGCTCCTGGATGATGACCTCCATGGTGAAGTCCACGGTGATGCAGTCGCGGAAGCATCCGGTCACGGAGCCCCCGTTGTGTCCGAGCGACCCGTGCATGTGGATGACGGGGTCGCCGGTGTACTCCTCCGGGATGATGGTGCCCACGCCGTGGAACTCCTCGTTGGCGTCGGTCTCGAAGATGCGGGGCTCCTCGTGGCCGTCGACCATGTGCAGGCCGACCACGAACCTGGAGCCCGCCTTGACGGAGCCCTCCATCTGGAAGTAGGCGTATTTGATCCCGTGGTCCTTCGCGAACTTCTCCACGCTCTGCTTGACGAGGTCCCCCTCCTCGAGCCTGAGGACGAAGACCCTTCCGCGCTGCATCTCCCGGTACTGCATTTCACCTCACCTGTACTTGCTGTAGCGGTCTAACAGGCGCCCGATGTCGGACGCCTCATCCTTGGTCAGATGGCCCTCGTCCACGAAGGTCTGCACGTAGTCCTTCGCGTCGCGGGTCGAGATCCGAGATGCCTTGGCGATGACCGTCGCCAGGAAGGAAGAGGCCATGGTCGGGTCCATGGAGGACCGCGAGAGGACCTCGTTCATGTCGTATTTGAAGGGCGCCAGCTTGTGCGTGTTGAGCATCGACTGGCGCGCCGAGGCGTGCCTGCTGTTCCCGCTGCCCCTGCGGTTCTGCCGGTTGGGCGAGCGCGCCGGGGTCTTCTGGGCGGACCCCTTGTAGGAGCGGGTGTAGTTGGCGTCGTTCCTCTTGGGGAGCTTCACTCCCCTCACGCCCGCGGGGGCCTCGTCGGTGCTGGCGGGGCGGCGGGCCGGGCGCTCGCCGGCGGGCCTCTGGCCCTGCGGGGCCCTGCCCGACGGCTGGCGGTCGGAGCGGTACCCTCCGGAGGAGGGGCGGCGGTCCGAGTGATA
>JBMNQO010000049.1:0-8417 GCA_050944195.1 Methanomethylophilus sp. | reverse complement strand
AGAACGTCATCTCGTTCCTGCTCGAATAAGCGCTCCAGGGCCGCGATCTCCGCCGCGTACTTCTCGCGGAGGTCCCTCCGGTAGCCCGCGCCGTCGCCGTCCAGGAAGACCGTGCGGGCGGGCAGCCTCGCCTCTATCTCCGCTTCGGGGATCCTTATCAGGCAGTCCGAGGACACGCCCCTCACGGAGATCCCCTTTCTCCCGCCCGAGAGCGTCCCTTCGGTGCGGAAGGACACCGAGCGGTCGGGGGAGCGGTAGCGGAGCCCGCAGAGCAGGTCGGAGGAGTTCTCGGGCGGCCATCTCGAGGGGGCGACGCCCGCCTCGAGGAAGCCGTTTTTCAATACCTCCCCCCGGCGGTCGGGCAATTCTATGCGGTATGCAAGATCCGCTAGACGTTGCAATCCCTCCCCGAAACCCACCACCGTGCCCCCTTTGTCCGGGGAGCCGGCGTAGGGGACGGAGGGGTCCTGCACAGGACGGCGGGGAGGGACCTTCTCGTAGATCCCGTAGCCGTGCCTCTGCCTCGGCGGGAGGGGGAGCCCCGAGGCCCCTCCGAAGAGGAGGTCGGCGCGCGTCTCCCCGTCAGGGGAGCAAAGATGTGCCAGGCACGCCTCCACATCCTCCGTCACGGCCACGGAATAGGGCCCTGAATCGACGACGAGCTCCCCCTCCGAGGCGAGCATCGTCCCGCGGGGCCCGCGGACAATCTCGAAGCCGTGCCCGAGGCTCATCGAGAAGATCTCCCCGCGCCGCTCCCACCCGCTGTAGTCGTTCCGCGCCGAGGCGCAGATCCTCCCGAAGATGCGCACGTCGAGGCTCACGGCGACCCCCTCAGCGATTCGATGCATATCCGCAGTACCTTCCTCAGCGTCTCCTGCGAGGCGCCCTCGTCGGTGTACGCGTCCCTCCCGTTGGGCCAGAAGACCTCCAGCCCGGTGGGCTTGAAGACGAGGTTGGGGCGGTTGCGGTAGGCGGGTTCGGCGAAGGGGTTCCTCCAGCTGCGGATCCGCAGGGAGAACAGCGGTGTGTCGCAGTCCCATCCGTCGGTCTTCCTCTGGTTCTGGACGAGGCGCTTCAATACGCGCCATTCGGGGGTGGAGAGCAGCGACGGCTCCGTCCTCTGCCTCCCGCAGAAGTACTCCACGTAGTCCATGGCCCCGCGGTCCCTCCTCCCGGCCGCGTCCATGAAGCATCTCAGCGCCCTCTCGTCGTCTCTGCCCGGCCCGGAGAAGTACCCGAGGCCCTCCGCGAACATCGTCTCCATACTGCATCCCGGCTCCCTCCTATCCCGTGAATCCAATGGGCCTCCGAGTATAAACACTTATTACAACATAACAGAAATAAATTAACCCAGATTTCCCAAACAGGAAAAGACCCAGCAGTCAGGTTTAAGTAAGAGTGTAAAAGAGTATAAACGAAGCAAAACGGTATAAGCGGGATGGAAAATAGGTGACACAATGGCAAATATGACCGTGCAGAAGGAGAAGCTCTTCACAGGCGAGTTCGTCCTGTGCACAGTGGGCGCCTTCCTCCTCACCATGGTCTTCTTCATGTTCTACACGGAGATGTCCTCGTACGCCGAGGACGAGTTCGGCGCCGACAGCTCCGTGGGCGGGCTGGTGGCCAGCATCTTCATCGTCGGCGACCTGCTGGGGAGGCTCGCCATGGGCAACGCCATGCGGTGGATCGGCTTCCGCCGCACCGCCGCCTGCTTCTCCGCCCTGCTCACCGTCGCCGCCGCCCTCTACTACGTGGCCGACTCCGTCCTCTTCGTCTGCGCCATCCGCCTGGTCCAGGGATTCTGCTACGGCTCGGTCTCGAGCGCGTTCAACACCATGGCCGTCATGAAGGTGCCGGCCTCCCGCCGCGGGGAGGGGCTGGGCTACTTCATGCTCAACTACAGCCTCGCCTCCGCCCTCGGCCCGCTCATCGCCATCTACCTGGGCAACGACGGGGACTACGACGCCATCTTCGCCATCGGGATCATCTTCGCCGCGGTGGCCACCCTCACCGCCCTGGCCATGAAGGAGGAGGCGAAGGTCCCGAGGCCGCCGAAGCACCGCCCGCGCCTCTCCGATTACCTGGAGCCCAGCGCCTACCGGGTCTCGGCGGTCATCTTCCTCTACTTCTTCGCCTACTCGGGCATCATCACCTTCGCGGGCTCCTACGGCAAGGAGTACGGGCTGGAGGACTACATGACGTTCTACTTCGCCGCCATGTCGGTCGTCACCCTCTTCTGCCGGCTGTTCCTCGGGAAGACCTACGACACCCGCGGCGCGAACGTGGCCATCCTCCCCTCGCTGTTCATGTTCTCCGCCGGCATGCTGCTGATGGCGCTGAAGAGCGGGCCGGCGGCCATCCTCTCGGCCATGCTCATCGGGACCATGATCGCCATGCTCACCGGCACCTCGCAGGCCATCATCACCAAGGACGCGGAGCCCTCCCGCTACTCGCAGGCGATCGCCACCTACAACGTGGCGCTCGACCTCTCCTACGCGGTGGGCCCGACCATCATCGGGGAGGTCGCGGACGCCAGCGGCTACGCGGACGCCTACCTCTACCTAGGGCTCCTGTCGCTGCTGTTCATCGCCGTCTACTGGGTCCTCGTCGGGTCGAGGGAGAGCAAGAGGAGGAAGGGCGCTGCCTGAACTCGTTCCCCTGTCGTTCTTCCAAGGCAAAGCGGAGCCCACCGCGAAGAAGGTGCTCGGGAAGCTTCTGTGCCGCAGAATGCCGGACGGATCGGTATTGAAGCTGCGGATCACCGAGACGGAGGCGTACTGCGGGGAGGGCGACACCGCCTCGCATGTGAGGAACGGGAAGACGAAGCGGACGGAGGTCCTGTACCTCCGCGGGGGCAAGGCCTACGTCTATCACTGCTACATGTTCTGGCTCCTCAACCTCTCCTGCGGGAAGGAGGGGGACCCGCAGTGCGTTCTGATCCGCGGAGTGGAGGGTTACTCGGGGCCCGGAAGGGTATCGAAGGCGATGGACTTCCGCAGGGAGCTCTACGGCCTCGATCTCATTCCCGAGAACGGCCTGTGGCTGGAGGACGACGGCTACGTCCTGAAGGGAATAACCGCCGGCCCCCGCATCGGCATCCCCTACGCCTCGGAGGATGACCGTCTGGCACATCTCAACTTCCGGCTCACATGAAGTGCTGCCGGTCGGCGATGTCGTTGAGGATTGCGTCCACCAGGCGCAGCGTTCCCCTGACTCCGAGGACGGGCTCGGGCTCCACGTGCACGAAGCGGTTGCCGGGCCCCTCGATGACCGCCGAGGCGAGGGCGTACCCCCTCTCCACCGCGGACACGCAGAGCGCCCCGCTGGAGACGATGATGTCCGTCTGGGTATGCTCCGGGTCGTCCGACACCGGGATCTTCTTGGAGGCGAAGTAATCCTCCGCCTTCTTCTCCCAATCCGCCCCGCTCGGGGATTTCAGCGCCACCGGCACCATGCCGAGGTAATCATAGAGGAAGCGCGAGACGGCGTACAGCATCGAGCCGTCGGCGTAGACCGAGAAGGTCCTCCCGCGCGGCAGCATGTGCACGGACTCCATCTTCTGCAGCCCCCGGACGGCCTTTTTACGGCCTTCCTTTATCATCTCCAAAGCAGGCGCTGGGTCTTTGCCCAAACGGGCGCAGATGCCCTTGATCCACGCCTCCGTGGCGTCGAACCCGATGGGAGCGCCCTCGGGCGATTCGAAGAACGGCACGCCCCACTTCTTCTCGTAGAGCTCCGCGGTCCTCCTCCCGAACTCCGGGAAGATCAGGACGTTGAGCTCCGAGTTCACGGATTCCACGATGTCCTTGACCGCCCAGCCGGCGCCGGCGGTGCAGCCGACCTCGATGCCGCAGGCGTTGAGCAGCTTGGTCAGTTCGGCGACGTCGTCGTCCCAGTTGAGGTGGAAGATGGTGATCCCCATGAGGTTCACCTGTCCCTTGACGGTCTCCCTCTTCTGGGGCTGCAGCTCCTGCAGGATCATCTCCTGGGCGTCCTGGAACCCGTCCGCGAAGGTCCCCGAGTAGCGGGCCTTGTCCGCCCGCACGGTGGGGATCCTCCCGCCGACGGCGGTGAGGTTCTCGCCGATGAGCGAGGCCCCCGGGGTGTTCACGATGCAGATAAGGGAAGGTTCCAGCGCCTCCGCCATCTTATAGACCTTATCAAGCCTCTCGCCCGCTCCCGAGACGAACTTATCGAAGTCCAGGTAGGTGCAGGGGATGCGCGGCTGGCCGAAGAAGTAGTCGTCGCCCCACTTGAAGACGTTCCGCGAGGAGTAGCCGGGCCCGCGGTCGCGGAACCCGTTCTCGGAGGCCGAGGCGGGGTAGTACTTGCAGCCGGTGGGCCCGTGGACAATGGTGCAGACGTCGCGCACACCCTCGAATCCGAGGAGCGTGCCGAGCAGGCTCTCCGGGCGGTCGCTCTCGAGCGTCATAGGTCCTCCCACCAGCCCTCGCGGGCGGGCGCGAGCATGCCCCGCGCCCAGTCCTCGGCGAGCCATCTGCCCGCGAACGGGTCGGCGGCGGGGGCGCACGGCAGCCTCGCCTGGTAGATCGAGGGGTCGATGTCCATGGCGGCGGGGGCCGCCACGATGTCCGGGTGCAGCTCGGAGACCGCCTTCACGACGGCCCCCGTGCGGTCCACCCCGACGTCCTCGAAGTCCTCCGAGCGGGCGAACTGGGACAGGTCGTCGGCGTAGTCCGAGCGGTTGATGATGTAGCCTTTCAGGATCCTCATCCCCGAGGCCTCGGCGGCCTCCTTGATCCACGAGACCTCGTGGTTGAGGGAGACGATCACGCAGGTCTTGCCTTTGAGGACTTCGCGCGGGCCCGCCATGCTCGCCTCGAATTCGGCTTTCAAATCCCCGATGACGGCCTCGGCCTCCCTCTCCCTTCCGAAGTACTTCCCGACCTCCCTGAGCCAGCGGGAGGCCCCTTCTATGCCCCCGGCGACGGGGTATTTCAGCCGCGGGACATTGAACTCGTTCTCCATGAAGACGCACAGCTTGTCGCTGAAGACGTCGGGGTTGAGCATGAGGTCGGCGGACGCCCTCCCCGCCTTCCGGAGGCCCTCCATGGTGGCCATCCCGGGCAGGATGCAGTTCACCGCGATGCCCATCCGCTTGAGGTAGGACTCGATCTGCGCGATCTCCGACTGGGTGGTGCTCGACATGGTCTTGGAGCCGACCAGGTTTACGGTGTACGGCATCCTGTCGCCCTTCTCGGCGAAGCGGCGCACGAGCTCCACGCCGGCGTCGATGACGCCCTGCATGAAGTCCCCGGCGGCGTTGCCGTCTTCAATCACTGGCACAATCGTAGTTCCGGGGTGCGCCTCCTCTTCCTCCTTGCAGATCTGCACGACCGGGTCCCCGATGATCCCCGGCGGGCAGGCGGTGATGACCGCGATGTCCTTCGCTCCCGATTCAATCCTCGATTCGATCGCTTTCCGGAGGACGTCGTTGCCCCCGAAGATCATCGACTTCTCGTCCATGAACGTGCATTCGACGTCCGGGTCCTCGAAGTTCCTCACGGTGGCGTACCCGCACCGGGCCGCCCCGCGCACGCAGGAGGAGTCCAGCTGGACGGTGAAATGGGCGCAGGAGGCGGGCGCGTGGAGGACGGTGGCCAGGCCTTCGATGGAGGTGCAGACCGACGACGCCCCCGAGAACGCGCAGCCGTTGAGCGGCTCGCCGTACTCCACGCTCCGCGAGGCGTACGGGGTGCGCTTCTTCTCGGCCGCCTTCTCGGCCTCAGGGATGTCCATCTTTTCGACCTTCTTGGTCGCGCGCCCCAGGATCAGCTGCTCGAGCTTGTCCTCCTTCAGGAAGCGCGCGGGATGGCGCTCGGCCTTGAGGATCTCTTTTGCCAAATCCCGGAACTGGCCGGCGACCGGCGACTCGGGGAAGGCCTGCACCACGGTCTGCCCCAGGCGCTCGGCGTCCATGAAGACCTGCGACCTCTCGATCGACGCGATGATGGGCACTCCGACCGCCTGCGAAAAGGCCTCCACGCGGCCCTTCTCCTCGGGGTCCCCGCGGCTGTTGAAGATGAGCCCGCCGATCCTCTCGCCTCCGTAGTTGGCGGCGCCCTTGAGGATGTTGTTGGCGGCATAGATCGACATGAACTCGCCGGAGGTGACGATGTAGACGGTGTCGGCGTACTTCGTCCTCATCGGGACGGCGAAGCCTCCGCAGACGACGTCCCCCAGGACATCGTACAACGTGAGGTCCGCGTTCAGCGCATCGGCTCCCAGCGATTCCAGCAGGTCGAAGGCGGAGATGATCCCCCTCCCGGCGCATCCGACGCCGGGCTCCGGGCCCCCCGCCTCCACGCAGAGGCAGCCCTTGTACCCCTGGGCGACGACATCGCCCAGCTTCCGGTCCTTCGGGCTCCCCGACTTCACGTAGTCCAGCACGGTGTTCTGGATGTTCCCTCCCAGAAGCGAGCGGGTGGAATCGTGCTTGGGGTCGCACCCGACCTGCAGCACTCTGACCCCCATGTCGGAGAGGGCGGCCGTCAGGTTCGATGAGACCGTGGATTTCCCGATGCCCCCTTTCCCGTAGATCGCTATCCTGCGCGCCATGCTGGAGGTATGGGCCTGCGCGCGATTATATGTTTTGAAAGTGTTGCGGAGGGCATGTCCAAGAAGAGGGATTTCGCCGTCCGCAGCGAGCTCGGGATCTTCTCCGGGAAGCTGAAGAAGGGCTTTTTCGAGGCGTCCGCCAACGGCTTCCGGCTGACCGTCGAGGAGGACGGGGAGAAGGTGAAGGCGAAGCTCGTCTCCGATTCCGACCGCTGGGCGGTGGCCGAGTCGAAGCAGCGGTTCTCCGCCGCCTCCGCAGAGGAGGCCGTCCCCATGATCGAGGCGTGGCTGGACTCCGTCTCGGAGCTCGTGGTCGAGGATTACGAAGATGACGTGAGGTACTTCCGCACGCCCAACGGGAAGGTCGCCTACTACGCGTACAACACGCATCTGAGAACAGAGCCGGTCATCTTCGTGCACGGCGGCCCGGGAGGCGACAGCAACCCCGCCAACGCGCGGAGGATGAAGCTCGACCACCCCGTCTACGCCTACGACCAGCTGGGCTGCGGGAAGTCGGCACCCATCAAGGACCTCAGCAAATGGGACGCGGATGACTACGCCGACGAGCTCGCGACGGTCATCGCCCGCACCGGGAAGCGCAAGGTCATCCTCATCGGCGCCTCGTGGGGCGCCGGGCTCATCATGTCCTACATCGCCAAGTACGGGACCGAGAAGGTTGCAGCCTTGGTGCTTCCATCCCCGTTCCTCAATGCCCGCACATGGGAGGCGGACCAGTGGAAGAACCTCCACGAGCTCGACCCGGGTCTCGAGAAGAAAATGCGGAAATTGACATCCGTTAAAGACTACGGGGACGAATTCCGGGCCGGGATGGCCGTCTACAACAAGAAGTACCTCTTCTCGAGGGCCGTCTTCAGCGAGTTCGCGGAGGCCTCCGCCACCGAGGAGCCCTCTCCCATTGCAATGGCCCTTCTAGGGCCGAGCGATCTCGTCTGCGACGGCACCCTGAAGGACTTCGACACCGAGCCTGCTTTGAAGAAAATAGACGTCCCGACGCTCTTCATGTGCGGGGACAGCGACGAGGTGAGGGTCGAGACCCTGCAGAAGTACAGGAACGCCGTGAAGGGCTCTAGGATGGCCGTGGTGCCCTGCGCCGGCCACGTGACGGCCCTGGAGCAGTGGGAGGTCTACTCGGGCGCCGTGAGGGCGTTCCTGCGGGAGTACGGGCTGTGATAATCGACGAGAACGGGCTGCTGACCGGGCTGCTCGCGGAGCTCGGCATCTCCCTGATCCTGATCTTCCTGATGCCCCACAACATCCAGACGTTCCTGGTCTGGGTGGCCTTCTCGGTGGTCCTGCTGGGGATCGCCGCGGTCAGCTGGAGACGTTACTGGCGGAGACGCCCGTGACCGATTTCCGGGCCTTCTCGGTCTCCTCGAAGAAGCGCTTCATGCGCTCCTCCGTGGGATGCCCGCCGTAGCAGAGAGTATCGAAATAGATCCCGTGCCAGCTCTGAGGCTTCCCCTCGATCTCGAAGCCGTTCTTTTTGTAGAACTCGATCCTGCGGACCTTCTGGTCCGAGGCATCATCGCGGTCCTCCGGGGTCTCCGCGCTCAATACTAGGATCATGTCCGGGAAGCTCCCTTTCAGGGTGTCCAGGATGCGCGAGCCGTAACCCTTCCCGCGCAGCTCGGGGAGCACGGCGAGGTAGTAGATGTAGAGGATCTCGTCCTGCCAGAGCAGGTACGCGAACCCGATGAACTTCCTCTCGTCGAGGATGGCGAAGAGCTCCCCGCAGTCCGCCTTGCCGGCCGCCAGCATGCCCTCGTAGGAGGTCCGCTCGGCCTCCGGGAAGGCCTCCTCGTTGAGGGCCTCGATCT
>JBMNQO010000048.1:0-9181 GCA_050944195.1 Methanomethylophilus sp. | reverse complement strand
GATGGACCTCGCCAGCTTGCCGGTGTCGATGTCCCCCGGCTCCGTCAGGTAGGTGAAGACGTAGAAGGCCGGGATGAGCACCATGAAGATGAGGACGGCGACGGCCAGCCCGTCCTTGATCTTGGGCACCGCGCCGTGGCTCAGCTTCCTCTCGAACTCGGGGAAGACCTTCTCCCCCGGGATCTTGAACTTGGTGATGAGGTACTTCACCAGAACGAGAAGTGCCAGCGCGATCAGGATCATGATCACGCTGATGAGGATCATGTCGGGGGTGGCTTCGTTCCCGACCTTGTTTACGGCAATGTAGGTAGGGCCGGTGTAGAAGGAGGTCTCCTCCCCCATGATGGTGAGCAGGACCTGCGTGCCGCCGGTCTCGGAAAGAGACCTCGCGAAGCAGAGGATGAAACCGGTGACGAGCCCCGTCCTGAAGAGCGGGAGGGTGATGGTGCGGACCGCCGTCCAGCGGCTGGCCCCGAGGGTCATGGCGGCCGTCTCGTAGTTGGGCTCGATCTGCTCCAGGATCCCCGAGAGGGACCTCACCATGTACGGGTAGGTGAAGACCACATGCAAAAGGAACAGGGCCATGAACGGCGAAAGATGGAACCCCAAGCCGGGGATGTCCACCCCGTCCGGGCATCCCCAGAACATGAGGACGCTGAGGCCCAGCACCGCGGTCGGGAAGGCCAGCGGCATGTCGAGGAGGGAGTCCAGGATGCCTTTGCCCTTGAACTCCTTCCTCACCATGATCCAGGCCATGGGGAGGCCGACGATGATGTCGAACAGCGTCACCACGAGGGCCAGGCCGAACGAGGTGCCGACCGCGCCCCAGATGACGTCCATCTGGGACGAGTCGTTCCAGACGTCGCTGACGTCGTCCCACTCGGTGAAGATCTTGATGACGACGTAGATGGCCGGGATGAGGATGATGACGACGAAGATGAGGACGGCGAAGTAGAACCACGCTTTGCGCGTCTTGTCGTTCTCGGAAGCCTTGTTCACCCGGTCGAGAAAGCTCATCGGAGCACATCCCAAAGGCATCAGTCCCCCCACCCAAGGGACGGACGCCCGATTTTCCCGTGATGATTGCTCCTAAATTATATAACAACGTGCGCGACCTTTCGCGCGTTAATATCCACTGTCAAGTTGTCAACGCAGGGGTTACGGAAGACCGCGCGGGGATGAGGGCGGACGGCTCACTCGGAGCCGTCCTTGGGCTCCTGGGAGGGAGCCTCCTCCGGGGCCTCGGAGGGCACTTCCGGGGCCTCCCCGGCGGCGTCGTTGGGGTCCTCGGGGGCCAGGTCCTCGGCGGCGTTCCCGCCCTTGCCGAGGTTGGTGGAGTTGGCCTCGATCCATTTGCGGATGGCGGCCTTGGAGTTGGTGCCGATGCCGAACATCTCGGCGAACTTGGGGGTGGTGGTGAGCTCCTTGGTGTTGCCGGTGGAGCTCGCCGACACGAGGCCCATCTCGCGGAGGACCTTGACGTCCTCGTAGGCCCGCGGGCCGCGGACCCGGACCAGCTCGGACTGGAGCGCCGGCTGGTTGTAGGCGATGGTCACGAGGGTGCGCATCACGCCGCCCGGGATGGCGGGCCTGGCGAAGTCGTCGATGTACTTCTGGCACTCCTGCCTGAGGACCATGCGGTAGTTGCCGCCGGCGGAGGAGATGACGATGGCGGAATCGCGGTTGTCGTAATCCCTCCTGAGGTCGCGCAGGGCGTACCTCACGTCGGCCTCCTGCAGCCCCGTCCGCTCCACGATCTGCTCCACCCGGAGCGACTCGGTGGCGGCGAAGAGCACGGCCTCGACGATCGTCTTGTCTTCCATCTCAGTTCACCGCGGCCTCGGCGACGGGCACCTGGGCCTCGGGGGCCTTGATCTGCACGGTGATCTCGCCGTAGGGGAGCTCGGTCTGCGAAACATCCAGCAGCCCCCTCCGCACGAGGTGGAGGACGGACACGAAGACGGTGATGTTCCTCTCGATGTCGTTCGTGTAGAACTCGGTGATGGGCATGGGCCCGGGGCCCATGGACTTGATGAGCTCGTACACCCGCTCGACGGTCTTCTCGTCGTCCTCGCGGTGCGCCTTGTTGTCGAACTTGAGGGGCTCCTTGGCCTTCAGCTTCTGCCGGTTGAGCTCCCTGATGCGGATGGCCTCGGCCTCCGCGCGGGCGCCCTCGAAGGCGTCCAGGATGTCCTTCATGGTGACGCTGCGGGGGACGTCCCTGGCGTAGGTGACGTTCAGCATGACGTCGGGCACCACCATGGGGTCCTCGTCCTCGAAGGCGAAATCGTCGTCGACGACCTCGGGCTCGGGCGGCTCGGCGACCATGCGGAGCTTGTCCGACTGGGCGTTCAGGACCTTCCAGGCCATGAGCACCAGGCTCCCCGCCACGACCATGTCGAAGCGGTTGCTGGCGACCTTCTCGGTGTACACCTTGACGAAGGCGTCGATGTCGATCGCCCAGGGGTCGAAGCCGTTGTCCAGGACGGCGCTGAAGACCGCCCTGATGGACTCGTCCACCGGGTCGTCCAGCTTCGCGTTGTCGTTCGTCTCGCGCAGCGTGCGGAGGTACCCGTCGATCCTGTCGATGTCCTCCTTGTTCTCGGCCAATGCCTTGTAGTAGAGCAGGTGCTGCTCGATCTGCTCGGTTGAGTTCCCATCCATTTATCTCATCCCTTTACTCCGAACCGGAGGATTCCCCGTCCTCCTTCTTGATGTTCCTTAAAGCTTCTTCCTCATATTTCGATACTTCCGCGATATCGGGCTGCATGATGATGCGGCTGATGCCGTTCGGCGGCCTCGTGACGCCGATGAGGTGGTCGGCGTGCTTGAGCGCGACCTGCCTCAGGGAGACCTGGATGAACTGCGCGCTCTCGGAAGATTCCTTGACCCTCATGGCGACGGTCTCGGCGTTCACCGAATCCAGGAACATGTCGACCTCGTCGAGCACGTAGAACGGCGAGGGCTGGTACTCCTGGATGGCGAAGATGAACGACAGGGCGGTGAGCGACTTCTCCCCTCCGGAGAGGGCGGCCAGCCGGGTCATCTTGCCGTTCTTGGGCTTGGCGTTGATCTGGAGGCCGCCCGCGAAGGGGTCCTCCGGGTCGTCGAGGGCCATGTACGCCTCGCCTCCGCCGGAGAGCTTGGAGTAGATCTCCTTGAAGTTGGCGTCCACGGCGTTGTAGGACTCCATGAAGAGCCCTTTCTTCTTCTTCGACAGGTCGTCGGTGAGCCCGTCGAGCTCGCCGATGCGGTTGCTGAGGACCTTCGACTGCTCGGTCAGGAGCTGGAGCTCCTGGGCGGCCGCGTCGTAGTCCTCGATCGCCCTCAGGTTGACGTTCCCGAGGGCGGAGATCTTGTCGTTGCACTGCTTGATCTCGCTCTTCAGCGCCGACTCCGAGGGGATTGGCTGCGGGACCTCGATGGTGATGGCCTTCACGGCCTCCTCGTACTGCGCGAGGTTCTGCTTCAGGATCTCGCCCTGGGCCATCTGGCTCTGCAGGACCCCGTCCTTGACCTCGATGTCCTTCTGGGCGGCGTCGATCTGGTTCTTGAGGTCGTAGCCGCGCTCGACGAGGGCGTCCTTCTCGGCCTTGAGCCCCTCGATGGCGGACTCCATCTTGTCCATGATGGACTTGACGGCCTCCAGCTTCACCTTGAGCTCCTCGGCCTTGGCGGTGTGGTCGGCGATCTCCTTCTCGTCGGCGGCGATGAGCTCGTCGACGTGGGCGATCTGCTTGTCGGTGGCCTCCTTCTGCTTGTCGAGGCCGGCGAGCTCCGCCTTGATGGTGCCCATCTGGTCCTTCAGTTCGGCGACCGCGTTGCGGGCGGCGGCCACCCGGTCGGTGGCCTTCTGGATCCTCTCCTGGAGGTCCGCCGGGGCGATGACGGACAGCCTCTCGCGGGCCTGCGCCTGCTCGTTCCTGAGCGCCTCGAGGGCGTCCTGCGCCTTCTTCAGCTCGGCGTCGGCCGCCTGCTGCTGCTTCTCGGCGTCGGCGGCCGCCTGGGTCTTCTGCCTGAGGTCCTCCTGGGCGGCGGCCAGGTGCTTCTTGGCCTGCTCGAGGGTGGCCTTGGCGCCGGCGATCTTGCCCTGCATCCCGATGCTGCGGGAGCCCGACTGGGTCATCTGCGAGTCGGTCTCGCGGATCTTGTCCCTGAGGCTCCTCAGGTCGGCCCTCAGCTCCTCGAGCTGGTCCTGCGCCTTGCGCATGTCGGCGGCGGCCGCCTCGAGGGCGGACTGCCCGGAGGGCCCGAACTTGGCGATCTTCCTCTTGTCGAGGTTCCCGCCGGTCATGGCGCCCGAGGCCTCGATGAGCTCCCCGGCGCGGGTGACGATCCTCACCCCGCCCATGACCTCCTTGGCCTTGTCGAGGTCCCCGACGACGAGGGTGTCGCCGAAGACGTACCAGAACACGTTGGCGTACTCCGGCTTGAACTCGACGAAGTCGGAGATGTAGCCGTCCGTCCGCTTGAGGGCCATGATGGCCTTCGCGCGGGGCTTGCCCGGCATCATGTCGCTCATGGGCAGGAAGGTCAGCCTCCCCAGCCCGTTCTTCTTCAGGAAGTTGATGCACTCGGCGCCGACGTCCTTGTTGTCGACGACGACCGCGTTCATCTTCCCGCCGGCGGCGACCGCGGCGGCGGTCTCGTAGCCCTCGTCGACGGTGGCCAGCTGGGCCACGGTCCCGCGGATGCCTTTAATCTCGCCGCTCTCCTTGGCGGTGAGGATGCGCGAGAGGGCCTCGCTGCCGCGGTTGAGCGACTCGGTGACCCTCTTCTCGGTGGAGAGGCGGTTGTACTCCTCGGTCTTCTTCTCGGCGATGGCCTTGAGCTCCTCCTCCTGCTTCTCCAGCTCGGCCTCCTGCTTCTTGAGGGCGAGGACCTTCTTGCCGAGCTCCTCGGCCTCGTTCTGGGGGCCGGCCTCGGTCTGGACCTCCTTCAGGTTGCCCTCGGCGTCCTTGACCTCGAAGTCGGCGGCCTGCACGGCCTCCTCGGCCTGGGCCTTGGAGGTGCGGGCGTTCTCCAGCACGGAGTTGACGGCGGCCTGCCTGGCGGAGGCGTTCTGCTCGTCGCGGGCGGCCGCGTCGATGTCCTTCTCGAGCTTCTCGAGCTTCTTCTGGAGCTGGGTCATCTCGCCGCCGTGGCTGGCGGTCTCCTCGCGGATGGACTTCTCCTCCTTGAGGGCGGCCTCCAGCTCGGCGTCGGCGTCCTTCTTCTTGATCTCGGCGTCGGCCAGGTTCTGGGCGACGGTCTTGCGCTGGTTGGCGTTCTGCTCGTTGTCCTGGAGGAAGTTCTCGCGGAAGACCTGCTGGTCGTCCTTGTCCTCCTTCGCCAGCTCGGCCTTGTTCTGCTCGGTGGCGACGGCGATCTTAGCGTCCTCGACCTCCTTCTTGGCGTCGGTGTACTCGGAGCCGAGCTTGGCCTCGATCTCGTCCTCCTTGGCCTTGGTCTGCCTGTCGTTCTCGTCGCGCTGGGCGACGAGCTCCGCCTTCTTGTCGGAGAGCGCCTTCATCTCGTCCTGGATGCCCTTGAGCGAGGCGATGACGCTGTCGTAGGAGGCCTTGGTGTTGTCGCGCTGGCGGACGGCCATCTGGGCGTTGGCGACGTCCAGGCGGTTCTTGAGGTCCTGGTACTTCATGGCCTCCTCGCGGTCCTTCTCCAGCTGCTTCACGGCCTTCTCCTTCTCGCCCTTGATGAAGTCGACCCTTTCCAGGTTCGCCTGGACCTGGGTCCTCTCGTTCTGCGCCGCGGCGATGTCGGCATCGAAGCTGGCGATGCCGGAGATCGAGTCCAGGATCTTCCGGCGCTCCACCGCGCTGATCTCGACGATGTTGGTGACGTCGCCCTGCTGGACGATGTTGTAGCCGTCCGCGCTGATCCTCGCCTTGGTGAGGAGGCGGTCGAACTCGGTGAGCGTGGACTTCTGGTCGTTGATGAAGAAATACGACGAATAATCGACGCCGTTCTCCGCCAGCTTGACGTAGCGGGTGAGGGTGACGGTGTCCTCGTCCCAGGGCATCATGCGGTCGCTGTTGTCGAAGACCAGCGAGACCTTCATGTACTTCGCCTTGGAGTGGTTCGGGCCGCCGTTGAAGATCAGGTCCGTGAGCCTGCCCGCGCGGACCGCCTTCGGGGACCGGGGCCCCAGCACGAAGAGGATCGCGTCGCCGATGTTCGATTTGCCTGACCCGTTCGGTCCAGTGACCGCCATGTAGCCGTTCATGAGCGGAACGGTAACCTTCCCGCCGAACGACTTGAAATTCTCCAGTTCTATCTCTTTTAGATACATCCCGAACCATCCTTTCGGAACGTACGGCAGAGCCGCAGTGCATCCCTGATGCGGCAGAGCGCTCCCGCTGGGCGGCAGCACTCCAACCTCTGGGTGGTTGTACGTTTTTTATGTATTTAAAAAAGGGGATAGAAAGACGCACGCGCGGTGTGCATTATAGACCCCGCGGATGTCAAAATTAGCTGAGTTTCCCGGTGTCGACGAGCTCCGGGAGGATGTCCGCGACCGAGCCGACGGCGAAGGTCGGCTTGATCTCCGACCTCGCGAGGAGATCCGTATCGGTCTCCCCCGTCAATACCAGCACCGTCCTCGTGCCGGCGTCGACGCCCATCTTGATGTCGGTGGTCAGGCGGTCGCCGACCATGACGACATTCTCCGGTTTGACCCCCATCTCGGCGGCGGCCATCTCCAGCATCAGCCGGTTGGGCTTGCCGACGGTCTCCGCTTTCTTCCCGGTGAGTGACTCGAAGAGCCTGATGAAAGGGCCGATGTCGACGTCGTAGGAGTCCTCGGTGGGGCAGACGTCGTCGGGGTGGGTGGCGACCAATGCCGCCCCGGCCAGCAGATAATGGTAGCCGCGGTTGAGCTTCGCGTAGTCGATGGTGGTGTCGAAGGTCAGGAGCACGTAATCGGGGGTGCCCTCCCGGCACTCCGGGATCCCCGCGCCGAGGATCTCCTCCTTCACCTCGGGGGTGGCGATGATGTACGCCCTCTGCCCCGGCCGCTTCTCCTTGAGGTACCGGACGGTGGCGACGGTGCTGGTGAGGACGTCCTCCTCTTCCGCGCCGAACCCCATGCGGGCCAGCCTGTCTTTGTAAAATTTCCTTGGATGGGCGGAATTGTTGGTGAGGAACCGGAACGGGATGCCCCGCTCCCTCAGCTGATCGACGAAGTCCTTCGCCCCCGGGACCGGGCGCTCCCCGTGGTAGAGCGTGCCGTCCATGTCGAGGGCGAAGGCGATCAGTAGAACTCCTCCTTCACCATGGCGACCGTCATCCGCAGCTGCTCGCGGGCGTTCGGCTGGTAGATGCAGGCCATGGGGTGGTAGGTGGGGATGAAGAGGATCTTCTCCCCGCCGACGTCGATGGTCTGGCGGGTGTTGACGATGTCCTTCATCGGCCCCTCGTAACCGAGGAGGTCGCGGATGGCGGATTTGCCCAGCCCGACGATGGCCTTCCGCCCCTGCAGCTCGCTCACGAGGTAGGGCCGGCAGGCCTGCATCTCCTCGGGGGTGGGCTCGCGGTTCTCCGGCGGGCGGCACTTGACGGTGTTGGTGATGAAGACCTTCTCCCGGGGGAGCCCCATCTCCTCGAGGATGCCGTCGAGGATCTTCCCGGCGCGGCCGACGAACGGCACGCCCTCGAGGTCCTCGTTCTCCCCGGGCCCCTCGCCGACGAAGGCAACGGGGGAGTTCACGTCCCCGCAGGGGGTGACGATCTTGGTGCGGTGCTTCCACAAATCGCACCGCTGGCACTCCTTCCCGGGCGGGATGATCATTGCTTCGCGTCCCGCAGGAGCTCGGACCCGGTGACCAGCGCGTACAGCGACACGCCGATGCTGGCGAGGTTCTCCCTCCCGCCGCCCTCGCGGTCGATGACCGAGAAGACCTTGTCGACCTTCACGCCCTCGGCGCGGAGGGCCGCGATGGCCTTCATGGAGGAGCCGGCGGTGGTGATGACGTCCTCGATCACCAGCACGCGGTCGCCCTCCTTGAGGTCGCCCTCGACGAGCTTCCCGGTGCCGTGGTCCTTGCGCTCCTTGCGCACCATCAGCAGGTTGATGCCCGTCTTCAGGGAGAGGGCGGTGGCCAGCGGAATGGAACCAAGCACGACCCCGGCGACCTCGTCGGGGTGGAGGTCCATCTCCTCCATCTTCGCCGCCATCTCGTCGGCGATGAGGGAGAGGACGGCCGGCTTGGTGCTAGCCTTCTTGATGTCGATGTAATAGTTGCTCCTGGCGCCGGAGGCGAGCGTGAAATCCCCGAACTGGAGGGCCCCGCACTCCTCGAGCGCCTTCTTGATGTCTGCCATTTTCCAATCACCACGGTTCTTTCTTGAGCCCCATCCTGTAGCCGATGATGTTCACCGCCCGGTGGATGCCGAACATGATCAGCAGCAGGAAGAGCAGGGCGCAGATATGCCACCCCTCGATGTACGTGTCGTACACCCAATGCGGCGAGAAGAGCGCCGTCAGCAGCAGCGCCCCCGCCACGAAGTCGTACTGGTCGAGCCCGGGCGCCTTGGCGCCCCGCTCCAGCCCCATCCTCCTCTTGATGAAGGCCCCGCAGAGGTCCCCGAGGACCGCTCCGAACGCGAGGGTGACGATGACCTTCACGTTGCCCCAGAAGTCCCCGAAGCCCCAGTAGTCGCCGGAGTCGTCGAAGATCGACGCGATCCCGATCTGGATGAGCCCGAGCAGGATGCCCGAGAAGGCCCCTCCGAAGAAGCCGGCCCAGGACTTCCCGTCGCCGAAGATGCGCTTGCCGCGCCAGGTCTTCCCGAAGTCCATCTTGGTCTTGCCGTGCTTCCCGAACACCACCGCGGCCGAGTTGGGCAGCATCGCGGGGAGGAAAACCCAGAGACCTACGAAGATGATCTTCAGGAACTCGACGGCGTCCATGCGGAACGCATTCCCATTATTGCTATAAAATCTTCGGACGCGCCCGTACGTCTATAAGCGTCCGCGCGCGCAAGCGTATTTATGATGCCCATTGAATCCGTGCTTTCGTCCGCGCGGCGGACGGAGGAATCGCGGAACGCACCAAGGCATCATCATCGAGCGCTACGCCGACATGTCCGGCGGGTACGTCTGCAACCGCCTCGCCGAGGAGGGCGGGAAGCTGGGGCTCGAAACCAGGATCGCCGGGGTCCTGGACTGCCGTATTGACGGCGG
>JBMNQO010000047.1:0-9324 GCA_050944195.1 Methanomethylophilus sp. | reverse complement strand
GGATCACCCCCGCCTACGCGGGGACTACACTTGGAAGATTGAAATAGCCAGTAGAAAAGAATTACTCCATTTGCGTGAAGAAAAAATGCTATTTCAATCGGTTTTGTTTTTCGCAGATCCCGGCCGGACCATCATCTCGATGCCGTCGAAGTCCTGCAGAGACCATTCGGAGTTGCAGACCCTGAACGCGAATCCCTGCTCGGTGTGCGGGGTGCTGTACGCCATGACCGCACGGCCTCCGAGGCTGTTGCAGACCACGCGGTCCCAAAGCCTGTCCCTGACCCTAGGAGTCAGCTTCCCGGCGAAAACGTTCGGGGCCACCTCGAAAAGCCATTTGGTGAGGTCGCCGCGCACCGACGGAGTGGGAGGCTTAGACAGGACTATCACTATCATCCGGCCCTCCCCCGTATGAGACCCCGCCCGCGACCTCCCCGTCCCTGCCGTCCCACAGCATCACCGCGTCGGGGGCGTCCTCCTCCGACTGCTCCCCGATGAGGAAGGACCAGATGTCCTTCACGCAGCGTTCGAGGATGTGTGCCGAATGCATCGAATCCCGCATGGCGCGGCGGACCGACCTTCCCAGGTCCCCCGTCCCCGAGGCGGCGGTCCTGAAGGCCACGGGTATCGAGGTCTCCGCCTTGTATAAATCGGCCATGTCGTAGACGAAGGAGCGCTCATGGCCGGTGTGGACGAAGCCCAGGCCCGGGGAGCACCCGAGCGAGACTATGGCGCTGTGCACCAGGCCGTAGAGGCAGGAGTTGGCCGCCGAGAGGGCCCGGTTGACCGCGTCCCCCGAGCTGAAATCGTTCGGGTCGTAGAGCCTGCCGTCCCACCTGACCCCGGTCTCCTCCGAGCACCGGCGGTAGACGGAGCGCACCCTCGCGCCCTCGCGGCCGCGGAGCTGCTGCATCGTGAGCCGGGAGACGTCCTCTCCTGGAAAGCGCATGGAGTACATGCGGCGGGCCACGGCCATCCTCGAGCGTTTGTTCGATACCGCCGCGGCCTGGGCGGCGAGAAGCGATGAAGAATGTGTTAACGGGCGGCCGTGCGCGTAATAGCGCACGCCGCCGTCGCCCACCCAGACGATGGTGGCGCCGGCATCGCCCAGCAGCTCCACCGCCCGGTGCGTTATCACGGACCCGGGGCCCAGCATCAGCGTGCTGATCGAGGCGGCCGGGATGTGAACGGTGCCGCGCGCGTCGGTCGCGGTCACCGCTCCAGCGTCCCGGCTTACCTCGCAGCGGTCCAGGTAGACGAAGGTCAGGCGGTCCGCCATCCTCGGCAGGGCCTGGATTTCGGGCTTCTCGACCCTCGACATCAAGGGATCGCCTTGCCAGGGTCAGCAGCCCGCATCCGTACGCCTTGGCCCTTCCGATGCCCTCTTCCATCGATTTCCGGAGGGCATCGGCATCAGTGACGCGGAGGACGCCCTCGAAGACCGCCCTGCTGACGGTCACGGTAGAACCGCCGCGCCTGAACTTCGAGACCTCGCGGCGGACGATGGTGACGGAGGGCTCTTCCTCGGTCCCGAGGACGGCGAACCCGTGCTTCTGGCACCTGTCCAGGAGCCAGCGGGTCTGCTGCTCGGCGGTCACATGCCCGCAGACCTTCCCGCGGGCGCCTTCCCTGTTCTCGGCGGGCATGACGCTGCGGACGGGGTTGGCGGCCAGCCTGAACCTCCAGGTCTGCCCGTTCTCGATCCGGGAGAGGAACCTGTCGTAATCGAGGCAGTCCCATCCGTCGCCGCAGTCGGGCCTCCCGAACTGGTCGACGATGTGATGGAAATCAGGCTTCCTGGCACTTTGGACGATCAGGTAGGTCGCGGAGCCCACGCGGTCGATCCTCCAGAGGACCCGGTCCCCTCCCGAGCCCGAGGCCGGGAAGGACGCCATGACCGCCGCGTGCATGATCTCGGGCGAATTGAGGGCCTTCATCGACTCGCGCCGGTAGGGATTGATCTCCACTCTCGATAGGTACATCGTCCGCTCCTCGCCACCTCGGCGATGGCGTCATGGTCCGGGTATTCCCTGCCGAGGCTGTTCTCGAAATGCGCTCCCGAGATCATGCGCGTGATCCCCCGGGAGGAGAACTCCCTCCGCTCCTGGGAGAACGATTCCGGCACGTCCTGCGCGGTCTCGCTGCTGCTCCCGTTCCCGGAGGAGTCGGTGACGATCTCCAAATCGACCTCCTTCCCCATGCGCCTCCTGTACCATTCGGACGCGCACCAGGGCTCGTTCCTCAGGGCGTCTTCTAGGGTCATATCGCGGATCCCCAGAGAAACCCTGCCCGCCGGGGGACAGGACCTGCGTCCCAGGAAAAGGGGGTACTGCGGGCTGCGGAGGGCCCTGTCGGCCTCTTCCAGAAGCCCTGCGTCCCCCTCGAGGCCGGCGACGAAGACCGAGTCTGAGAGATAGTAGCGGTTCGTGACGAAAGCCAGTTTCGCGTTAGTCGGATGGCGGGCGGTGTGGAAGTCCTTCGTTATCGGGCCGGTCTGATCTATCCTCACGCCGAAGCGGAGGGCGGCGAGGTCTTCGACGCTGTCGTCCCGGGAACGGCCCATCGCCGCGGCGAGCATGCCGATGACCCCGCTTTTGCTCGGCTCCCTCGCGGTGCCGCGGTTATTGAAATGGCTGGAGGTCCCCCATGACTGCAGGGGGCCTGCCAGCCTTATCAGCAAGGTGGGCATCTCACTCTTCCTTCCCCAGCGCGCCCTTCAGGTAGTCCTCCAACTGTGCCAGGGTGTCCGCCAGGGTGGACTGGGGGCCGAGGTCCCCGAGGCCCTCCCCGATCTGCCATGACTTCACGGGAGGGGCGACGAAATCGGAGCAGACCTTCTTCTCCTCGTCCACCAGCTTCCTCACGGAGTCCTCGTTGTAGCCACCGTCGCCGCATTTGGCGGGGGACTCGAAGGCGGTCACGAGGCTGACCGGCTGGTCGGCGCGGACCGCGACGAACACCGCGTAGGGGGCGGTGCGGTTGGCGAAGGTGTTCTGCTTGCCGGACGGCATAGAGAGCACGAAGGCCTTCACGAACTCGGCGGCCGCCTTGGCCGCCGCCTCGCTGCTGCCGAGGTGCTCGGCGAGGTCGTGCGCGGCGACCGTCGCGTAGCGGTAGAGCGTGGAAGAGTTGAACTCCACGGTGCCGATCATCCCGGCGCCGGCGTTGTCCTCGGGGGCCATGTCGTCGACCGCGGTGTAGTAGTCGTACTCGTTGTCGACCCGGTGGGTCGAGATCCCGTGGGCCACCTGCGAGGAGGCGTCAACGTTCAGCGACGGGTCGTCGGCGACCATCCTCCCGAAGAGGGCGACCTCGATCCCCTGCCCGGCCATGAGGGCCGCCTGGGCGGCCTTCTTGTCGTAGCCGCCCTCGAGGGCGAGCGAGGCCATGTTGTCGATCTGCTTCGTGCTGATGAAGAAGAGGGCCTCCGTCTCCGTGGCGGGCTTCTCCTCCTCGCCTTTCTTCTTCTTGGGGGCCTTCAGCTTCACCCCGGCCGCCGTGAGGACGTCTGCTGCCTTCTTGGTCGCGTCCTCCGCGGAGACGGACCCGTCCTTCTCGGCGATCCGGGCGGCGATCAGGTCGACGACCTTCTTGGTGCGGTAGCCGAGCTCCGACTCGTCGAAGTCCTCCCGGAAGAAGTCCCTCATCGCCTTCTTCCAGCTCTGGGAGGACACGCGGGCGCGGGGGATCCCCCCGTACACGGCGGTCTTGGGACTCCCCGTGTCGTCGCGGTTGACGCAGCTGGGCGGGACGGTCTGGATCACATTCACATCTACGAAAATTTTCTCTGACATTTCTTCACTCTCCGATCTTTGCTTCTTCATTGTCGTTCTTGCTTGCTTTCTTCCCCGCATAGAAGTCCTGCCCCCATCTGAGGCAGACGCTCCTGCGGCCTTCCGTGAACTGGAACCTGTACAGGTCCTCCGCGAACTTCGGATAGTCGAACCCCACGGGCCGGTCGGCGGCCTTCATCAGCTGGACCAGCCCGCGGGCGTGGTTCGAGATCTCCTTCAGGTTGGTCGATGTCATCACTGCGTCGAAGCGCCGCTTGATGGCATCGTCGTTGTTCCCGTCGGCGAGCCTGCGTGCCGCCTCGCCGAACGAGACTCCGTTTATCTGGGCGGTGTCCCCGCCCTGCTTGTGCAGGGCGAAGAGGGTCAGGGCGGTGTACACCGCCGCTTCCGCTTCCGTCGCCTTGCAATCGTCTTTCCCGTGGTAGATGAGATCGTCCGGCATGTCCTGCAGGACGATCTCCCACGTCTCGGGCGATTCCGAGATGTCCTTCCCAATGCCGCGCCTGAGTTCGGCGAGCATCGCCTTGGCCCACGGAGAATCCGCCTGCAGCAGATAGATCTTCGAGCGGACGAACTCCCCCACCATTTCCGTTTTACTGTTTGCCGTTTCCATCACCTTCCGTTACTGCCGTGGCAGTGGTTTTCCTGATCAGCCCCGCGAACATCCTGTACGAAACGAAGGGGTTGCTGTCGAGCTTCCCCTTCACGAGCGCGCTGGCCCCGAGTCCGCGGAGCGCGTCCCTCCCGGCCGACAGGGATCTGCGCCTGAGGGCCTCCAGCCATTCCGCCATCTTCTCCTCGATGTCGTCGTTCTCCGGATCTATCCCGGACAGCCACACGCGGAAGGGCTGGTCGAGGCTGTAGTAGAAGTCGGCGCGGGCGTTGGCGGCGATGCCTTTCATCAGCGTCTCGTCGCCGCTATTGGCCCCGGTGCCGACGATCTTCTTCGCCAGGTCTCCGACGGCGTACGCGCACGTCTCGGTCTTGGAGATTATCTCCGAGATCCTGATGTTCCAGACCTCTCCGACGGAAGAGAGGAGCCCGCGGTTCACGGACATCCCGTCGTCGATGATGTCCTCGACGAAGAAGTCCTTGTCAGCGTATTTCACCCCGGTCACGCGGAGCGTGACGGAGCCGGGCTCCAGATAGCCTCTGTCGGAAAGGACGGACAGCCACATGACGACACCCGGTTCGCGGTACTGGGCGTCTTCCGTGTTGCTCTTGCTGCTGACGAGCAGCGATGCATAGTCGCGCCACATTGCCTTGGAGGGATCGTGGCGCTTGGGTACCCACTGCTTGGACGTCTTGTCGAGCCTCCAGACGGTCATCTGCTCGGTGAAGGCGTTCTCCTTGTCGACGATGTCTCCGCCCATGAGCAGGAACCCGGTCACCCCCTCGCCGTCGCGGCCGAGCAGCGTCCGCCGGGACTGCAGGGTGAGCATCTCCTCCGGCGAACTCGGCAGGGGGATCTCGACCCTCTCCTCGCATCTGGGTCTTTCAAGCTCCCATGCCGGTTCCCCTCTCGGGAAGGGCCTGCCCTCGGACGAGAGGACGAAGTTGAGCATCAGGGTCTCGAAGAGGGTGCTCCCTTCTGCGTACACCAGGCCCAGCTTCCCCATCCATCCCGCTCCGGACGAGGGCAGCTTGTTCTCTCCTCCCCTGACCGTGGGCTTCGCCGACGTGTCGTCGAAGCCGTTGAGGTAAAGGAGCCACCTGGCCGCCTCGGCGTACCCCATGTGCCCCTTGTTCCTCGGGCTCACGGGCAGGAACAGCCTGGCCTTGTTGTTGCTCTCGGAGATGTTCCCGTCGAGCTTGGCCGCCGTGTACTCCGTGCCCTTGTCGATGGGCGCCTGGTAGAACGGCCTCTCGGGATCGAAGAGGTAGAACCTGTCCTTCCATTTGGACAGGTACTCCCCCGCCGTGCCGTCGAAGCGGCCCTTCTCCCACATGCTGTGCCAGGTGTCGGCCGCCTCGCGCTCGTCCGCCAGGTCCGCATGCGGATAGGCGGCATACATCACCGCGAGCATCAGGCGCAGGACCGCCAGGTCCTGGGGAGGGGAATCCCCCGATATCGAGCGGATCTCGTGCGCTTTCCCGAACGCTTCGGGAAGGCTCACCGACGAAACGCTGCCGTCCGCGTTCATAACGCGGATCCATTTCTCTTCCAGCAGATTGTACTCTCTTTCTTCAGTCATCAACAAACCTCAAACCGATTTCGCTGTCGTATGCCATCCTCTTCCCGCAGAGCTCGCATCTGCCTTCATCGTCCAGCACCAGGTAGTTCTCCCCCGCGAGCCACTCGGACTCGTCCCATATGCTTGGGATGTTCTCGGATTTATAGGAAGCTAGGGATTCCAGCGTCTCCTCGATGCGCTCGGGCCGGGAGAAGTACCTCGGCAGGGCGATCTTGCACCCCTGCATCTCGTACCCGGTCTCGGGCGCTGGGGCGGAATCGGAGGGGATCTCCTCCCCGCCCCCGCCCTCGTACGGGATGACCCTGTAGGCCCCGTCGCCGCTGCGGCCGACGAGGATCACCTCGACGGAGCCGTCCGTGTCGCGGACCGCGGCCCGGCCGGCGGCCTCGCTGTCCGAGGTGCCGAACTCGGTCCATCCTATAAGCGTTTGAGATTCGGTAGGCCCCGAGATCTGGAACGCGGAGGCCTTGGTCTCCTTCTTCTTCATCTTCAGGGCGGCCTCCCGCTCGGCATCGGAATAATCCTCTCCGAGGACCTCGGACCCGGCCACGGGGGCAGGGGAATAGGCGGCGCGGACCAGGGGCTCGACGTCCGCCGGGACGGATATCCTGTCCTTCACCAGCAGCCTGGTGTTGAGCAGCTGCAGGTCCCCGTAGACGGCCCGGGAGCCGGCGTCCATCTCCCCTTCGCCCTTGTCCAGGAGCAGGAGACGGGGCTCCTCCAGGGGCCCCGGGCGGACGTTGTCGTGCCTGTGGAGGCGCCCGATGCGCTGGATCAGCAGGTCGACCGGGCACAGGTCGGTCGCCATGACGTCGAAGTCCAGGTCGAGCGACTGCTCCATCACCTGCGTCCCCACGATGAACATGCGGAAGGGCGGGGCCTTGCGGTTCCCTTTGCTCAGCATCTCGACCGCTTCCGATTCCTTGACCGAGCGGTCGATGACCGTGAACCTCGAGTGCAGGAGGCGCACCGATTCCTTTCCGAACCTATGTGCCAGCTCGTCGGCGATCCGCTGCGCTTTGCCGACGGTGTTGACGATGATCCCCGCGTATCCGCCCTGCGAGGTGAGCTTGCCGAGGCGGTCCGGGAGGGCCTCGTCCGCGATCCTTTCGACGGAGACGTCCGTCGAACGGCCGGAGGCGGGCGGGAACCTCTGCTTCACCTCTTCCCCGTCGGAATAGGTGATCACCGGGTACGACTGCACGGCGGCGTAGCCGCTGTCCTCCGGGGATTTCTTCCCCGTGTACGCGTCGACCAGCTCGCGGCGCCTCGAGGGCGGGAGGGTCGCCGAAAGCAGGATCACCGGCACGCGGTACGCCCCGAGCCACTGCATGACCTTCTGCAGGTAGCTCCCCATGTAGGCGTCGTACGCGTGGCACTCGTCGATTATCACCACCTTGTTGGCAAGGCCCAGGTGCCTGAGCGCGAGGTGCCGCTGGCGGAGCCCGCCCATCAGGAGCTGGTCCACGGTCCCCACGGCGAAGTCCGAGAGGAGGCCCTTCTTCCGGCCGCTGAACCACTCGTTGACGACCACGGGGCCGCCGCTGACGTTCCATCCGGCCCGCGGGAGGTCCATGTAGAACCTGTTGTAGCGTGATTTGCCGTGCGCCAGGAACACCGTGTGCCGGCTCCCGCCCGAGACCTCCCCGATCCACTTCTCCACCCGCGGGAACACGCCGTCGGACGTGGCCTGGGTGGGGAGCGCGAACATGATCCCGCCGGCCCCGAAGCGATGTGCCAGTATCTCGGCGGCGGCGAGGGCCGCCTCCGTCTTCCCCTCCCCCATGGGGGCCTCGATGACCATCACCCCGGGGGACCTCATCTCGCAGGCGGCCTCGGCGACGGCGGCCTGGAAGGGCCGGGCCTCGAACCCGAAGCGCTCCCTGAAGATATCCTCTGCAGCAGGGACGTCCCCAGCCCAGGCATCGGTGAGGGAGAGCTTCTCGGCAGCCGATCCGACCCTCGCACGGAACGCTTCGTCCCCGGCGTCGCAGCCGATGTCGTACGGGAACCACGCCTCGTTGCTTGATATCCAGTCGGCCATGATCACGAGGCCGCTCAGAACGGCCTGCGCCTCGATGTCCAGGCGGGCGCGGCGCAGTTCTTCCATATCGGTCCCCGATAGGGAGACGGCGTACCAGAGGAGTTCGTCCTGGACGCTCTTCCAGGCGGGATCGGAGAAACCGGTGTTCGCCGGGTACGCCCTGGAGTTCTTCAGCTCGCGTTTGGTGGGGGCCGTCCCGTGGTGGGCGCCGCAGACGTCCGCGACCGATTGGTCGAGGCCGCTGCGCTCCATGATCAGCTCCGACGCGGTCGCATGGGGGACGGCGTCGGGAGAGCTCATGGGCCTCATCCTCAGCCCGTGGGAGACGAGGGAATCGATGATGCTGGGACATTTGCCCTTGGCCTTGATCTGGAACGCCGGGGTCGCCTTGCCGAGGTCGTGGGAGGCCGCGAGGAAGATCAGGATTTCCCTCGGCTCCGCCGCGGTCCCCGACAGGCCCCTCGACACAATCCCCTTCGTGGACTCGGGGAGCCACCGGTCCCAGAGGAGGCCGGCGACCCCGGCGGCGTCGCGGAGGTGGACGGCCAGCGGGAGCCATGAGGATCCGTCTTCGCCGAGCTTCGCCCAGATGCACCTTGATGCATCGGATAACGACGATTCGCGGGACCCGCTGCCGATTGCCATACGGCACTTTATAGAAGTTATCCGATATTAATCTTACCCTGATAACCTAAAAATGTTATTTCGGTCACAAGAAAGATATTGTTGCCGATGCAGAGATTCGGTGCGATGCTGTGCCGATTCCCTCTGCCCGCAGAATTCAGCCCAATACTTGATAAGCTGTTCATCGGTCATGCAATCGGTGCGAAAATACAATGGAAAACGATGCCGTACCGGCAAAACAGCAGAACAACGAGGCTCTGTTCAAGGAGATCGACCTCCTCGAGGGCTGTATCAACCGCATGGCGGACAACTCTTTCAAATGCAAAGGGTGGGCGATAACCCTCGTGGTGGCGGTGCTTGGCCTGTGGTGCTATGACGATTTCGGATGGGGCTGGGCGGCCGTCATCTGCTGCATACCGCTGGCGTGCTTCTGGTACATGGACCACAACTACCTTTCGCTGGAGAGGAAGTACCGCGCAAGGTATGAATGGGTGCTGAAGAACCGTCCGAAAGGGAACATGTCCGGCCTGTTCGAGCTCAACCCTGGGAAATTCGGGCCCGCACCTGATGATGATGCCGGCAACGGCTCCCGGAAGCGCCGGTGGTCGGAATGGATGTACCCGGTGCTGATCATCGCGGTCGTCCTGCTCATCATCGCCGCGGAGGTGCT
>JBMNQO010000046.1:0-9341 GCA_050944195.1 Methanomethylophilus sp. | reverse complement strand
AGGCGGACATGTCCGCCGACCCTTCTTAATCCGAGATGTCAATTCAAGGAAGCATGACATCTGTCGTCACCGTGCGGATGAAGACCTGCTCGAAGACCACCAAGGTCACGGCCGAGCTGCAGCCCGACGGGGACACCATCAAAATCAAGATCGCCTCGGACTGCAAGAACGTGCAGAACTACGCCAAGCTGCTCGGCGACACCATCCATCTGTCCGACGTGACGGATTGGAACGGCAGCAGGGTCGTGGACCCGGAGATCAGGCAGCCGCTGTCCATCCCCTGCCTCGTCCCCATCGCCATCTTCGACGCCGCCTGGGAGGAAGTGGGGATGCTGTCGAAGCACCTCGCCCAGGACATGGCGAAGGAGAACGTCCTCGAATTCAACAAGGACAAAGAACGAGGGGCTGGTGGGCCCAGCCGGATTTGAACCGGCGGCCATCCGATTATGAGTCGGACGCTCTACCTAGCTAAGCTATGAGCCCTTCGGGGCGACCCTATCTGCTGTGCATTGAAATAGTTTTCATGCTCCGGACGGGAGCGTTCCGCAATCCTCTTTTTGTAATATGCCAGCATTGAAGCTTTGATGGACAGCGGACCTTGGCTCCACACCGCGGCGATGCTCCTCTCGGCGCTGGCCGGGCTGGCGTTCGGGGCGGTCTTCGACCTCAGCAGCGCCGAGGTCCTCATCGAGGTCTTCCTGATCCTGATGCTCTACGCCGTCTTCTCGGCAGTGGACGGCGGGGACCTCAGGAAGTCCTTCGCGAATGCCCGCTTCTCCGTCACCGCGCTGGCTATCAACTTCGTCTTCACGCCGGTGCTGGCCTGGGCGATGGGACAGCTGCTGTACGATGACAGCGACATGCGGATCGGCCTCTTCCTGCTGCTCATAATGCCCTGCACCGACTGGTACCTGGTGTTCACCCGGCTGGCCGGGGGCAACGTGGCCCTCGGGAGCAGCATCCTGCCCATGAACCTGGTCATCCAGGTGGTCATGATGCCGGTCTACCTCATGATCTTCTACGGGTCGGACGTGGATTTCGACATGGCCGACATGCTGCTGCAGGCGGCCTACATGGTCGTCATCCCGCTCGTTGCCGTATTGGTCGTGAAGTGGCTCTCGAAGCGGAGCGGGAGCGTGCAGAATTTCGATGCCTGGGTCATTGCCAAGAGCGACCTCCTGCAGCTGTTCTTCCTGTGCCTTGCGATCTTCGCGATGTTCGCCTCGTCGGCGGAGACGGTGTTCGACAACGCGGGGCTCGTCACGAGCCTGATCGTCCCGATGCTCGCGTTCTTCCTGATCGATTACCTCGTGGCCACCGGGGCCTCGAGAGCGGAGCATATGCCGTACGGCGACGCGACGGCATTGATCTTCACGACGATGGCGAGGAACGAACCGCTGGCACTTGCGATCGCGGCCGCCGTCTTCGCGGATTCCCCGCTGATCCTGGTGGCGCTCGCGGTCGGGCCGCTGATAGAACTGCCGGTCCTCTCGCTCGTGGCCTCGGCCAGAGCTAAGAACGGCGGGAAGATCGAAAACGATGCGGGGACCGCATCGGATTGAATTTGAGATAAGAGTGGCGCCCCCGCACGGGATCGAACCGAGGACCTTGTGATTAACAGTCACACGCTCTACCGACTGAGCTACAGAGGCTTACTCACTCCCATACCTGGGTCGTATTAAAAATTTATGGCTCCATGTCGCGGCGGAGCTTCTCGACCCTGGCCTCGATGTCGTCCAGCCGGGACGAGATGCTGTCCATGAACTCCCCGTACTTGGCGGAGACCGTGGCGCCGTCCTTGGTGGCGATGATGAGGCCGTCCTGCTCCAGCCTCCTCAGGCTGTAGCGGACCAGGTGCTTCGGGAGCCCGGTGATCTCCGAGAGGCGGATGATGCCCACCGGCTGGTGCTCCTTGGTGGCCTTCAGGATCATGATGTGGCGCTCGGTGCGCTCGAGTTCCTCGAAGGTCCCGCTGAAGAGCTCGCTCATGCGTTCGGAATCGGGTGGCGGTTATTTAAGCTATGCCAAGTGTTAGCATTGGGTACGGCGGGGTCGATAAAAAATGCGCGCCGGGAGCTGCCCGCGGCGCGCAGGGGCAGGAGAAACCGGCCGCTTCAGCGGCCGTACCACTTCTGGAAACCCCACCTTTTGTAGTTTATGTAGAATCCCTGGATGAAGGATCCGCAGCAGTCCAGAGCCTTCTGTTCTGCGCCTTCGCCCTTGTAGACCTTATTGCAGTTAAGGCACTGGAAGCAAAGTACCGGCGGAGATTTTCTGTCGAATCTCATTGGACTGGACGATGGGGGAATCCGCTTAAATAATTAGCCCTGTCGGGATATGGCGATTGGATATATCCGACTCGGATTCCGTGTCCGATAATTTTCATTATCAGACATTGGGTGTCCGCTAATGGACGGCGAGGCATTACCCAGACACACACTTTTACCCAGACATAACGTCCGCCTGTTAATTATTAAATATGTTAAAACCCACTTAAACTGTCTATGAACAGAATAAAGGTCATCAACGAGCCCTCGGAACTCGTTCCGATGCTGAGGGCCGTCGACACCCCGGTCAAACGCGAGGTGCTGAAAGAAGTGACCTTGGAATGGAAGACCGCGGACGAGATCGAGAAGACGTTCGGTCCGGAAGGCCGGGAGGCCACCATCTTCTTCGAGAAGATGAAGCTGGTAGAGACCCGCTGGCTCTCCACCAACGGGCAGTATCCCGAGAAATCCTACCACACCTACTACACTTCTTTCAGCATCAACGCCCAGTGGCCGGTCTACGAGATCAGCGACGTCCTCGCCGCGGCCATGATGCCCGAGGACGAGTACCAGAAGATCGAGGCGCAGATCCTCGAGAAGATCGGCAAGGACGGCAAGTTCTCCGGCGACGTCGCCGAGGAGCTGGGTCTTTCCTCGACGATGCTCAAATCCCTTGTCCGCAGGTCCGTCAAGATGGACTACCGCGGGCACAAGATCGAGCCCATCAAAGAAGAATGAGCGAGATGGGAGACATCTGGATCCTCCGCATCGGGCACCGGCCCGAGCGCGACAAGAGGGTCACCACCCACGTGGCCCTCACAGCCCGCGCGCTCGGCGCCAAAGGGATCTACGTCGACACCGCCGACCCCGTGCTGGAGGAGAACATCCGCAGCACCGTGAAGCGCTTCGGCGGGGATTTCACGATCAAGACCGGCGTCACCTGGAAGGAGGTCATCGACAATTTCCACGGCAAGATCGTCCACCTGACCATGTACGGCCAGCGGGCCGACCTCGCCATGCCCAGGATACCCACCGACGAGGACATCCTGGTGATCGTCGGGGCCACCAAGGTCCCCATGTGCATCTACAAGCGGGCGGACTTCAACATCTCGGTGGGCAACCAGCCCCATTCCGAGATCTCCGCCATGGCCATCTTCCTGTACGTCTACACCGGCGGGAAGCACCTATACGAACCGCGGGAGGGCGGCGAGATCGCCGTCATCCCGAACGAGAGGGGGAAGACCGTTGTCGAGAACAGATGAGCGCCGGTACCCGAGCGGGAAGCAGTGCATCCGCTACCTCTGGGACGCCGGGTGCTCCAAGCGCGTGGTGGTCCACTGCGCGACCGTCAGGGCGGTGGCCGACGCCATGGCCGCCGGGATCCCGTCGGCCGATCCCGATTTGGTGACCGCGGGGGCACTGCTGCACGACATCGGGAGGTCGAAGGACCATTCCATTTTGCATGCGTACATCGGCTCCAACATCGTGAAGGACCTCGGGCTCCCGCAGGAGCTGGTGGAGATCGTCCGCAAGCACACCGGCGCGGGCCTGGACCAGCAGGACGTCATCGAGCTGGGCCTGCCCCCGGGCGATTACATGCCCGCCACCGTCGAGGAGAAGATCGTCGCCCACGCCGACAACATGGTGAGCGACAACCGGGTGGTCGACCACACCTACTCCGTGGAGAAGCTCCGGCGCAAGGGCGCGGAGCGCGGGGCGCAGCGCATCGAGGACCTCCATCAGGAATTATCTGCTCTGTACGGAAGGGACCTCGACGTGCTCGTCGAGGAGCTCGGGGAGCACCCGAAGCTCAAGGGCGTCAAGCCTTGATTGTGGTACGGACTCCGCGCGGACGAGGGAATGCTTCCCACAAAGTTTCCGTTTAGCACAAATGTGTTATAAAGCGAGGGACGAATTCCACGGAGGAAGGTAATCGAAATGGTCACCGAACTCAATGAACAGACCTTCAATGCATTCGTGCAGCAGAAGGGCGTCGTGCTCGTCGACTGCTGGGCCCCCTGGTGCGGCCCCTGCCGGAGGATGGGCCCGATCATCGACCAGATCGCGGAGGAGCGGAAGGACATCAGCGTCGGGAAGCTCAACACCGACGAGAACCAGAGGATCGCCATGACCTTCGGGATCAACGCCATCCCCACCCTGCTGTTCTTCGTCGACGGGGTCCAGCAGGAATCCCTGGTGGGGCTCAGGCCCGCCGAGGACGTCATCTCCTACATCGACTCGCTCCAGAAGCAGTGAGGAAGATGGAAGCGGAAGTCGTCATCATCGGGGCGGGCCCGGCCGGGCTCCAGGCGGCCATCCACGCCGCCCGCCGGAAAGTGAAGACGGTGCTCATCGGGAAGCTGACCGGCAGCGCCGCCTACAGCATCTCGGTGGAGAACTACTTCGGGACCCCCGGGAAGACCAAGGGCACCGACCTGCTGATGAACGGCGTCCGCCAGGCCCGCGCCGCGGGCTGCGACGTCGAGGACATGAACGTGGTCTCGGCGTCGAACGAGAACGGAATATTCAAAATTGTAACCGAGTCCGGCCAGGAGATCACCGCCCCCGCGGTGGTCCTGGCCACCGGCATCAAGCGCAACAAGCTGGGCGTCCCCGGGGAGAAGGAGTTCTCCGAGGGGAAGGGCGTGAGCTACTGCGTCTCCTGCGACTGCAACTTCTACAAGGGGAAGACCGTGGCCGTGGTGGGGAACGAGTCCGAGGCCGCCCTCGGCGCCGAGGTCATGACCCACTACGCCTCCACCACCTACTGGATCGCCAATTCCCACGGCGCCGACCCGGTGCTGGAGCGGAAGGCCCTCGAGGCGGGGGCCCTGCGGATCGATTCCGAGGTCAAGGAGATCCGCGGGAAGGACCTCGTGTCCTCCATCGTGCTGAAGGACGGCCGCGAGATCGCCGTCGACGGCGTCTTCATCGAGCTGGGCGGGAGGTCCTCGGCGGACCTCGCCATGGACCTCGGGGCGATGCCCGAGATCGACGACACTCTGAAGATCGAGCGGGACGGCTCCGTCAAGGGCGTCCCCGGGCTGTTCGCCTGCGGCGACATCACCGGGAGGCCCTGGCAGATCGGCAAGGCCGTCGGCGAGGGAGTGGTGGCCGGCACCTCGGCCGCCGATTACGCGGTGAGGGCGAGGAAATGACGGTAGACGACCTCATCTCGGGCATGCTGCGCGAGGAGGGCGGCTTCCAGAAGGCCCTCCAGAACATCCTCGACGACGAACTCCACATGTCGCTGAGCGAGTTCTGCGCGGTCTCGGGCCTCTCCCAGAGCACCCTCTACAAGATCCTGGAAGAGAGAAGGGAACCGAACCTGCGCACCGTCCGGCAGATCGTCAACGCCCTCAAGCAGATCTACGGCAAGGACAAGGAGAAGTTCTGCGCGGTCATCGCCTCCCCGTCGTTCATGGAGGGCCTGCCGAAGAGCTTCGACACCGGGGCCGGCGGCACCATCGCCATCCGCGAGTACACCGTTTCCACTGTTGAAGAAGCTGTCATCGCCGCCGTCCGCGCCTGCCACGACGGGGCGGTCGGGATCATCTGCGCTCCGATCGTGGCAAACACCGTCGAGAAGATCTCCTCGGTGCCAGTGTACTCCGTGATGCCGTTCGACAGCGTCATGAAGATCATCGATATGCTGAAAGAGCGCTACTGAAGGCCCTTTCCAATCATTCATTGGACGTAGCATTCATCCAACAGCGGGGGTCCCTCCCCCCGCTCCGATTTCTTTCCCGTCTTCTTATATTCCTATATATACGCTTTTTTTCCTCTTTTGTTACTATAAATAAAGTTTGGCATGCCTTCCGCCGCCTTTCACAGGGTTACGGTTAAATACCCGAAAACAGGGGCCCGAAAATTCGTAATGCTTCTTAAATAATGATGGACGACATTTGAATATCAGTCTTCGCCCGGAGTAACGTACCTGCAAACGGGACGGCAAGCCCGTGTGCGCGAAAGGGCCGAGGAGGAGTGGCAATTGGCAAACGAAGCAGAAGCCAGCGCAAGCGCTGGAACTTCAGGCGAGGGGGGCACTGCCTCCCTCGCCAGGACTATTGATTGGAAGCAGGGTGTAATCATCGCGATGGGCGTGCCCATCCTGATCCTGCCTTCCCTGTACGATCTGGATGTCAATATCTGGGCGTTCAGTATCGTTATCTGGGTGGTGTCCGTCCTCCAGGGATTCCTGCAGAACATGGCCATCGGTGAGATGGCCGCGAACTTCGGGGTCTCCGGCATCGGCGCCTGCGCCCAGTACGTGTTCAAGGACGACGAGAAGTACAAGGGCAAGAAAGTGAACTGGGGCAGGTTCATAGGTGCGTTCACCGCCTGGTCCTACTGGTTCACGTGGACCCCTGTCATCCCCATCTTCACCATCATGACCGGTTCGTATCTGCAGGACGACAACTTCGCCGATTACATCGGCTTCCTGCAGGACATCGATCCCACTGTTCTCAACCTGATCCTCGGGTTCATCATCTACGGCTGCATCGTCCTCATCGGTGCCCGCGGCCTCACCGGAGGCGCGCGCGCCCAGCTGGTGCTGGCCCTCATCACCATCGTCCCGCTGGTGGTCGTCGTGGCCGTCCCCTTCTTCAACGGGGAATTCCAGCTCTCCAACATCACCGACCACTTCCTGCCCGACGGCAGCGACGGCGAGGATGAGTGGACCTGGGACTTCGCCGACATCTGCATGATGTTCGGCTGCCTGGCGGTCGCGCAGTGGAGCGCGTGCGCCTGGGAGTCGGCGGCCACCTACGGCGCCGATTACAAGGACCCCGGGAAGGACCTCCCGAAGGCCCTGATCTCCTGCGGCCTGATCTGCCTGTTCATGTACTTCATCGTCTCGTTCTCCGTCTACGGTGTCCTCGGGCACTACGGCGTCGACGAGGCCGGGTACGCTACCCTGGCGCCCCTCTGCGTCAGCGACTTCGGAGATGTCGGGGCGCTCGTCGCCCTGGTCCTCCTGATCGCGGGCATGGTCATGCTCATCCAGACCGCCTTCCTCGGCTCCTCCAGGACCCTGTTCGCGATGAGCCAGAACGGCAACATGCCCAAGTTCATCAGCAAGACCAACAAGAACGGCGCGCCCATCTACGCGATGATGTTCCAGTTCGTGGTCGGCATCTGCATGATCCCGCTCGGGACCCCCGGCATGATCCTGGCGGCCTCGTCCTTCGGGTTCTGCTTCGCGCTGGGAATGGCGATGGCGTCCTTCATCAAGACCCACCGGGACCCCAGGTTCAAGGACCAGCCCCGGCAGTGGAGCGCTCCGCGCGGATGGTACTACGTCGCCTGGGCGCTGATGTTCTACCAGTTCTTCATCCTGATCCCCTGCCTGGCCTACGAGAGCTCGGTGCTCTACGGGGTCAAGTCGGTGATCATCGGAGCGGTCATCCTGCTGATCTACATCCCGATCTGGTTCGCGCTGCAGCACCAGCAGAAGAAGGAACAGGCGCAGTCGGCGGCCCCGCCGTCGTCGGAGACGCCGCCCGCGGCACCGCCGGAATCGCCGCCGGAGTGAGCCCGGCCAAGGGCTCCCGGGGGCCTCCCGCCCCCGTCCTCTCTTACGCTAAACCTCTTCCCGGGGCTCTTTCTCCCCGGTGCCGAGCGCTCCCGCCATTTACCCCCGGCGGGAGCGTGCAGGCGCTATTCTCTCAGAATCTGGGTCTTCCGGCCCTCAATATATTGACTTCTGAAACAGTGTGATATAAGTTTATATTAGACCTTAACTTTTTACGGAATATATCACGGTGGTAGAATGTTCGAGCTCCAGGTGGTTTCCAATACTCCGATGACGGGCGTCGACGACATCGACGTCCTCGCCGAGACCTTCCTCACGCAGATCGGCTACCTCTCCAAGGGCTACGACCCCCGCGGGAACGGCGCCCTCTCGGTCAGGGAGAGCATCCCCTACAGGATCTTCATGGACTTCTTCATGAAGAACCCCTCCAAGGCCTGGGCCGCGGAGGAGATTGCCGCCCTGCTGAACACCACCAAGCCCACCGTGTACCGCTACATCAACAAGCTGAAGTCGATGGACATCGTCGAGTACGTCGATGTCCAGACGGCCGACGGCCAGGTCCGCCGCGGGTACCGCATCCGTTACGGCGACCTCTCCAAGGCCTGGTCCTTCTGCGAGGCCAACGTCAAGCTGGCGATGGAGAACTACCGGAAGACCGTGGAGAGGTTCGGGCAGCTCGCGAAGGAAAAGGCGGAGAAGAGCTGAATGGGAAGCGAGGTCCCGCGGCTGGTCGCGGAGGCCCTGCGGTCAGGGGAGATCACCGACCGCGAGTCGCTCCTGCGGCTCAAGATGAAATTATGCTCCAAGTACGGGGCGGAGAAAGTACCGCCTAATTCTGAGGTACTGGCTCTTCTGACCCCGGAGGAGCGGGAGAAGTACCTGCCGCTGCTCGTGAAGAAGCCCGTGCGCACCGCGTCGGGAGTTTCCGCAGTCGCGGTGATGACCTCGCCTTATCCGTGCCCGCACGGGCGCTGCATCTACTGCCCCGGGGGGCCGACAGTCAATTCCCCGCAGTCCTACACCGGCAAGGAGCCGGCCGCGAGGAGGGCGGCGGCCAACCACTTCGACCCCTACGACCAGGTGGTGGCGAGGATCACCCAGCTGGAGGACGTCGGGCACACCGCGGGGAAGATCGACCTCATCATCATGGGCGGGAACTTCACCTCCCGCGACCCGATGTACCAGGAGTGGTTCCTGAAGCGGTGCTTCGACGCCATGAACGGCGTCCCCTCGGACTCCCTGGAGGACGCCGAGGAGATCAACTCCCGCTCGGAGCACCGGTGCGTGGGGATGACCATCGAGACCCGCCCTGATTATTTCATGAAGGACGGGCAGATCGAGCGGGCGATGCGCATGGGCTTCACCCGCGTGGAGCTCGGGGTGCAGATCCTGGACGACGAGATCCTGAAAGGGGTGAAGAGGGGGCACGGGACCGCCGAGGTCAGGCGGGCCACCGAGGTCTGCCGCCGTCATGGATTATTGGTGTGCTACCACCTCATGCCGGGGCTCCCCGGCTCCTCCCCCGAGCACGACCTCGA
>JBMNQO010000045.1:0-9730 GCA_050944195.1 Methanomethylophilus sp. | reverse complement strand
GGGTCATGGATGAACTCCGCTTTGGCGAGGGTCGCCTCGTCGTAGACGTGCGGGATGCCCGGCGTCGAGACGATGGCCCCCTCCTTGATGAGCTCCCCCGGGATGGGCGTGGGGGAGGCGTTCAGGATCAGGTCCGCCTTCTTCGTGGCGGCGTCGATGTCGGTCGCCACCACCGTGCCCGGGTTGGCGTAGGCCACGGCGGACGCCCGGTCCGGCAGGATGTCGGCGACGGTCACCCGGGCCCCCTGCTTCCTCAGCAGGGCGACCATGTTCCCGCCGACCCTCCCGGCCCCGCGGACCAGGACGGGCTTGCCCTCCAGCCCGCCCGCGGCGCCCCGGAGGGCCTCCACGTAGCCGGCGGCGGTGCAGTACGAGTTGTTGGCGTACTTCCCGGCGGCGACGCTGTACGCCATGTACTGCTCGTCGTCCGCCATGAGTATGATGTCGGCGCCGAGGTCCAGGGCGTCCCCGAAGCCCCAGACGTCGGTGTGCTCGGTGACCGTGCACTCGATCCCCATCGCGGAGACGATGTCGGCCACGCTCCTCGAGAAGCGGCTGATGATGCCGAGGCCCGAAGTGATGGGCACGGCGGCCGCCCGGTACTTCGAGACGTCCACCTTGTCGGGGTCGACCCCGACCGCCCTGAAACCTAATGTGCGGAGGTCCATCCCGGTGTCCTTCAGCAGCATCTTGTCGATGTCGCTGAGCTCCCCCGAGAGGCCGGAGATCATCTTGGGCGTGAGCCTGGTCGTTCAGACCACCTCCGGGGACCCGTCGATGAACTCCTCGACGCCGCATTCTTCCATGATGCGCGATATCATGTCCTTCCTCTTCCAGAAAACTTCCTGGGAGTCCTTGCCGGAGTTGATGAAGGTGCCCCTCCAGCGGGACTTCCCTGATTCGTAATCGGTTATCGTGTCATCCGCGCCGAACAGCCCCCTCTCGAAGTGGGGATGCTCCACGTGCGAGAACGCCTTCTCGCCGGTGGTGTACATGCGGGTGCCGTCGATGTAGAAATGCTCGTAGGAGGACGCCCCGGGCTTGCGGACGGGGTCCCTCCCTTTGCCGGAGAGGGCCAGGTAAAGCTCCTCCAGCAGGTTGATGCCGGTGCCGGCCTCGATGCAGGCGGGCGTCTGGCTGGGGATCCTGGCGTCGATCTCCAGCACCTTGAAGCCGTCCTTCCCGCCGATGGCCTCCATGTCCATCAGGCCGCGGAGATGCATGTCCTCGGCGGTGTTCCTGATGCACTCACCGAACAGCCCGTCCATCTCGGGCGGGAGGATGTCCGGCGAGCAGAGCACCTGCTTGCAGTCGTAGTTGCTGTCCAGGACCACCTCGGTGGTCACGTAGGAGCGGGCCTTCTCCCCGTCCCCGATGGCCTCCACCGAGAGGCTCTTTCCGTGCACGAACTCCTGGATGACCGGCTCGTCGTGCAGCTCCTTCACCTTCGCCAGGGCCTTCTGCAGCTGCTCCTCGTTCTCCACCTCGGAGACGCCCACGGAGCCGCTCTGGCAGGAGGGCTTGACGATGACGGGGTACCCGCACTCCGGCCAGGGCCTGGGCATCGGGACCCCGAACTTGCCCATGATCTCGTTCGATTTCAGCTTCGAAGACGAGATGCGGTAAGAGTTGATGTCGAAAAGATAGGGCCCGGCGAAGCTGCCCTTCATCTTCTCCAGGTTCTCGAGGACGGGCATCTCCTCGATGGCGGGGATGACCGCGTCGCAGTCGGCCAGGAGCTTCTGCGCTTTGTCCGGTTCCTTAACTAAATCCACGGTCTCGGACTCGTCGGCAAGGGAGCGCGCGGGAGCGTCCTCCCTCTTATCGAGAACGAACGTCTCGTAGCCGGCCTTGCGGGCGAGGTAGACTGCCTCCATCCCCTGCAGGGCCCCTCCGACGATCCCGAGCCTCATCCAGCCGCCTCAATCCATCTTGGCGCCGTTCAGGTAGGTGGTGCTGGCCCCGCCCTTCATGACTGTGCTGTAGCCCATCTTGATGGTGAGCAGGCGCTCGAGGCCGAAACCGGCCCCGGCCCACGGCTCGTGGACGTCGTGGGCGGCGTCCAGGTAGTGCGGGCCGACGGCGGCGGAGCAGACCTCCTGCCCGTCGATGTCGACGTCGATGGTCTCCTTGTAGACGTCGCTCTCCTCGTGGACGAGGTCGTACCTCTCGAGCCCGGCCGCCTTCATGACGATGCCGATGTAGCGCTTCAGCGCCTCGGTGGCGTCCCCGGCGGGGCCCATGTCCACCAGGTTCAGCATGGTGAACTCCTCGAGGTGCATCCCGCTGTGCGATTCCTTGCGGAAGCAGGAGCCCATCTCGAAGATCTTGACCGGGCCGTCGGTGTGGTCGCGGAGCGACCTCATGACCGTGTACAGGCTGGGGGCGAGCATGGGGCGGAGCGCCCGTTTGTCGTCGATCCAGAAGACCTGCTTGTAGAGCGGCTTGTCGGGGGTGATGGTCATCTTGGCGAGGGCATCCTTGGAGATGATGATGGGGGTGCGCACCTCGATGAACCCGTCGGCGACCAGCGCGTCGGCGATGTCGTTCATGAGCTGGCTGAGCCCCTGCCTGGTGGGGGAGGCGATCATGCCGCGGAGGGCCTTCTCGTTGTCCTTCTTGGCATCCGACATCGCCTTGGTGAACGCCTTCTCGCGGGCCTCGACGTCGTCGAACTCCATGTCCTTGTACGTCCCGTTCCCGTACTCCCTCAGGCGCTGGATCTGAGCATCTGTGTATTTAACCGCCATTGGCAAAACCTCGGGGTTTGGTGAATGTGATGGCGAGAGACCGGGGTGTCGAACCCCGCTGGCTAGGTTTTAGAGACCCGCTGATCGCCGGATCGTCCCCCTTCCTGTCCTCCTTATCGGTGCGTAATCTATAAACGTTTCTTGATTAACGCGCGCGCGAATACGACAGGTACGGGTTTTCTTCGGACGATTCGGCCCTTTTTTCAGATGTTCAGCCCGCATTTCCCGAGGGTCTCGACCGCCTTGTCGTAGATCTTCAGGTACTCCTTCGAGGGGGTGACGGAGTCGACGTCGTAGCAGTCCTGGAACCTCTTCCCCGCCGGCGGGCGGCTGAAGCTGTTCTCGTAGAGCGAGACGATGTTGTCGATGACCCGGTTGGCCCGCTCGATGTCCATGCCCTCCGATGCTATCGCCGCCTCGCCCATCATGCGCGCCTCCATCCCCGTGGAATGGTCCTTGACGACCCCCTTGGAGGACGCCACGCCCGAGAGGAGGTCCCTCCCGGAGACGGTGTCGGTGACCGCCTGGGCGGCGGTCTCCAGCAGGCACATCTCGGTGCACGGCCCGCCCAGGGTGTAGTACTGGTCGGCGAGCAGGAGGTCGGTGTTGAGGTCGACGGCGGCCGCCGCGTGGGCGGCGATCTGCAGGGTCTCGCGGGCGGTGGTGTTGCCCCACCGGATGTGGACGGGGCCGTCCAGGTGGATGTCGCTCCCCAGCAGGGTGAAGCTGGCCAGGGTGGCGGCGACGTCGCAGATGGCGGTCTCCTCGATGCCCCCGCTGTAGCCCCCGTACATCGGCATCTGCTCCGCGATGATGAGGTCGCCGGCGGCCTTCCAGCCCGCGACCATGTTCATCAGGTTCATGTCGATCTTCATCTCGTTCATCAGGGAGCACTCGTGGAGGTCATGCTTCCCCATGCTGATGTCGCCCAGGTCGGCGGACAGGCAGGCGGCGCTGGAGAGGGCCGTCTGGGGCCCCTAGATGCAGAGGCCGGGGCGCCCGCAGATGGCGCAGGCGTCGCGGATGTAGCGGATCTCCTCGACGGTGGCGCGCACCTCGAGGGGGGTGTTGGTGTTCACCGGCTGCCCGCGGACGGTGTCCAGGATGCCGCTGACGATGCAGTCGACGGCGGGCTCCTGGGCGTAGGACTGGATCATGGGCGTGAAGACGCTCTCCGAGACCGGCGACCCGGTGGGGCCGGCCTCGATGACGGGGGCGCGGTCGTCCCCCATGTGGCGCGATTCGCAGACGACGCGCTCGTTATCATAGCCCAACGCGATCTTGCGGGGGGCGCGGCGGATGGCCTCGAGGATCTCGTCCTCGGTGGGGTTCAGGACCTTGCCGAGCCCGCTGTTGTAGATGCCGTTGGTGACCAGCATGTCCATGCCGGCCTGGAAGAGGCGGTCCGCGAGGTCCTCGCTGGTGGGGATGATCTCCTTCCCGAACTGGATCCCGTACTTCTCCTTCATCCGCAGCGCGTTCGAGGGGACGGTGACGTAGTCCCACTGGTCCTCCCTCACCTTCTTCCCGCTGTTGAAGCGGTTGAAAGCCTCGAAAACGTCGAGCGGTCTGGATGCTGCCATTGCCCTGTCAACCCGCCCTTGCCATAAATAATTGCTTGGGAAAAGGTTTGTTCCTCTGGGGGGCCGCCGGGGAGTCGGCGGCCCTGGAGGAGAAAGCTTGCAGGGGGGATCGCCCCCTGCTGTGGTTTGTCTTCGATCAGTGCTTGATCGGAAGCCCGGCGTCGCGGAGCTGCTGCATCGCGTTGTCGTAGACCTGCAGGTACTCCTCGGTGGGCTTGACGGTCTTGACGTCGTAGCAGTCCTGGAACCTCTTGCCGGCGGGAGCATCGTTGTAGTGCTTCTCGTACTGCGAGACGAGGTTCTCGAGGATGTCGTTGAGGTCGGACACCTTCATGCCGGCGGCGGTCAGGGCGGCCTCGCCCATGGCACGGGCCTCCATGCCGGTGGTCTTGTCCTGGACGACTCCCTTCGCGGCGGCGGATCCGGACAGGAGCTCCCTTCCGGAGCCGGTGTCGGTGATCGCCTGGGCGGCGGTCTCGATCAGGCACATCTCGGTGCAGGGGCCCGCCATCGGGTAGTACTGGTTGGCCAGCAGCAGGTCGGTGTTGGCGTCGATGGCAGCGGCGGCGTGGGCCGCGATCTGCAGCGACTGCCTGTTGGTGGTGGTTCCCCAGCGGATGTGGATGGGTCCGTCGAGGTGGAAGTTCCCGTTGAACAGGGAGAACGAGGCGAGGGTGGTGGCGACATCGCAGATAGCGGTCTCCTCCAGTCCGCCGCAGTACCCACCGAAGATCGGCATCTGCTCGATCATGATGGTATCCCCGTTGACGGTCCAGCCGGCCAGCATGTTGAGGCCGGTCATGTCGATCTTCAGCTCGTTGAGCTGGGAGCACTCGTGCGCGTCGGTGACGCGGTGGCCCGCGTGGACCATGTCGGCGGCCAGCCTGGCAGCCTCGGTCAGCGGGGTCTCGGGTCCCTAGACGCCCAGTCCCGGACGGCCGGCCCTCTCCCTCGCTTCCCTGGTGGCGCGGAGCTCCGCCATGGTGGCGCGGATCTCGTAGGGGGTCCCGGATTTCGCGGGGTGTCCCTCGAGGCTGGTGAAGACACCGTCCACGAGGTCGTCGACCACGCCCTCCTGGGCGTAGGACTGCATGACCTGCACGAAGACGTCCTCGGAGATCGGGGAGCCGGTAGGTCCGCCCTGGATGATGGGCTTCACGGGGCTGTTGCCGTGCCTCGGGTAGAAGCGGGCGATGTCCCTGCCCTCTCCGAGAATGAGCTTTGTGGGGGTCCTCTTGATGCCCTCCCAGACTTCCTCCTCGGTGATGTGGAGCACTTTGCCCATGTCCTTGAGGTAGAAGCCGGTGTTGACCAGCATCTCGAGTCCGGCCTGGAACAGGTTGTTCTTGACCTCGTTGTCCTCGGGGATGAAGGTGTTGCCGAAGTCGAGGTGGTACTTCTCCTTCAGAGCGGTGGCGTTCTGGGGGATGATGGTGTAGTCCCACTCGTTCTCGTCGACCTTCTTTCCCTTCTTGAACCTGTCGTAGGTGTCGCAGATGTTAAGAGCTCTGGTTGCGGCCATTTCACTCACCCATCAGCTTCTTCACGAGGTCGACCATCGCGGCCGCGGTCTCGGAGTACCCGTCCGCTCCGATCTCGTCGCACCACTCCTGGGAGCAGGGCGCGCCGCCGAAGCAGGTCTTGTATTTCTTGCCGTTCTCGTTGTTGGCGTTGACGATATCCCTCTGGGACTCCAGAGTGGTGGTCATCAGCGCGGATCCAGCGATGATGCTGGCGTCGTTCTCCTCGGCAGCGTCGAGGAATTTGTCGGAGTCGGAGTCCGGCCCGATGTCGATGACTTTGTAGCCGGCGCCGCGCAGCATAGCGCAGCAGACGTTCTTCCCGATCTCGTGGATGTCTCCCTCGACGGTTCCCATGACGATGGTTCCCTTGGTAGCGGTGGCGCCACCGGTCATGAGGGGCTCGAGCATCTTGAGGGCGAGCTCCATGGTCTTGGATGCGGCGACGACCTGCGGGAGGAAGATCTCAGCGTCATTGAAGCGCTGCCCGATAGTCTCCATTCCCTTGCCGAGGCCCTTGTCCATGATGTCGTTCACGGGCACTTTCGCGTCGATTGCCTTCTGGGTCGCCTCTTTGCAGAGGTTGAAGTCCCAGGTCTCGACGGATTTCTTAAGATCCGCAAGAATCTCTTCGTTTGCCATATTGCCACTCCAGACAGCGGAGTATCCCGTATCCGTCCTTCTCGGGATGGATACGGTCCTCCATGTCCGATTTATAATATGGAGCTAGTTTATTTAAGTATTTTCTGGCGAATTTTACGATTTTTGAATTCTATATTTAAACTTTGCTGTGAAAAAAATAAATGACTAGTATTTTTAGGAATATTAGTCAAATGTCCACTCATTTTTCGAAACCTGCGGATTTGTCTATTTTTTGCATACAATTATGAAAAATCAACATTGTGTGAAATCAATAATGGATGACCCGTCTGGCCAGATCCGGGGGTTTTTGGGGCCTCTTCTGCCCCGCTTGAAGAAAGTTTTAAATACCAATTGAAAAAGGCTCTCCGTGAAGCTATTTTTCATCCAACATTATAAAAAAATAATGGTGCGGGGACCCCGCACCGAAAGGGTTTGCCCGGGGGCCGAAGCCCCCGGAGGCCGGACGGCGGCAGCCTCAGAGCTGCTTGTACATCCAGCGGGCGACGATCACTCCGAGCGCGCAGAGCGCGATGATGAAGACGGAGCTGACGATGTCTCCCGCGGGCATGCCGTCGGCGAAGTGCTCGGCGTACACATCCCAGTTACTCATAGTGCCTCACCTCGGACTTGAGCCCGTCGACGGTGGTGATGCCAAGGTCGGTGATCGCGTACTTCACGAGGAGGTGGCCCTTGTTCAGCTTGCCCTCGGTGTCGACCTGGTGGTCGATCTCCTGCAGGAAGCCGGCGGAGGTCATCTCGATGAGATCGTAGTTGACCATGTGCTTCGAGTGCTCGGAGGTCATGTTGTACTCCTTGCAGAGCTGGTCGACAACCTCGTAGCTCCACATCTCGCCTCCGTTCTCGAGGATCTGCATGAGGCGGAACTTGATGGGCGCCTTCTTGATGATCTTGCCGTGGTCGTCCATGGGGGTGACGGTGGTCTTCTCCACCGCACCGGTGGTCTCCGAGCCTCCGGAATCCCTGAGGCTGACGAGCCCTTCGGTATCCTCGGTGGCGATCAGGTAGCTGCCGATGAGGCAGATGATCAGTCCCGCGATGGTCGAGCCGACGATCAGCGCTTCCGAGTCATCGTCGTACCCGAGAGCCTTCTGGGGTCCGAAGAAGATGATCAGGAAGATGACGGCGCAGGCCGCGTAGAGGCTTCCGACCGCCTGTCCCCTGGCAACGCCGAGGAACGGGAACGACTTGTACCAGGTGACGTAGCACCAGGCGAAGGACAGTCCGAGCAGGAGCACGACGATGAAGTCAGCCCAGTCGCACAGCACGTCGCCGATCGAGTAGAACAGGTTGTACCCGCAGGCAGTGAAGATGAGCATGACGATGATCCAGAACAGGGCCTCGAAGCAGAACCTGAGGTGGAGGCCCACGTCAGGCTCGCAGATGTCAAGGGCCTTTCCGGCGACGACACCCTCGAATCCCCATCCGACAGCGGCCATGACGCCGCCGATGGCACCGAGGCCGGGGTTGACGGACTCGGAGCTGGGGGAGATCATGGAACCTGCGTACAGGGTGATTCCTCCGACGAGGAGGACGATAATCGCAAGGTATCCTCTCCTGGAGACCTTCTGCTTCAGGTACAGGACGGACATGATGGTACCGATGATCGGGTACAGCAGTCCGGCGACGGCCGCGAAGCCGGGGCTCAGGAAGGTGGACGCGATGTAGGTACCGGAAACCGCACAGGCACCGCAGATACCGGCGAGAAGGAAATACTTGCTGGCCGCCTTGAACTCGACAAGGGTCCTGTGGAACTCGGGAAGTTTCCCGAGGGCTCCGTTCCATATGAAAAGCACCAGAGCGCACGCGATGGCGTTCAGGCCGGTCAGGAACACGCACACCATGACGGTGTTGGCGTTCTCGTCGAGACCGGGGTGGTTCTCCGCAAGGTTGGCTGAAAGACTGTTCAGAAGGTCGGGAAGATCCCATACCGCAGCACCGGGGACATACCATACTCCCCAGTACAGTGCGCAGAAGATTCCCATGATGAGTCCGAAGCGGATCTTCTTCTTGTGGTCCGCTTTGATGAGGGACTCCAGATCTACAGGCGTCTCGGTCGGCCTGGAGTCGACCTTGTTAGCCTGAGGCTCAATGTTCTCTGCCATATTACCACACACCACGGCTTTCTCGGGCGCCGTGCGTCCCTAAGGGGTTTGCCGCCCCCCGAAAAGGGGGGCGGTGGAAAGGTTCAGCCCTTCACGGCCTTGACCATCTTGGCGACGCAGTCCTGGGCGTTCTCGGAGTACACATCGGCTCCGATCTCGTCGGCCCACTGCTGGGTGACAGGAGCTCCGCCGACGTTGGTGAGGCACTTGCCCTTCAGGCCCTGCTTCTTCATGATCTCCTCAAAGGCCTTCTGGTTGACCATGGTGGAGGTCATGAGGGCGGAGGTCCCGACGGCGACCGCGTTGTTGTCGGCGACGGCCTTGGCGATGTCCTTCAGCGGGATGTCCCTGCCGAGGTTGATGACGTCGAAGCCGGCGACCTTCAGCATGATCGCGACGATGTCCTTGCCGATGGAGTGGATGTCGCCCTCGATGGTGCAGATGACGAATTTGCCGAGCGAGTCGGTCTTCTCCGCCTTGTCCCCGAGGTGGGGGGTCAGCAGGTCGACCCCGGCGTTCATGGCGTTAGCGGCGGCCATGATGTGGGGGAGGAACAGCTTCTTCTGCTCGTAGAGGTCGCCGACTTTGTTGATCCCTACGGTGTAGCCGTTCTGGATCAGGCCGACGAGGTCAGCGTTCTGGTCGATGGCGTCCTGTGCCACCTTTTTCGACTCGTTGATGTTGTAGGTCATGACGGCCTTGATGGCCCTCTCGTTCAGTTCTTCCTGGCTCATTTCACTTTCTCCTCTAGATTGTGCCCCCGGGACTTGCCCGGGGTAAGAAGTTTAGAGACGAGTTTACTCGTTCTCCTCCTTCGCGGCCCTCTCCAGGTAAGCCTGGTCGGCCTTCTTCGCGATCTCCTCCATCTTGGCGAGCACGTCGGCGTCGATGGGCTTCACCTGGTGGTTCTTCAGGATGTCGACGACGATGTCGTGGGCGACGTCGGCGGCGTCCTTGTAGCCGTTGTTCCTCCAGTCTCCGAGCATGAGCCTGTCGAAGACCTGGGGGTCGGAAGCCAGGTCGATGTTCTGCATGGTCGACGGGTGGGCGATGAAGTCGTTGCCGACTCCGATCTCCTTGATAGCATCGACGGCGAGGGTCTCGTCGGTCAC
>JBMNQO010000044.1:0-10211 GCA_050944195.1 Methanomethylophilus sp. | reverse complement strand
ATCTCCCCGACGGCGGCATGCGCCCTGGCCAGCGCGGCCTCGACCTGCATCTGGTATTTGATGCGGCTGCTCTCGGAGAAGATGGACTCCATCTCCTTCCTCCCGTACCGGTAGTCCAGCGGACACACGTAATCGCTCATGTTGATTCACGGCGCCGATGCCCTTCATAGTTTAAAAGTGTTCTACGATGGGGGAAGGCGCGGGTCGGAGGCCGGTTCTCCGCAATTCCATGTGTCTGGGTCATCTCTCCCGATCGGTCCGGGCGAACGTTATCTTTTTGACTGATGAGCGATTTATCCGAACATCCGCCAATGCGGCGGGGGATGCATAGAAATGGCTAAACTAACGGTAAACACGAAGAGCACGATGTTCCTGCTTTCGCTGATCATCGTCCTGCTTGTCTCGATCTTCAGCTATCTCGGCGGAGTCGTCCTGTGGATCCTGCTGACCCTGATCATCTACTTCGCCAAGCAGAGGGACACGCTGAACACCCTGGTCGGCGGCCTGATCGGTCTCATCATCGGGTACATCATCAACATCCTGATCTGAGCCAAAAACGCATTCCCGCCCGGGCCTCCCGCCCGGGCATCCCTTGTTTTACAAATCCGCGGTCCGTTACCGACGGGAGATTTCGGACGTACCAAACTTTATAAGGGATACGAATATAGAGCGGTGAAAAGTGGGCCACGCTTTGAATCATGGCCAAAACGAACGTGAGTGATTTTCATTATGACTGACGAGGAAAAAGTCCAGGTTGACGAACAGGTTGAGGCCGAGCAGGCCGCGGAGGCTCAGGCCCCCGTCCAGGAGACCGAAGAGAACGCTGCCGCTGAGCAGGAAGCCCCCGAGCAGGCTGCCGAGCAGCCCGCCGAGCAGGCCGAGGAGGAGGTGCCCTCCGCCGAGGACGCCGAGCCCACCCCCGAGGAGAAGGCCAAGCTGGCCGACCTCGAGGCGCAGAGGACCGTGCTCAACAACGAGGCCGAGATCCACCGCCAGAAGAGGGACGAGCTGAACGCCCAGACCAAGGAGTGGAAGGCGAAGAGGGACGCCCTCAACGCCCAGGTCAGGGAGCTCGTCGACGAGGCCGGCAAGTCCCGCGAGGTCCGCGACAGCTACAACCAGAAGGTCCGCGAGGCCAAGGCCGTCCGCGACGAGTGGAACAAGAAGGTCGCGGAGATCCGCGCCCAGATCAACGAGATCCGCCCCGAGCGCAAGAAGGAGGAGGGCGAGGAGTCCCTCGGCCAGATGAAGGCCCGCCTGGACCGCATGGAGATGCAGCAGCAGACCAGCGCCATGAGCGTCGAGAAGGAGAAGGCCCTCGTCAAGCAGATCCAGGACCTCGCCAAGCAGATCGGCGAGAGGGAGAAGGTCGAGGAGGGCGACGAGGAGATCCGCGGGCTCGTCCAGCAGCTCAGGGACGCCAAGGCCAAGGCCGAGGAGGCCCACAAGCAGGTCTCGCTCAACGCCGAGGAGGCCCAGAAGGCCCACGACAACATGCTCTCCCTGTACCAGCGCGCCGACGCCATCCGCAAGGAGGCCGACGCCGCGCAGGCGAAGTTCGTCGAGTGCAAGCAGAAGGCCGACGAGGAGCACCGGCTCCACATCGAGTCGATCAAGTCGGTCCACGCCGTCGGCAAGGATGCCGAGGGCATCAAGAGCAAGAAGAACGCCGCCCGCAAGAAGCGCGCCGACTACGAGACCAAGAAAGAGGCGAAGGAGATCTTCGAGAAGTTCAAGGCGGGAGAGAAGCTCTCGACCGAAGACCTCATGACCCTCCAGAAATCCGGTTACCTCTGAAGTCACTCACCAAACCCCTTCCCGCCCGGGGGATCCCGGGCGGTTCTCTTCTTTTTCATCGATTCCTTTTTTCATCACAATTACACGAAAAAGTGCAACGGGGAGCCAGCCTCCGCCGATTCTCACAATTTTTGGAATTGTAACCCCGAAAATCTCCGAAAACGGGGCTTCTGAACACCCCCTCTATATAAACAACGGAGAAAAATGGAGTATTTTCGTTACAGCACCCGAGCCGAACAATTCCGTAAGTTCGTTTAAGGTGAATAAAGCCATATATCCATCCAACGACAGGCAGGGGAACGGGGGTCCGTGCCTGCGTAAGGAGGTAAGCGAGTGGATAAGCAAGCGATATTGGACGCAATGGCAGATGCGGTCGAGTCCTGCCACCCCGACGATGCCACTGCGGCCGCCAAGAAGGCATTGGAATCCGGCATGGACCCGGTCGAGGCCATCAACAAGGGCCTCGTCGTGGGCATGGACCGGATCAGCGAGCACTACGAGAAGAGGGAGATGTACCTCCCGCAGGTCCTCGTGGCCGCCCACGCCATGTACAACGGGCTGGACATCCTCCTGCCCGCCATCCCCAAGTCGTCCCTGGCCGAGACCAAGAAGGCCGAGGCCTGCGTCGTCATGGGGGACGTGCACGACATCGGGAAGAACATCGTCAAGACGATGCTGACCGCGGCAGGGTACCTGGTCACCGACCTCGGCAAGGACGTGGACCCCAAGGTCATCGCCGACACGGCGAAGGAGAACGGCATCAAGGTCGTCTGCCTCAGCACCCTCATGACCCCGACCATGGACAGCATGGCCCAGGCCCTGAAGGAGCTGGAGAAGAACGGCTACCGCGACAAGTGCACCGTGACCATCGGCGGGCCGCCGACGTCCGACGCCTTCGCGAAGGAGATCGGCGCCGACCACCGGGACACCGACGCGTCCAACTGCGTCAAGTGGCTGAAGGAGGAAGGGCTATGAGTATGAGCTGCAGGGAAAGGGTCCTCGCGGCCATGCACCGCGAGGCATTGGACAGGCCGCCGGTGGCGATCTTCACCACCTGCGACACGATCGACATGATGGACGCCTGCGGGGCGGCCTGGCCGGAGGCCCACTCGGACCCCCAGAAGATGGCCACCCTCGGGTGCGCCCAGGCCGACTACTTCGGGCTGGAGTCCGTCCGGGCCGGGTTCTGCCTCACCGAGGAGGCGGAGCGCCTCGGGTGCAAGATGAGGATGGGGACGAAGAACTCGTCGCCCATGATCCTCTCGCACCCGTACCACTTCGACCCCAAGAAGAGGGAGTTCGAGGAGCCCGAGAAGATGGAGGAGTTCATGCCGGTCGAGGACTTCTGCAAGGGCGGAAGGGTCAAGACCGCCATCGACGCCATGGGCATCATGCAGAAGACCCACGGGAAGGACTACGTCGTCGTCGGCGGGAACACCGGGGTGTTCACGCTCACCGGGCACCTGCTCGACGCGGAGAACCTGATCTACGCCTGCTGGACCGACAAGGAGTGGGCCAAGAAGTGGCTGGCGGCCGTCGAGCCGTACTGCCGCGCCTTCGGCGAGGCCCTGCACGCCAACGGCGCCGACATCGTGCAGATGTCCGAGCCCTCGGCGTCCACCGACATCCTCTCGCCGGAGGACTTCCAGGAGATGTCGATGCCGTACGTGCACCATGCGCTCGGGGAGCTCCCGGGCATGACCATCCTGCACATCTGCGGAGACTCCCGGAAGATCATCCCGTACATGTACCAGACCGGCGCCACCGGGATCTCCGTCGAGGAGAAGGTGCCCTCCGAGGAGGCGGTCAAGATCGCCGCCGGGAGGGGAGTGCTGGTCGGGAACGTCGGGTGCGCCTACCCGCTCTTCAAGGGCACTCCGGAGGAGTGCGCCGCGGCCGCCACCCGGTCCGCCGACGCGGGCTTCGACGTCATCTCCGCCGGCTGCGGGGTGCCGATCGGGACCCCCGCCGCCAACATCCGCGCGATGGTCAAGGCCATCAAGTCGCGGGCGCCCGAGTGAAACTGCTTAGGGCGGGGCTTTCCCGCCCTCCTTTATATATAGACACAAATCTGGCACATTGAAAACAAAGGATTTGCCAGCAAATCAAATCTGTTAAATACTTCATAGTATGATTATGATTTCGGGAACAGGTCAGTTCTGTAGAGTGCATCCCATCCCTTCTGACTGGCTGACCTGTCCCGTCTTTTCATCATTCCTCCGATCGGTCCTCCGTACCGGCGTTTCCCTCGGTTTCTTCCAATATCTATGCGTACGCGCGCTCCCTTTCGCACGCGAATCATAAAATATCGTACGCGCATGGAGTGCCGATTCTATGGTAATGGACGGATTGGGAAAATCCCTCAGGGGCGTCCTCGACCGCATCAAGGGCTCGTCCACCGTCGACGAGGACCTCATCAAGGAGGTCTGCAGGGAGCTGCAGCGCGCCCTCCTCCAGGCCGACGTCAACGTCCAGCTGGTGCTGAGGCTCACCAACAACGTGCGCGACCGCGCCCTCAACGAGAAGCCGGCCGCCGGCCGCTCCGCCAAGGAGCACGTGACCCGCATCATCTACGAGGAGCTGGTCGCCCTGCTGAAGAACGGCGAGCCCCTCGAGGTCAAGCCGCAGACGATCCTTCTCGTAGGTCTTTACGGCCAGGGTAAGACCACCACCGCCGGGAAGCTGGCCAACTACTTCATCAAGAAGGGGCTCTCGGTCGGCCTCATCGGCGCCGACGTCTACCGCCCCGCCGCCTACGACCAGCTCAAGCAGCTGGGCGACAAGGTGGGGGCGGAGGTCTACGGGGACCCCACCCACCAGGAGAAGGACGCCGTCAAGATCGCCCGCGAGGGGATGGAGAAGTTCAAGGACAAGAAGGTCCGCATCATCGACTCCTCCGGGCGCCACGCGCTGGAGGACGACCTCATCAAGGAGATCACCGACATCGCCGAGGCCACCAACCCCGACGAGAGGATCCTGGTCCTCGACTCCCAGGTCGGCCAGCAGGCCGGCCCCCAGGCCGACGCCTTCAACAAGGCGGTGGGGGTCACCGGCGTCATCGTGACCAAGATGGACGGCACCTCGAAGGGCGGAGGCGCGCTCTCCGCGGTGGCCACCACCAACGCGAGGATCGTCTTCATCGGTACGGGGGAGCACATCCGCGACCTCGAGCCGTTCGACGCCGACCGCTTCATCTCCCGCCTGCTCGGCATGGGCGACTTCCAGGGCCTGGTCGAGATGGCCAAGGAGAGCATCGACGAGGACACCGACATGGAGGAGCTGGCCCGCCGGATGACCTCCGGAAGGTTCACCCTCAACGACATGTACGCGCAGATGAAGGCCGTCGGCAAGATGGGCACCCTCGAGAAGATCGTCAGCATGCTGCCGGGGGCCTCCAAGGTCAGCGACAAGATCGACTACCAGGCCACCCAGGAGCGCCTGGACAGGTACAAGGTCATCATGGACTCGATGACCGAGAAGGAGAAGGACGAGCCCGCGCTCATCAAAGGGAGCAGGATCGACCGCATCGCCGCCGGCGCGGGCGTGGAGCCCTCCGAGGTCCGCGAGCTGCTGAAGCAGTACGCCAACAGCAAGAAGATGATGGGCTCGGTGGTCAAGGACCGCAAGATGCGCCGCCAGATGGCCAAGCAGATGGGCGCCATGAGCCCCGAGTCCATCGACGAGCTCAAGTCCATCAGGGATGGCAAGGAATGAGGTACTTCGTCATCACCGGCCACAAGGCCCTGGCGGACGGGTCGTTCAAGCTCGACGACCTCGCGGGCGGGGCCGGGCGCACCGATATTCTGGCCAGGTGCGTCAACTCGGCCTTCATGCTCAGCCACGGGGTCCGCAAGGACACCGAGATCTACCTGGTGTTCGAGGGCGGCGAGGGCGCTCCCAAAACAGTTCGGATAAACGGGGCGCTGGTTCGCTACCTCAACCCCGACGAGCGGAGTACCGCGTCCCTGCTGCGGAACGCGCTTCTGAAGAAGATCCCCGAAGGCAAGGAGGCCGTCTCCTCTCCGGGCGTCTTCGTTTCCGCGATGTCGTTCTACGATACCATCAACATGCTCTCTGAGAAGGGCACCCTGGTCTACCTGAAGGAGGACGGGACCGACGTGCGGGACTTCGAGTTCCCGGAGAACCCGGTGTTCGTGCTGGGCGACAACAGCGACCTCACCACCAGCGAGGAGAAGGCGGTGCTGGAGAAGAACCCCGCCAAGATCTGCGTGGGGCCGCTCAGCCTCCACGCCGACCACTGCATGGTGCTGGTGCACAACGAGATGGACAGGAGGAGCGGGCTGTGACCGACGAGAACAAAGCTGAGGAGAAGAAGCAGGAGTTCACCGCGAAGATCCCCCAGCACCGCCACTGCCGGCGCTGCGGGAAGGCGTTCGTGGGAGAGGGGTACTACTGCTCCGAGGAATGCAAGGAGCTGGACGGGCAGGCGACCAAGAAGAAGCTCTACCGGTACATCATCGAGATTGTGGTCCTTTGGGCCGTGGTCATCGCCGCCGTCCTGGTCATCGGGATATGAAGACAGCCGCCGTCGCCGGCACCTTCGACGTCCTCCACGCGGGGCACAAAGCGCTCATCAGGCGCGCCTTCGAGGTGGGGGACTCCGTCATCATCGGCATCACCTCCGACGAGTTCGCGTCCGTGGGGAGGGACGAGCACCTCCCGCTGTACCTTCGCCGCCGTGCTCTCGAGGAATATCTGGCCGACGAGGAGAAGCCGTGGCGGATCGAGGTCATCGACGACATCTACGGCCCCCGCGAGAGGATGGACGCCGCCGACATTTTGGTGGTCTCCGAGGAGACCCTGGAGAGGGGCAAGGAGCTCAACCGGGAGCGCGCCTCCCGCGGAGTTAAGCCTCTGGAATTATCGGTCGTCCCGCTGGTCATGGCCGACGACGGACGCAAGATCAGCGCCCGGGACATCCTCGACGGGATGTACGGCACCGGCGGGCACCGCGATGTGAAGGACGTCGCCGTGGGCTCGCTCAACCGCGTCAAAGTGGAGGCCGTGAGGTCCGTCTTCGAGAAGATCTACGGCGACGTGAGGATTACCGCCTGCGATGTGGAATCGGGAGTTCCTTCCCAGCCCTTCGAGGGCCAGACCCGCCAGGGGGCCGTCAACAGAGCGAGGAACGCCCTCGGCGACCACGAGATGGCGGTCGGCATCGAGGCCGGCGTCTTCGAGAGGGAGGACGGCCTCTACGATTACCAGTACTGCGCCGTGCTCGATAAGGACGGGCGCCTTACCGTCGGCACCGGGCCAGGCTTCATGTACCCGCCTGAGGTCGCTAAGCTCGTGAGGGCCGGGAGCACCGTCGGCGAGGCCGTCGGGAAGATTTTCGGAGACAACGAGGCCGGCAAGAAGATGGGGGCCGTCGGGCTCCTGTCGGGAGGCCTCCTCGACCGCAAGCGCCTCACTGAGCAGGCGGTCACCGCCGCCATGATCCCGAGGCTGAACGATTCCTACCTGAAGGGTTCCGAATGAAGTATGTCGTGTTCGTCAAGGCCGTGCCCGCGGAAGGCGGGAAGATGTCGCTCGACCCCGCTTCCGAGGGAGCGCTCAACGCCGCCCTCGGGCTGAAGGAGAAGGGCGATGAGATCATCGTCGCGTCGATGGGACCGGAGCCCGCGGAGGAGGTGCTGGCACATTGCATTTCATTGGGCGCGGACGCCGCCTACCTGCTCACTGACGAGTTCTTCGCCGACGCCGATGTGCACGCGACCGCGAGATGCCTCAACGCCTTCATCGGGAAGACCGTCCCCGATTACACCCTCATCTTCTGCGGCGACGCCTCGTCCGATTCAGGGACGGGAATGCTGCCCGCGGAGCTCGCCGAGATGCTCGGCCGGGACGAGTTCTACTACACCGTCAATATCGAGAAGGACGACTGCGGGTTCGTGATGACCCAGGACTACGGGGACGAGGTCCGCAGATGCCGGACCTGCGGGGGCTCCGTGGTGTCCGTCGTCGCCTCGAAGTTCAAGAAAGGGAAGAAGGCCAAGGGGAAATCCGATGCCGAGATCAAGAGGCTCGGCAGGATCGACCTCGGGCTGGGCACCTTCTCGGTAGGTGCCAGAGGCTCCCGGATCTCGATGAAGGAGGCCGACTGATGCCGAGCTGCGAATCCTGCTCCTCGGGCTCCTGCGCCACCTGTTCCAACGGCCGCAACCGCGACCTGCCGCCGGGCATGCTGGAAGCTTACAAACTGAACACCAGCCGCTCGGACGGCTACTTGGTCTGGATCGAGATCGAGCATACCGAGAAAGGACCGAAGGTCTCGAAGGCCAGTAAGGAGATCCTCTCCCGCATCCGCGAGGTCAACGACGGCTCCCGCGTGTGGGGCGTCGCCTTCGGCCATATCGAACTGAAGCCCCTCTATCCAGAGATCTTCTCGTACGGGGTGGAGACCCTCTACGAGGTCCACGACAGGCGCCTCGTGAGCTTCCAGCCGGAGGCCTACGCCGACTGCCTGGCACAGATCATCATCCGCACCGAGGCGGCCATGGTCCTGCTGCCCGCTTCTCCCCGCGGGAGGGAGCTCGCTCCCCGCACCGCGGCGAGGCTCGAAGCAGGTCTTGAAGCGAACATCAAAGCCTTCGGGGCGGACGGCAGGGACCTCGTCATCGTGAAGGAGGAGGACGGCAAGCGCCTCCGCGTCACCTACTCCCAGTATCCCCAGATGGCGACCGTCGTCCCCGGCTCGCTGTCCCTCGGGAAGCCCGAGGAGGGGCGCACCGGGACGGTCATCTACTGGCAGTACGCCGGGGAAGACTTCAAGCAGATTGTCGAAGAAGACGAATGATAAATTGACCCCCGGGGCATGTGCCCCGGAAGGTCTGGGTCTTTTGATTTTTAGAGGTTTCAGAAGTCCTTCGGCTGATCGTCGACGTAGTGCTTCAGGGTCCCGTCGAGGACGCGCTGCGCGTGGCCGGTGGCCTTCACGTTGTGCCATGCTTCCTCGATGGTCCCGTCCTTCCCGACCAGGAAGGTGGAGCGGATGGTGCCGGTGACCTCGCGGCCGTAGAGCTTCTTCCTGCCCCAGGCCCCGCACTTGGCGGCGTACTCGTGCCCGGGGTCGCTCAGCAGCTTGGTCTTGAGCTGGTACTTCTCCTTGAACTTCTTATGAGATTCCACGGAGTCCCCGCTGACCCCGATGAGGGGGACGTTGCGCAGCTGGAACTTCGGGTACAGCTCGGTGAACTCGCAGTTCTCCTTGGTGCAGCCGGGCGTGTCGTCCTCCGAGTAGAAGAACAGCACGTAGCGGATGCCCTCGAGGTCCTTCGAGTTGATCGTCTCCCCGTTCTCGTCCTTCAGCGAGAACGGTATCACTTTCTCTCCTTTCTCCATCAGAACAGTCCTCCCGTGCGCTCCGCGATGAGCCCGGAGATGTCCATCTCCAGGGCCGTCACGGGGTGGGTCATCTCGTAGCCGGTAATCGTCTCCGGCGACATCTCGCCGAACACCCCGATCTTTTCCCCATTGACAACGATGAACGCTCCCCTCCCCTTCACGAAGGTGGGGTAGGGGCAGGGCTCGAAGCTGTACTCCACGTTGATCTCCCGGAGCACGCTCTCCGCCAGGGACTTGGCCTCGGTGAAGGAGCTCTTGGAAGCGGCCTGCAGGGCGCAGAGGTGGAGCACGGTCTTCTGATCGCGGATGACGTACCCGACCTCGAAGATCCGCTGCGGCAGGTCGCGGTGCTTGTTGTGCCGGAGGATCCTCATGAGGCTGGGGATGAGGTACGAGCGCAGGCAGGTGTGCTCCTCGGTGATGGGGTTCTTGACGATGACGGACTCCACCTCGGGGAGCCCCGAGAGCTCGAACTCGTCTTTATGGTTGGACAGGGTGAGGGTGGTGATCTCGCTGTAGCCGAGCCCCACCATGACGTCCTTCAGCTTCTCGGAGAACTCGGTCTCCGGGAGCAGCTTCCCGAAGGTCTGGGATACCGGGGTCTTCTGCTTCCCGTACTTCTCGAAGCCGTACCCGATGGCCACCTCCTCGTAGACGTCGGCGTCCGCCAGGAAGTCCATCCGGTAGGCGGGGATGATTGCGGTAAGGCGGTCCCCGAGGCACTTCGCGCCGAGGCCCATGCGCTCAAGAGCGGCAACGGCCTCTTTGGCGGTGATCGGCACGCCGATGAACCGGCGGCACTCGTCAAGGGACACGGTCATCTTCTGCGGCTCGAGGTCGGGGTAGGACTTCTTCGGAGCGCCCTCCATGTGGACGCGGTAGATGGTCCCGCCGCGCTCGGCGAGGGCGGTGGCGACGATGTTCACGCACTCCTCCACCGCGCCGGCGTCGAAGCCGGTGACGTCGATGAAGAGGTTGCGGGTGTTTGTCGTCACAGTCGTCAGCGAGCCGTTGATGATGGGCGGGAAGCTCAGCACGTTCCCGTC
>JBMNQO010000043.1:0-10401 GCA_050944195.1 Methanomethylophilus sp. | reverse complement strand
TGCCGGTCCCGCGGCATGACGGTGTTCCTCGTGACCAACGGGACCAACCCCGATAAGATCGCCGCCCTCGACACCATGCCGTCGCAGCTCTACGTCACCGTCGCCGCCCCCGACAAGGAGACCTACAGGAAGGCCTGCCGCCCCAAGATCGCGGACGGATGGGAGCGCATCAACGAGACGCTGGCACTTATGCCGTCCCTCGAGACGAGGACGGTCATCAGGCACACCTTGGTGCAGGGCCTGAACCTCTTCAACGTGGACGGCTACGCCTCCCTCGACCGCATCGCCGACCCCGACCTCGTGGAGCCCAAGGGCTACGTCTTCGTCGGGGGCTCGAGGCAGCGCCTCACCGTCGACGGGATGCCGTCGTTCGACACCGTTCTGAACTTCACGAAGGAGCTGGGCGAAAAGCTCGGGATGTCCGTCCTGAAAGAGAAGAAGGACAGCCGCGTCGCGCTCCTCGGGTACCCGGGGACCGAGCTCAAAACCTCGCTTGCCTGGGAGAAGGGAGAGACGTTCTCCCGCCGGATCCCCGGCGGGAAGGACTAAGGGGTTTTCACTCGCCGGCGATGAGCCAGGCGATCAGGATGATGTGGATAATCAGGAAGAGGTAGTTCAGCGCGAACTTCGGCTTCCTGATCTTGTGGCGGAAGACCAGCATCCCGAGGACGGCGCCCCAGGGGCCGATGAGCCCGAGGGCCAGCAGGGTCTTCTCGGGGACCCGCCACTCCTGCCTCACGGCGCGCAGCTTGTCGTACCCGTAGACCGCGAACGAGATGACGTTCACGATGATGTAGGCGATCAGCAGCGCGTTCATGCCTTGAGCTTCTCGGCGAATTCCGCGAGGCAGACGGAGACCCCGCTGTCGTTCTTCTGGTCGCCGTCCGGGATGAACGCCGACCCGTCGTCCAGCTCGAAGGTCAGCGGCAGCGCGGCCTTGACCTTCTCGAGCTCGGACTTGGCCTTGTCGCCCTTGAGCAGGCAGCACATCATCACCAGGACCTTCTTCTTGGAGAGGACCTCCTTGTTGTTCTCGGTCCAGGTGACGAGGGGCTTGTAGGGCTTCCCGAAGTGGACGCCGGTCCCCAGGATGACCCTCTCATAGGAGGTCAGGTCGATCTTGGTCTGGTTCTTGAGGTCGAAGGTGTCAGCCCCGGTCTGCTCCCGGATGTATTTGGCCGCGTCCGCGACGTGGCCGCCGGTCGATGTAGAATAGACGATTGCAGTGCTTTCCATGTGCATCCCCTGCCGTGAATTACCATCGGACTGATTTATATCCTTTCCGACGGACGTCTGGAAGGGCCTTTAAGACCGATACGGTTAATAAAGCGCTCGGCATGTGCCAGACCATATGGTTTACGAGACAGAGCTCATCTCCGAGGCCGAAGCTGGCACTCTCCGCTCGAAGTACCGCGGACTCCTCTACGCCGCGAAGGCCGACATCAACGGGGTGGTCATCGAGCTCTGCACCTCCGACCGCGAGTTCGTCGAGATGTGGCGGGACAACTTCTACTCCGCCTCCGACCGCGTCCGCTCCCACGCGCGGCTGTACGTGGTCAAGGACGACTCGGTGGGGCCCAGCGTCCTCAAGTTCGAGCCGAACTCGAAGTCGTCCTTCCTCTTCAACTTCGATTACTACGGGTGGGTGAAGAGCATCGCGCTGGGGGTGGCCGGCTACATCAACGAGGCCTGCCACGACATCTACTCGGTGCACGGCGCCGCCGTCTGCGTGGACGGGACCGGGGTGACCCTCATCGCCCCGCCCAAGACCGGCAAGACGACGCAGTCGTGGGGGCTGCTCAGGTCCCCCAACGCCTCCCTCATCTCCGACGACTGGTTCTTCGTGAAGTTCCCCTCCTCCGGGCGGCCGCAGATCCGCGCCTCCGAGAAGAACTGCTACGTGGACGCCGACATCGGCGACGTCTGGGAGGAGTACAAGCCGCTGGTCAAGAACGTCCACTTCGACAACCGCGGCCGGGGCATCGCCAACATCCGCTGGGTCGACAACGGCCCGACGGTGGTGCACGAGTGCGCCCTGAGCTACGTCATCCTCATGAAGAGGGACAGGTCGGACCCGCAGGCGGTCAGGGAGATGACCGCCGACGAGGCCCTGGACTACATGATAAACGCGGATCTCTGCAACCCGCATCAGATCGTCCGCGACGAGTACCGGAAGGGCGTCCGCACGGAGTTCTTCCGCCGCCTGTTCACCGACTGCAGGGTGTACATGGTCAACACGACCGGCACGCCGCAGGAGACCCAGGAGGCCATCCGCGGCATATTGGGAGGGTCCTCATGCAGCTGAGAGACGAAGACAAGATCAAGCGCAAAAAGGAGAAGGACGAGGCCAAGCGTCGTCGCGAGGCCGAGAAGGACGCCGAGGCCCGCAAGAAGGGCGAGGTGCGCGAGCGCGAGCAGGTGCGGAAGCAGTACCGCAACAACAGCGCCGCCCACCGCGAGATGCATAACCTCGGGACGACCATCCTCAAGTCCTCGGCGATCATCCTCGTCGCGGTCGTCTTCTTCGAGGTGCTGTGCTACCTGGTGTGCGACACCTGGGGGACCTGGGAGACCCACCTGGTCAACCTCGCCGACAACAGCGCCGCGTTCATCGTCGGTCTGACCGCCATGGACGCCATCATGTACATCAACCAGGCCCAGAGCCGCCGGCGCTCGGAGGAGAGGGCGATCGTGCGCCACAACCGTATCGTGCAGCCGGCCATCGACATGTACCTGGCCCGCAAGAACATGATGCTGACCGCCCCCAAGGACAACGTCCGCACCTACCTGGTGAAGTCCGGCCTGACCTTCAAGGACCTCGCCAACATGTACGAGCCCTCCGACATCATCACCGACGCCGGGAAGACCCGCATCGAGTGCTTCCGCGTCCAGCACAAGGCCCTCAACAAGGCCTTCATGAACATGGTCGAGGACATCGACTTCGACTTCAACCCCGAGATCTGCGACGCGACCCTGAAGTTCATCAACGCCTCCACCTACGGCAGCGCCGCCCTCGACTCCCTCATCGCCTATCAGGACGAGAGCATGCGCGCCCGCAAGTCCTCGCTCATCCGCCAGATCCGCTCCTCCGATGTCTCCGTGACCCTCGGCGACGCCGGCGTGGAGCTCAAGAACGCGATGCTCCTGGCCGAGATGATCCAGCAGGAGGAGGAGGCCATCGAGGAGTACATCATCACCATCAGCGAGATGTCCGCCGTCAAGAGCACCGTCACCCACTACGAGCTCTGAAATCTATTACGGCCGCCGAAGGGCGGCCGGGGAGCCCTTATCCGTGTACTACATCGAGTTCGACGTCTACCAGACCGCCCTCATGGGAGCCTTGGCGCTCGCGCTGGGCATCCTGATGGTCCGGCACTCGAAGCTCCTGCGCAAGTACTGCATCCCGGCCGCCGTCACGGGCGGCCTCGTTTTCGCCATCGTCGCCTGCCTCTTCTACGAGGCGGACGTCGCCGAGGTCAGCTTCGACGAGACCCTGAAGAACGTCTTCATGATGGCCTTCTTCTGCTCGGTCGGGTTCATGGCCTCCATCAAGATGCTGAAGAAGGGGGGCCGCCTCGTGCTCCTCCTTCTGGCCCTGGTCGGGGTGCTGATCGTCCTCCAGGACGTGATCGGCGTCGGGCTCTCGGTGGCCCTCGGCATGGACTCCCGCATGGGGCTCGCCCTGGGGTCCATCAGCCTGGTCGGCGGGCACGGCACCGCCGCCTCCTTCGGCCCCGACCTGGTGGACGTCTACGGGGTGGCGAACGCCGACACCGTCGCCATCGCGGCGGCCACGTTCGGATTGGCCATCAGCGGCTTCATCGGCGGCCCGCTGGCCAAGCGGAGGATCGAGAAGGGCAATCTGCGCCCGGACCCCGACGACCAGGACCTGGCGGAGGAGGACGAGAGGCCCCAGGAGATCGACGCCAACCGCTTCCTGTACGCCCTGATGCTGATCTGCATCGGCGTGGGGGCGGGCTCCTACATCGTGGCCGCCATCAAGGAGGGCGGCCTCACCCTCCCCGTCTACCTCGGCGCGATGCTGGTGGCGATGCTCATCCGCAACGTCGCCGACTGGAAGGGCATCGAGCTCCCGCTCAAGGAGATCAACACCCTGGGATGGATCTCCCTCTCGATGTTCCTCTCGATCGCCCTCATGGTGACCCAGCTGTGGACCCTCGGCGACCTCGCCGGGAAGATGCTCATCATCCTCCTGATCCAGACCGCCGTGGTCGCCCTCTACGCCTACTACGTGGTGTTCAACACCACCGGGAAGGACTACGAATCCGCGGCCCTGGTCACCGCCACCACCGGCTTCAGCCTGGGCGCCACCCCCAACGCCATGGCCAACATGGAGGCCCTCTTCGACAAGTACGGGGTCGCGCCGAAGGCGTACTTCGCGGTGCCCCTGGTCGGAAGCGTGTTCATCGACCTGCTCAACGCGGTCGCCATCACGGTCTTCCTCAACGTTTTATAATTGATAGGAGGTATCTTACTTTATGTCATCTAACAAGGTCCCCGAGGGGTTCAGCCCCTTCGACGCGGGGGAGCCCAACCCCTACGGAAAATACTTCGACGGCCAGAGCTACCTGAAATCCTTCGTCACCTCCCCGCTGGGGGTCGCGAACGTCACCTTCGAGCCCGGATGCCGGAACCACTGGCATATCCACCACAAGGGCGGGCAGATCCTCATCTGCGTCGCCGGCCGCGGATGGTACCAGGCCTGGGGAGAGAAGCCTCAGGAGCTGCACCCGGGCGACGTCGTCAACATCCCGCCCGAGGTCAAGCACTGGCACGGGGCGGCCAAAGATTCGTGGTTCTCGCACATCGCCATCGAGGTGCCCGCCGAGGGCGCCTCCAACGAGTGGTGCGAGCCGGTGTCCGACGAGGACTACTCAAAGCTCCCGTGACATCTTCGCGTCGAAGCGGATCGTGCGCTCGGTGGCGAGCTTGTCGAACCGGACGACGTAGCACATCTCGCGCTCCGAGACCTCGACTATCGTCCCGTTCCCGAACACCGGGTGCACGACCCGGTCCCCCTTCCGGTAAAGGTCGGACATGCGGCGGACCCTCGCCTCTTCTATGCGGGTCCGCTCCTCCATCCTCTTCATCATGTCCGGGTCCAGTTCCACGGCGTAATCCAGGTTCCCGCGCCCGATCTCGAAGACGAAGCGCGACGGGGTCTTGAACCCGCCCGATTCGGCGGGCCCCTCGGAATCGGTGAGATACAAGCCGTACTCCGCGCGGGTCATGGCCACGTACATCAGCCGGCGCTCCTCCTCCATGTCCTCGGGGCTGTCGGTCTTCTTCGAGGGGAACACGCCCTCGTCCAGCCCGCAGATGAAGACGTACGGGAACTCCATCCCCTTGGAGGTGTGGACGGTCATCAGCTTGACGCGGTCCTTGTTCCGCTCGCCCTCGCCGTCGAACAGCGAGACGTGCACCAGAAAGTCCTCCAGGGTGGCGTCCGGGTCCTCCCCGTACTCGGTTATCCCCCGCTTCAGCTCGGCGACGTTGTCGAGCCGCTCCTGGTCCCCCTGGAGCCTCAGGAACCTCTCGTACCCTGAGCGGTCCATGACCGTCTGCAGGAGGTCGCCCAGCGAGAGGCTCCCGCGCAGCTCGCGGGCGCTCTCGATGCACTTCACGAAGGTGGAGGCGTCGGTCCCCCGGAAGAGGGGGTTCATGAGGTTCTCCTTGAGGGCCTCGTAGAGGCTCTCGCCCCTGGTCTCCCGGGCTTCCTCGAGCACCGCCATCTTCTTCCTGCCGATCTTCCGGGGCGGGACGTTGATCACCCTCCGGAAGGCGATGTCGTCGCCGTAGGCGACCATCCGCAGGTAGCAGATGAGGTCCTTGACCTCGCGGCGGGCGTAGAACTCCGTCCCCCCGAAGATGACGTAGGAGATCTTGTTCTTCATCAGCGCCTCCTCCAAAGGACGAGAGAGATGGTGCGCCCGATAGAGGATCGCGCAGTCGCCGAGCTTCCCGCCCTCCTTCCGCAATTCCATTATCCTGGCACATATCCACTGCGCCTCCTCCCGGTCGTTCTTGGCGTGGAAGAAGACGGGCTTCGTGCCTTCTTCTTTCACCGCCTTGAGGTTCTTGGGATAGCGGACGATGTTGTGCGAGATCAGCTCGTCGGAGGCGGTGAGGATCTCCGGCACCGAGCGGTAGTTGATGTCTAGCACCACCGTCTTCGCGTCCGGGAACTCCTTGTCGAAATCGAGGAACATCTTCGCGTGCGAGCCCCTCCAGGTGTAGATGGTCTGGTCGGGGTCGCCGACGATGAAGAGGTTGTTGTGAACTGAAGACAGAATCTTGGCGATGTTGTACTGCTTGGCGCTGACGTCCTGGAACTCGTCGACCATGACGTACTCCATCCGGTCGGCCCATTTGGCACGGACGTCCGGGAAGCGCTCCAGGATGTAGGTGGCGAAGTTGATGAGGTCGTTGAAGTCCAGCCCGAAGCTCTTCTTCTGCTCGTAGAGGTAGCGCAGGAAGATGCCGTCCTCCATGTCCTTGGTGGCCTCGAACTTCGCCTTGAGCTCCTCGTTGTTCAGCAGGTAGACGTCGTCGATGTAGTTCTCGGTGCGCATCTTGCGCGCCTCGAGGATCTCGTCGTTCGCTTTCTTGACGGTGATGTCGCGGGAGTTCAGCCCCATGTCGGCGAAGACCTTCAGGAGGGTGTCCTTGACGTCCTCCTGGTCCATGATCACGAACTCCTTGGGGTAGTTGAGGACGTTGATGTCCTCGCGGAGGAGCTGCACGCAGAAGGCGTGGAAGGTGCAGATCATCCCCAGATCGAGATCTCCCAGCATCTTCCTGATGCGCTGCTTCATGACGTCCGCGGCGCGGTTGGTGAAGGTGGCGCAGAGGATGTTCCGCGGGGCGATGCCCGCGGTGTCCACCAGGTAGCAGTAGCGGGCGGTGAGGGCGCGGGTCTTGCCCGTGCCGGCCCCGGCGATGACCCGCACGTGCCCCTCGGTGGTCAGCACCGCTTCCCTCTGCTCCCCGTTGAGGTTGTCAAGGTACTCGGTCATCCGGTCTCCGTTCCTCCCCGCGCTCCAGGGCTTCCAGGGCCGCCTTCGCGTCGGGGTCCCCGTACTTGTCGGCGTACTCGAGGAGGGTCCGCCCGTTCTCGACGTCCTTCTGCACCTTCTCCCCGAAGGCGAACATGCACCCGAGCTCGTACAGCGCCTCGGAGTAGTTCTGCTCGGCGGCCTTCTTCAGCCAGTAGACGGCCTTGGCCATGTCGACGTCCATGTAGTTCTCGCCGTCGCGGTACCATTTGCCCAGCTGGCACATCGCGCCGACGCATCCCAGGGCGGCCGAGTGCATGCAGAGCTTGACGGCCTCGATGGGGTTGTAGTCGATCCCCTTCCCGCGCGAGTAGAGCGAGGAGAGGAGGTACTCCGCGTCGGCGTTCCCGCGGCCCTTGGCGCGCATGAAGAGCTTCGAGGCCTCGCGGTAGTCCTGCTCCACCCCGTCGCCGGTCATGAGCATGATGCCCAGCCGCACCATGGCGTCGTCGTTGCCCTTGTCCGCCGACATGCGGTAGAGCGCGGCCGCCTTGGGCTTGTCCACGGGCACGGTGATGCCCTGGAAGTACATCCCGCCGAGGACGTAGAGGTCGCCGGGATCGCTGGGGGGAGGGACCTCGCGCGGGCCCTCCTGCGGCTGTTCGCCTGTCATAATTTACATGATGGGTGCTCGGATTTTATAATCAGCGATGCGCCCAATTTTTTCACGGGCCGAGACATCCTAATGGTCACCCGATCCCCATGCCTCGTTCGGCAGTTTGACCCAAATTGCAATATAATAAGGACCTTCGGAGAGGACTGCAGGGCTCAGAGTTTGAGCCCCGCCACGTCCTCCAGGAAGTAGCGGTGGACGGAGAGGTCGCGGGACAGCTCGGGATGGAACGAGATCCCCAGCTGCGTCCCCTGCCGGGCGGCGACGATCTGCCCGTCGACCCTGGCGAGGACCTCCGCCTCGGGGCCCGCGGATTCGATCACAGGCGCCCTGATGAAGGTCATCGGGACCTTCCCGATGCCCTTGAAATCCTCCTCGGCGTAGAAGCTCCCCAGCTGGCGCCCGTAGGCGTTGCGGCGGACCTTCACGTCGAGGGTGCCGAACACCGGCTCCCCGCCGATGACGTCTTTCGCGAGGAGGATGAGCCCCGCGCAGGTGCCGAAGACGGGCAGGCCGTCCTCGATCTTCTTCCTGAGCGGGGAGTAGAGGCCGAGGTCGCGGAGGAGCCTCCCCATGGTGGTGCTCTCCCCGCCGGGAATGACCAGGGCGTCGAAGGGCCGCTGCAGGTCCTCCCGCTTCCTGATCTCGAAGCACCCGGCCCCCAGCCTCCTCAGCATGCGCTCGTGCTCGACGAACGCCCCCTGGAGGGCCAGGACCGCGACCTCGGGCGTCCTCACTGCCCCCTCTCGGCCATGAGGGTCTTGATCTCGTCGGCGTTGATGCCCACCATCGCCTCGCCGAGGCCGGTGGAGACCCTGGCCAGGATCTTGGGGTCGTCGTAGTTGGTGACGGCCTCCACGATGGCCTTGGCGCGCTTGGCGGGGTTCCCGGACTTGAAGATGCCGGAGCCCACGAACACGCCCTCGGCGCCGAGCTGCATCATGAGGGCGGCGTCGGCGGGGGTCGCCACGCCGCCGGCCGCGAAGTTCACCACGGGCAGCTTCCCGTGGCGGTTGACGTACTTCACGAGGTCGACGGGGACCTCCAGCTCCTTGGCCTTCTCGTAGAGCTGGTCGGGCTGGAGGGCCTTGACCCGGGCGATCTCGGTGTTGACCGCCCGCAGGTGGTGGACCGCCTGCACGATGTCGCCGGTGCCCGGCTCGCCCTTGGTGCGGATCATGCTGGCGCCCTCGGAGATCCTCCGGAGGGCCTCGCCCAGGTCCTTCGCCCCGCAGACGAACGGGACCTTGAACTTGGTCTTGTCGATGTGGTAGATGTCGTCGGCCGGGGTGAGGACCTCGGACTCGTCGATGTAGTCGATCTCCAGCGCCTCGAGGATCTGCGCCTCCACGAAGTGCCCGATGCGGCATTTCGCCATCACGGGGATGGAGACGGCGTCCTGGATGCCCTTGATCATCTTGGGGTCGCTCATGCGGGAGACCCCGCCCGCCGCGCGGATGTCCGCCGGGATGCGCTCGAGGGCCATGACGGCCGCCGCCCCCGCCTTCTCCGCGATCTTCGCCTGCTCGGGGGTGGTGACGTCCATGATGACGCCTCCCTTGAGCATCTGTGCCAGTTCCTTGTTGAGTTCGTATCTGCTCTTGGCCATTGATGTCGGCACCCCTACCATTGACTGGGTATAAAACAATAGTTAATGGAAAGGTCGCTCGGAGGCGGTCCCGAGCACCTCCGACTGTACATCTTTGTGCGACGGCCAGTGCTTGCTCACGTACCCGTTCATCACCGCGAACCAGATGCTCTCCATCATCAGCGAGAGGACGCAGGGGAGGGCGGACTCGCTGGTGTCCAGCAAGACCAGGCACATGGTGGTGGCGAGGCCGGAGTTCTTCCAGACCGCGAAGCCCATGTAGACCACGCCGTTGTCGCGGTCGGTGCCGTGCCTCTTCATGAACCAGATCATGGTGAGGCTGACGCCGAAGGTCCTCACCAGGCAGGCGGCGATGATGTAGACCACCAGGTCCAGGTTGTCGATGATGAAGTCCCGGTTGTTCCCGATGGAGAAGACCATCAGCAGGAACATCATGATGTTGATGAAGATGACCTTCCCGTTCTGGTTCAGCTTCACCTTCTTGAGGGGGATGTTGACCAGCAGGGGCACCGCGATGAACAGCAGGACGTACTTGAAGATGTCCAGCGGGCTGACCGCGTCGCCGATGAAGATCGTCGTGATGAGCGGGGTCAGGACGAGGGCGACGAGGTAGATCACCGTCAGCGCGAGGACGGACATCACGCGGTTCCCCTTCATCATCAGGGAGAGGGTGATGACCGACACCCCGGCGGGGACCGCCGCGAGCATGACCCAGCCGTACCAAAGCTCTTCATAGGATGGGATGAAAAGCGCGCCTATTGCCAATGTCAATATCGTGCAGATCCCGAAGCAGCAGACCAGCGACCACATGATGGGCTTGGCGTCCTTCTTGAAGTCCTCTTTCCTGAAGGTGAGCCCGGCCATGGCCGCGATCATCTGCAGCATGAGGACGATGATGACCATGTTCGGGACCTGGTCCCCCAGGGAACCGACCAGGAAGGCCACCACGATGGAGGCGGCCACCCAGTATTTGATGTCCGTCAGTATGGTCATTAGTGCCATGCTCTGCCCCACCAGACGACCCATTATATGCGTTTTGCTATGCGAACGGGGCTGTTGTGACGCTTGCCAGTGTTGACAGCGGGTAACGTGAAGGCCTCAGG
>JBMNQO010000042.1:0-10412 GCA_050944195.1 Methanomethylophilus sp. | reverse complement strand
CGCAAGTTCGAGGACGGCGACGCCGCCACCGTCGAGTGGGTCGGCAAGGTCGCCGAGACCATGCTCGGGGGCATCCGCGAGACCCTCGCCGACATGAACGTCACCCTCGACCGCTACACCTGGGAGTCCAAGTTCATCAAGAACGGGGCCGCCCGGCAGATCGTCCAGAAGCTCCAGGAGAGCAAATACGCCGGGCAGGCCGAGGACGGCGCCTGGTACGTCGACCTCAAGGACTTCGGGATCCACGGCAAGAACACCAAGTTCACCTTCACGAGGGCGGACGGCACCACCCTCTACACCACCCGCGACCTCGCCTACCACATGGACAAGTTCTCCCGCTCCGACCGCGTCATCGACGTGCTCGGGGAGGACCAGAAGCTCGGGTCCCAGCAGCTCTGCGCCGCGCTCTCCATCATGGGCGTGGAGCAGAAGCCGGAGCCCCTCTTCTACGCCTTCGTCTCCCTGCCCGAGGGCAGGATGTCGACCAGGAAGGGCGTGGTGGTCTACCTCGACGACCTCATCGACGAGGCCTCGGAGCGGGCGGAGAAGGCCATCCACGACGGCGGCAAGTGCGAGGGCATGTCCGACGCCGAGATCAAGGCCATCGCCCACGACATCGGCGTGGGCGCGGTGCGCTACAACATCGTCCGCGTGGGCGCCGACAAGCAGCTGGTCTTCAAGTGGGAGGACGCGCTCAGCTTCGACGGCAACTCCGGCCCGTACCTGCAGTACGTGTACGCCAGGGCCTGCAGCATCCTCCGCAAGGCGGGGGACTTCAACCGCGTTTCCGACGGCTCGCTCCTGACCGACGAGTACGAGATCAAGCTGGCCAAGTCGCTGGCGCGCTTCGAGGAGGTCCTCGCGGACATCGATTCCACGAAGAGGGTCAGCATGATGCCCGCCTACGGCCACGAGGTGGCCGCCGCCTTCAACCAGTTCTACGCCCAGGTCCCGGTCATCCAGGCCGGGAAGGAGCGGGACGCCAGGCTCACCCTGGTCGAGTGCACCAAATACGTGCTCGGCAATGTCCTGTGGTGCCTGGGGATGGGCGCCCCAGAGGCGATGTGATATGGAATTCCGGCCGATGAAGCTCAAGGACATGAAGAAGGTCCGGGAGCTGGAGCTCTCCTGCATCAGGGAGTACTTCAGCGAGACCATCGAGAACAAGTGGGACGAGCTCCCGCAGGAGTGGAAGGACAACCTCGGGGCGAGCAGCCCCAACCACTTCCGCCCCTATCTCGAGAGCGGCCTCAGCTTCGTCGCCGAGGAGGACGGGGAGATCTACGGGTTCATCTTCGCGCAGATGCTCCACCACATCTCCGACTGCACCAACCTCGTGTGGATCGAGAACATGGGGGTCGACCCCATGGTCCGCCGCAACGAGATCGGCTACCGGCTGCTCAGGGAGACCCTGCGGGCCGGGCGCGCCGCCGGGGGCGAGGTGGCGCACAGCATGATCGAGCAGGACAACGCCCCCTCGATCATGCTCCACAAGAAGATCGGGTTCTTCATCGACCGCCGCTCGGTGGCGCTGATGGACCTCAAGGACCCCAAACTGAAACTCTGAAATCCTTTCGATATTGACCGTCAATATCGAAAGACCCAGGCATAAGAAATTGATGACCGCCGGAAGGCGGTAAGCGGTTTCGGGGGAAGGGGCTCACTCGGAGCCCTGGTCCTTGTCCTTCTTCCTCTGCTCTTTCTTCTCCTTGATCTTGGCGTCGGTGTTGGCCATGGCCGTCTTGGTCTTGTAGGTGGCCCTGGTGATCAGCATGGTCATGGCGACTGCCAGGCAGGTGACGAGGAGAGCGTAGATGGTCTTGCCGACCAGGCTGTCGTCATCGTCGAAAAGCGCTTTGACGGCCGACTGGATGGCGTCGTTCCAGGCCAGAGCCGCAACGAGGCCGAACGCGGAGATGAGCAGCGCGGACAGGGACTCGAGGAACTGCAGCCTGAAAGGCTTGACTTCAGGTTCGTCTGCCATGAGCCTCGGACCCCACCCTTGTTAAATAAAGGTATCGGGCAACGGTTAAATTGTTTGGGAAGGCCCCCACCAAAGGGGGCCCTCTGGAAAGCTCACTTCCTGCGCGAGGACTTGTACTTGAGCTTCTGGGGCTTCTCTTCGGCGGAAGCGGCCTTCTGGGCCTTCTCCGCCTTCTTCTGCTCCTCGAGCTCGGTGAAGGAGGAGACCTTCTTCTCCGCGGGCTCCGCGGGAGCGGGCTCGGTGGCAGCAGCGCTCTCCTCGCCGGCGTTGTAGCGGCGCCTCTCGGTGCCGGAGGACTTCCTCTCCTCGCGGGCCTGGCCGGCCTTCTCCGCCTTCTTCTGCTCCTCGAGCTCGGTGAAGGTGGTGGTGGGCTTGGCCTTGGGGTTGGACCGGTAGTAGTAGACCACCGCGATCACGATGATGATGGCGATCACGACGATGGCGATGTAGGCGGTCGCCTTGTCCCAGACGTTCTTCTCGACGTACACGCCGATATAGTTGTAGTAGCTGGTTCCGAGCTGCGCGCCCTGGGTGCCGCTCTCGTCGGAGTAATAGGCGTAGACGTAGACCGTGTGGCTGCCGCTGTCCATGGAGATCGAGAGGCTCACTTCCTGGCCGCTGGTCTCAACGTACACCAGATGGGTCTCGTCCGGGCTGTCGTCGACGTCGTCCACGTACATCTTGAACAGCACGTAGCCGGGAGCGTCGTCGAGGGTAACTTTCGTCGTGATGTCCCCCGATTCCCCGTCCTTCCAGTAATCGTCGGCGGAGAGGTTGCTGATCCCGTCGGCGCTCGAATCCTCCGCGACGACGGCCACCGCCACGAGCGCCATGAGGGCCGCGGCGGCGAGCGCCATGGCCTTCATCCCCCTTCCGGGGCGGTATGCCTGGGTCATGTGATGATTTCCTCCAGCCTCTCGCTCTCGATGGCCTTGCGGACCTCCATCGCGAGGCGCCGGCCGGTGCTCATGTTGGTCCTCCACAGGGTGTTCCCGTAGGGGTGCCCGACCGACATGTGGACGTTGGTGCCGCCGCCGATCCTGGGGGCGACGTCGTAGATGTAGAAGTGCAGGTCCTTGTCGACGCAGGTCTGCAGGCAGAAGGGCCCGATGATGCCGGGCTTGTAGTACTCCTGGGTGGCCTTGACGTACTTCTCGGCCATGTCGAAGGCCTTGTCCAGCAGGGACTCCCTGAGGGTGGCGGAGTTGTGGCCGCAGACGGTGTACTCGGGGATGATGCCGTCCTCCTCCAGCTCCACCTGCTGCTTGCCGGGGAGCCTCACGTAGCCGTCCAGCGAGGACTCGAACCGCCAGTCGATGCCGAGCAGCTCGATCTTCTCGCCCTTCTCCTCGAGCGGGTCGTAGAAGAAGTCGAGGTTGAAGACGGGGCCGATGATGTACTGCTCCATCCGCGCGTGCTTCTCGAAGTCCTCGTCGAGCACGCCCTGGGCGATCAGCTCCTCGGACTTCTGCTTGTACTGCTCGTAGTCCTTGGCGGTGAAGAACCCCCTCTCGAGTTTCTTCACGTGGTGGTGGACCTTGATGATGGTGAGGCCGTCGATGTCCTCGGGCTTCTCCACCTTCTTGGGGTACGGGAGGTTCGCTTTCTCGAGCAGCCAGTAGTAGTCGCGGGGGCCGCCCCTCTCCTCCGAGCGGAGGAGGTTCCGGCTCCCGACCATGGGGACCTTGAAGTTGTCCTCCACGTCGTCGATGCTGCAGTAGGAGGTGAAGGACCGGTTGGGCACCCAGAGGGTGTTGGTCTTCATCAGGTACTCCTGGTTCTCGGGCTTCAGGATCTCGTTGAACTTGTCGAGGATCATGGTGTCGTCGACGACGCCCCGGATGACTTTCCCGGAGGCGTCCCGCTGCGACCTGAAGTAGTTGTTGAAGGTCCTCTCCCTCCCCTTCTGGCACACCGCGAGGGTATGGAAGCCCTCGGAGATGGCGCCGTCGCAGGTATCGAGCGAGGAGTGCGAGGCCAGGACCCCGATCCTGGCCTGCTTCTGGTCGTAGCGTCCCAGATTGGCAAGCACTTCGTCTCTGCTGATCATGGAATATACCTGCTTGCGGGATAGGGGTGCCATCTATTTAATTTACCACACACGCGCGCGGAAGTCAGATGAAGCACGAGATGACGGCCACCAGGATCATCGAGCCGACCAGGTCCATCACCGAGGAGGTGATGGGGATGGACTCGTCGTCGGGGTCCAGCCCGAAGCGGGTGGAGGCCACCGCGACGTAGTAAGAGAGGAGGCTGAGAACAAGAGTGGTCAGCATCCCGGCGATCATGATGATGGCCATCGAGACCGGGAAGGAGAGCCCGCTCTCGCCGTTCACCAGCAGGCAGGCGGCGTAGGAGACGGTGCCGATGTAGGCGAAGGTGATGATGGCGCAGATGAGGATCATCGTGAACTCCCCGCCCGCGCCCTTGGGGTTCCAGTTGGGCTCCAGGGTACCGAGGTGGATCTTCGAGGAGAGCTTGGAGGTCAGCATCCCGGAGAGGGCGTTGCCCTCGTTGAGGAAGGCCGGCATCATGATCATCAGCACGCTGTACTCGATGAGCGAGTCCTGCTCGTCCTGGATGACGATGCCCGCGCCGATCTCGAAGATCAGGCATACGAGGAGCACCGGCAGGGAGGCCTTGAAGATCCTCTTCGCCTCTCCCGAGAAGTCCCTCTTGCTGACCTTGGCGGCGAGCATGTGCCAGGTGTACAAAATTGTAAGAATGATGATGATGACGGTGAGGATGATGGTGGCCGTCTCGCCCCATGACTCCTCATCCATCTCGAGGAACACCCAGGTGGCGAAGTAGATCATGGGGACGGTCACGATGTCGCCGATGGCGGCGATGAGGGGGGCGGTGATGTTGTCGACGTCCCAATCCCTTTTGTTCCCGACGTAGGCGATGAGGATGTTGAAGCACACCACGATGAGCCCCGCGAGGAACCCGCCCAGGGTGGAGATGAAGATGAGGTCCCAGATGTCCGAGGTCCCGTCGAACCAGATGAGCGCGACCACCCAGGTCACCGCGCCCATCGCGATGCTCATGATAAGGGAAAGAGCAATGGCGGCGTCGAAGTTCCCGCGCAGGACGGTGCCTTTCCTCAAGCTCATCTCGAAGGTACCGATGTTCATTGCGGTGCCGATCCTGGAACCCATCGCCCCGAAGATGTTGCCGCGCATCCCGATGGCCGAGTAGATGAGGATCATCATCCCCGAGATGGTGAGGATGTAGTCCTCCATGCTGTCGAGGACCAGGCCGGCGAAGAGGTCGGCGGTGCCGGCGATGACGAGGGCGGCTAGCCCCATCAGTATAGCGGACCCGTAGCGGGCCAGGTATCCGTCGGACCTCTTCGTCTTCGCCATCCAAAAAACCCCCTCAGCCCATGGCAATCGGAACGGACAAGGCATCTCTCTTATAAATGGGAAACGGGCGCGCGCATAATCCGCTCATCCCTTTGCTGTCAATGTGCCAGAATATGCAATCCGCAGTCAGTCCCAGCCTTAGATTTATGAGTGAGAATCTTATATCTGGGAAACGATAGAACGTCGGCAAATCCCGTCCAAAGGTGAATGGAAGTTGCATAGTGAATCCCGCCGGGCAGTTCCCGGCACGTCCGCCGGGGGCATGTGAACACGGCCGAACCCGACGACATTTCAGAGCTCAAGCACGTCGACTTATCGGTGCGCGAGCTGCTCACCGAGATGAAGGACACCTCGGAGCTGATCATCGATCTGGCGTACGCCTCGCTGATGTACAACAGCTCCAGCATGGCGGAGAAGGTCCGCGAGCTGGAGGACGAGATGGACGACCTCAAGTTCGCCACCCGCTACAAGGTCCTGCTGTCCAGCCGGACCAGGGAGGACGCGAGGCAGCTCTCCGGGCTGCTGGAGGTGGCCTCGGCCGCCGACCAGATCTCCGACGCCGCCTCGGACATCGTGAGCCTGCTCAGGTTCCCGCCCGAGCGGCGCCCGTTCATCTCCGAGATGCTCTCGGAGGCCGACGAGAAGATCAGGATGATCAGGATCGCCGAGGGCTCGACCATGGCCGGCCGCACCATCGGCGAGCTGGCGGTGGAGTCGAACACCGGCTGCAAGATCATCGCCATGAAGAACCGCCGCGGATGGACCTACGACCCCGACGGCGACGTCAAGCTCCGCGCCGGCGACTCCATCATCGTGCGCGGGACCGACGACGGCGCCGACCTGCTCACCGAGTACGCCTCGGGAGCGAAGGACTGGGTCTTCGAGGAGCCGGCCTCCGAGGAAGAGGTCGAGACCGAGCACGAGGAGGACGCGGACAACGAGGAGGAGCTCACGCAGGAGCTCAACCGGGAGGACGGATCGGAATGATGAACCGCATCGCCGAGATGCTCACCGAGCTCAAGGACACCTCCGAGATGATGATCGACCTCGCGTACTCCTCGCTGCTTTACGACAACACCGAGATCGCCGAGGAGGTCATCGCCCTCTCGAACAGCCTGGACGGGCTCTACGAGCGCACCCAGGACGAGATCATCAAGTCCAGCCAGAACTCCCCCGGCGAAGTGGCCAGGGCCATCGTCACGGTCACCCTCATGGACAGGATCATGGACCTCGCCCACGCGGCCGAGTCCATCGCCGACGTCGTCCTCCGCGGGCTGGCGGAGCACCCCGTCCTCGCGATGTCCATCCGCGAGTCGGACACCACCATGTGCCTGGCCAAGGTCGCGGACGACTCTGTCCTCGCCGGGAAGACCTTCGGCGAGGTCTCGCTGAGCACCGTCAGCGGGATGTTCGTCATCGCCGTCCGGAGGGGCGACGATTACATCTTCGGGCCCGGGGAGGACACGAAGATGGAAGCAGGCGACATCCTCATCGCGAGGGGCCCGGAGGAGAGCGTGTCCTACTTCAAGGACATCGCCGACGGGACCGAGAAGGACCTCTCCTGAATCTTATCAGGCGGCCAACGCCATGCCGGCCCACCGGCCGGCGGCGGCCCCGCCGAAGCACAGTGCCAGCGTCAGCAGGACGTTGAGGAAGGCCTTCGCGAAGTAGCCGTCGGTGAAGAGCATCGTGGTCTCCAGCGTGAAGGTCGACATGGTGGTGAAGGCGCCGAAGAACCCGGTGAACAGCACCAGCCTCACCTCGGGGGAGATCCCGGTGTACCAGAAGGTCAGGAAGGCCAGCAGGAAGGAGCCGATGAGGTTCACGGCCAGCGTGGCCCACGGGAACTGGGACGAGTCGACGAAGTGGATGAACAGGTAGCGGGTGGCGGCGCCCAGGGCTCCGCCCGCGGCCACCAGCAGCACGCATTCCGTCAGGCTCAGGTCCATGGTGCGCCCGACTTGCCCCTGAGATAAATATCTAGCGGGTCCCCGGGAAGGTTGAGAATTCACAAGTGGTAGCCCCGCTCAGATTCGAACTGAGGTCCAAAGATCCAGAGTCTCCGATGATTGACCGCTACACTACGGGGCTATCGGAGCGTCCATATTCTGATGTTGCTTTTAAGAGTTTCTGTTCGGGGAACGGATCTGGGAAAAATGAGGGGGCCAGAGGCCCCCGGCGAAAGGTTTACTGGAGGGCCTTCTCGACCTTGGCGAAGATCTCGTCGATCTTGCCGACGCCGTCGATCTTCACGAGCTTGCCGGCCTTCTCGTAGTAGCCGATGAGGGGCTCGGTGTTCTTGTGGTAGGTCTCGAGCCTCTTCTTCACGGTCTCCTCCTTGTCGTCGTCCCTCTGATAGAGCGCCGATCCGCATTTGTCGCAGATGCCGGCCTTCTTCGGGGGGTTGTTGGTGAGGTGGTAGACCGCGTTGCACTTGGGGCAGGAGCGCCTCTGGGTCAGCCTCTCCACGAGGATGTCGTCGGCCACGTCGATGTCGAGCGCGAGGTCGATGTTGAGCTCCTTGTCGAGGGCCTCGGCCTGCTCGATGGTCCGGGGGAAGCCGTCGAAGATGATCCCGGGCACCTTGCCGAGGCTCTGGATCTTCTCCTTCATGAGGTTGATGATGACGTCGTTGGGGACCAGCCCGCCGGCGTCCATGTACTTCTTGGCGGTCTTCCCCAGCTCGGTGCCGTTGCGCACGGCCTCGCGGAGCATGTCGCCGGTGGACAGCCTCACGTAGCCGAGCTCGGTCTCGATCTTCTCGCCCTGGGTGCCTTTCCCCGCGCCGGGAGGGCCGAGGAGGACAATCATCGATTTCATGGATGGGCGTATTAATAGGACGTTTAAAAGGTGATGGGCGGAGGGATCCCCCGCCCGGAAGGGGTTTTCAGATGCTCAGTGGAACATCTCGTACATGTGGTAGGCGCCGACGCACCGGACGATCCCCGCGATGGCGACGAAGACGCCGATGACGATCATCACGATGTCCGCGGTGTCGTCGAGGTAGAAGAGGGCCAGGATGCCCATCACGATCATGATGACCGCGATGATGACGTTGACGATCTTCGAGTCGGTGTCGGTGATGCTGAAGGTGGAGATGCCCAGGAGCGACAGCAGGCCGACCAGGATGAGGCCGACGGCCAGCAGCACCATGAGCACGTCCGAGACCAGCGCCGGCACCAGGACCAGCACGACGCCCAGTATCAGATATAAGGCGCCGTGCAGCAGCCCCACCGCCGGGAAGCCCTCGGTGGCCGCCTCGATGAAGACGAAGACGGCGGCGATGATCAGGAGCACGCCGCTGACGATGAGGATGGCCTCGAGGGCGTCCTGCTGGAAGACCGCCATCAGGATCCCGAGGATGACCAGCAGCAGCCCGAGGAGCATCTGCCATTTCCACGCATTCCTGCGTTCTTTGATGCTTATCATAGCGACCTCGGATGACGGCGCCCCCGTATTAAGCATTCCTCTGACGCGGGGGAAGGTAGTCTTCCTAACATGCGTCCGCGGGCGGGCGCATCCTTATAAGATACCGCGCCGATGGGCGGGGGCGATAGCAATGGCCCTGGACGAGAAGATCCTGAAGCAGCTGGAGGGCATTGTCGGCAAGGACAACATCTCCACGAGCGCGGCGGTGCTCTACACCTACGGTTTCGACGCATCGATCTACCACAACAGCCCCGACGTGGTGGTGCAGCCGACCTCCACCGAGCAGGTCTCGGAGATCATGAAGGTCGCCTACGCCAACAGCATCCCCGTGGTCCCCCGCGGGTCCGGGACGGGGCTGTGCGGCGCGGCCGTCCCCATCATGGGCGGCATCTGCATCGCCATGCAGAAGATGAACAAGATCCTCAACGTCAGCGTCAAGGACCTCTGGGTGGACGTGCAGGCCGGCGTCATCTACAACGACCTCAACGCCGAGCTCGAGAAGTACGGGTTCTTCTTCCCGCCCTCTCCCGGCTCCGCCGAGGCCTGCCAGGTCGGCGGCATGGTCGCGACCAACGCCTCCGGCATGCGCGCCGTGAAGTACGGCGCCACCAGGGACTACGTGCTGGGGCTCACCTTCGTCCGCTCCGACGGGGAGATCGTCCGCTGCGGGACCCGCACCATCAAGGATGCTTCTGGCTACCAGCTGGCCAGGCTCATGTGCGGCTCCGAGGGGACGCTCGGGATCATCACCGAGATCACCTTCAAGCTCACCACCAAGCCCAAGAAGTCGGCCTCCGCGCTGATCACCTTCGGCTCCGTGGTGGGAGCGGGCAAGTGCATCTCGGCCATCATCGCCAAGCCCCTCATCCCCGCCTCCTGCGAGCTGATGGACAATGTATCCATCGAGGCTGTCAACAAGGCGAGGGGCCACCCCCTGCCGGACGCCAACGCCCTCATCATCGTCGAGGTCGACGGGGAGACCGACGAGGTCATCCAGCGGGACCTCAAGATCGTCGAGGAGGTCGCCAAGGAGCAGGGCGCGGAGTCCGTGACCCCGTCCTTCGACAAGGCGCAGATCGCCAAGTGGACGGACGCCAGGAAGTCCGTGCTCGCCTCGCTGTCCGCCCTCAAGCCCGGCTACTCCTGCGTCTCCCTCGCGGACGACATGGGCGTGCCCGTGTCGAAGGTCCCCGAGGCCGTCCAGAAGTTCCGCGAGATCGCCGACAGGAACAACGTCATCGTCGCCGTCTACGGCCACGCCTCGGACGGGAACCTCCACAGCAAGATGCTGCTGAAGGTCCAGGACAAGGACGAGTGGGACCGCGGCGTGAAGACCGCGGAGGAGATCTTCGAGGCCTCCATCGCCCTCGGCGGCACCGTCACCGGGGAGCACGGCGTGGGGATCTCCAAGGCCGTCATGTTCCAGGTCGAGAGGAAGTCCGAGCTCGAGTGCATCCTGGCCATCAAGAAGGCCATGGACCCCAAGAACATCCTCAACCCCGGCAAGGCCGCGCAGTGGCGCGGGACCCCCAAGAGGAACCTCAGGTACCCCTGCAAGGAGTACATGGGGACCGGGCAGGACTGAATTCCGATTCAGAAAACCTCTTCCCAAACGCCTTCTGTTTTTTCACATT
>JBMNQO010000041.1:0-10491 GCA_050944195.1 Methanomethylophilus sp. | reverse complement strand
CCGACCATGAACGAGTACTCCGAGGGGCGGGTGGCGTCCGCCATGATGGGGATCATGTTGGGGCGGGGGCGGCTGTTGGCCACCAGCTGGCGGAACATCCGCGGCGCGAACTCCACGCAGTAGACCTTGCCCTCAGCGCAGATGTCGGAGACGTGGGAGGGGGTGGTGCCGCTCGAGGCGCCCAGGTACAGCACCGATGAGTCGATTTTGAACGGGAACTCCCTCCCGCCCTTGGCCAGATATGCTGCCAATTTGCTCCGGCGGGGGTCCCACTCGCGGTACTCCGTGCCCTTGGAGGAAACCGTCCGCTCGCCGTACACCCGCTTCCCGGGCGCGAGCGACGCGGTGTAGAGGCGCCCGCACTCGGAGAAGACCCTACCGCCGGCGAAATCCAGGGGCTGCATGCGCCCTCGATGCGCGGAGGCGGTTAAAAACCGTGCGCTGTTTTTATAGGGGCGCGGGCGATAAGTCCACCTATGGAAGCCACGCTCGCCGCCCTCCGGGAGATAGGGAAGGCGGTCAAGGAGAACATCGACCTCATCCCCACCCCCGAGGAGAAGGGCAGGGACATCGAGATGGGGGCGGACGGCACGCCCACCGCCGTCATCGACAAGGTCGCCGAGAACACCGTCCTCGACTACGTCGTGCGGAACGGGCTGGACCTCAACGTCCTCAGCGAGGAGATCGGCTTCGTCGACAACGGCGCCAGGGAGACCATGGTCCTCGACCCCATCGACGGCTCGCACAACGCCGTCGCGGGGGTCCCGCTGTACACGGTCTCGATGGCCGTGGGAAAGAAGAAGCTCTCCGACGTGAGGCTCGCCTACCTCTACATGCCCGCCACCGGCGACGAGTACTGGGCGGAGAAGGGCAAGGGGGCGTTCAAGAACGGGAAGAGGATCCATGTCCGCGCCCCCGACGAGTCCTCGCTGCGGATGATGATCTACACCGGCAACGGCGCGGACCACTCCGCCTGGGACCTGGCTAAGCGGGTGAAGTCCTGCCGCTCCTACGGTTGCTCCTCGCTCGAGATGTCCTATGTTGCAGAAGGCAGCGCCGACGGGTTCTACATGAACTCCGAGCGCTACACCCGCGCCATCCGGGTGGTGGACATCGCCGCCTCGTACCTCATCCTCAAGGAGGCGGGAGGCTACATCTTCACTCTCGAGGGCGCCGACTTCGACATGCCGTTCAACCTCGAGACCCGCGGCAACTTCATCGCGGTGTCCGACCCCTCGCTGTACGACTTCATCACCGAGAAGCACGTGATGTCCGACCTCGGGAGGACGTACGGCATCGTGGCGAACCCCCGCGTGGAGGGCGTGAAGGGCTACGTCGAAAGAGTGGTCGCCTCGCTGGACGGCGCCAAGCTGGTCTTCGACAAGAGCGCCGCCAAGATCCTGGGGAAGAAGGGCGGGAAGGCCATCGCCGACATCAAGGCGGACGCCCTCATCACCGTCGGCGGGGACGGCACCATCCTCCGCACGCTCCACGAGAACTCCGCGCCCGTGCTCGGCATCAACGCCGGCGGGGTGGGGTTCCTGACGGCGCTGGAGACATCGCAGATCGAGGAGGGCATGGAGCGCCTCAAGCGGGGCGACTACACCGTCGAGGAGCGCTTCAAGATCGACTGCGTGATGGACGGGAAGATCGTCGAGCGGGCGGTCAACGAGGCCGTCGTGCACTCGGACTCCATCGCCAAGATCCGCAAGTTCAGGATCTACGTGGACGACCGCCTGGCCACCGAGGTGCGGGCGGACGGCGTGATCATCTCCACGCCCACCGGCTCCACCAGCTACGCGATGAGCCTGGGCGCCCCGGTGGTCGACCCCCGCGTCGACGCCTTCGTCATCGTGCCGATGGCGGCCTACAAGTTCTCCTCGCGCCCCATCGTGGTCCCCAGCGGGAGCAAGATCGACGTCGAGTGCGTGCTCGTCGACAAGGGCTGCCTGCTGGTGGTCGACGGGTTCCCCGAGCACCCCGTGCCCGGCGGGAGCCGGCTGACCTTCGTGAGGTCCTCCAGGAAGTTCCGCATCATCGGCTTCGACCGCGACTTCTACAAGAGCCTGACGGAGAAGCTGGTGAACAACCAATGATGAGGCTGAAGGGGGTCAGCGTCGACTTCATCGACGCCCTCAACGACTCCGCCCGCTCGGTCTACCCGGACGAGTTCATCTGCCTGCACCGCGCCCATGACGGGGTCATCGACGAGATCGTCATGCTCCCCGGCACCGTCTTCGGCGACTCCCACAGCTTCATCTTCGACTGGATGGACCCGGTGGACTTCGAGCGGACGGGCTCCGCCCATTCGCACCCGGGGTATTCCAACGAGGCCTCGGACGACGATAAGCAGGTCTTCGGGAGCATGGGCGGGGTGCACTTCATCACCTGCCAGCCCTACGACCGGCACAGCTGGAGGGCGTACAACTCGGCGGGCGAGGAGGTCCACCTCGACATGCTGTACGCCGACGGCACCAAGGTCGAGGACTGAAAAATCCAGGATCAGACGCAGCTGCGGACCAGCTCTTCCGCCTGGTCCAGAATCGTAGCGAGGTAGACGGGGTCCCCGGACTCCGCGGTGATCTCGATCTTCTTCTCGTCGGCTGGGTCGGTCGCCACATAGAACAATCCGCCGGACATGGTCACGCAGAGGCCCTGCCCGCCCTCGATGTCCTGCACGTCGTACGAGACCGAGGTCTTGGTGAAGCGGTCGCGGAAGGCCTCGAAGTGCCCGTCGAACCCCACGTACGCCTTCTTGACGGCGTACTGCGGGAACTCCTCGAGCACGTTCCTGATGCTCCTCGATCCCGCGAGGCGCGCGATGTCAGCGGCCGCCGCGATGGCGTCCGGGCAGAGCGTGCGCTTGGGGAAGACGAAGAGCCCGTCGAGGGTGCCGGCGAAGTCCGCGCCGGTCTCCTTCATGGTCTTGAGCATCGACTCGATGGTGTTCCCGTGGCGGATGAGGCCGTGCTTCTTGCGCTCCTCGGGGCGGTCCTTGTAGAAGGCGTCGTCGACGATGTTGGGCGCCGCGTAGGGGACCACCGCCTTGGTCGGGCGGCAGGCGATGAGCATGAGGGCCAGCAGCTTGTCGCCGGAGACGAACTTCCCGCTCTCGTCCATGACGGCGATCCTGGTCCCGTCGCCGTTGAAGGCGATGCCGATGGAGCCGGTGCTGGCGTTCACGAAGCTGGACAGCCCGGCCAGCTCCGCGCGGTCGATCCCGGGGGAACGGGAGGGGGCGCCCTCGCCGATGTCGGCGTTGATGCTCACGGCGTCCGCGCCCGCGCGCTTGAGGGCGCGCCCGGCGCACACCGAGGTGCTGTTCCCGCCGGTGTCCATGATGACGTACCCGCCGTTGTCCCCCTCGGGGAAGGAGGCGATGTACTGCTCGATTGCCTCGGGGTCCTTGCGGACATTCCCGACCTCGTCGTAGGCGGGGAGCTCGGTCTGCGCCCCGTTGAGGCGCTCGAGCGGGAAGGGGGAGCCCTCCGGGAGGCGGATGCGGAGCCCGGCGGTGCGGCCGTACTCGTCGGGGGAGCCGACGTGCACGGTGCAGTCGGCGCGGTCGCGGAAGGCCACGCAGAGGGCCGGCGCGGGGATGATCCCGGCGTCGACGGCGTCCGCGCCCGCGGAGGTCAGCCCCGAGATGAACGCGGCGGCGATCATCTGGCTGCTGGGGTTGGCGTCCCTCCCCACCGCCACTTTCAGGCAGACCGAGCCCAGCAGGGCCCCTACCGACTGGGCCCTCTCGGGCGTCATGTCGTCGACGAGCGACTGGACCGGCTGACCGTTGATGCTCTCCATATTGCAACCCCCGATGACCTGTCCGATATTAGACTTTGGCAACGGTTGATGTTATTCCCGAAGAGGAAATTCCGTCCTTTTTTGGACGCCGTGAAAAGACCCAGACAGGCCGTTTTTGAGCTCCAAATGGCCGATTTACGCAAAAAGGTTAAATAGCATCCAGCTGGATTCATATCCAGCGATTTTCCTAGGAGAAAAATCACATGGCGATGGAGAAAATCTCGATTAGCAAGGCGCAGCAGATAGCCAAGATCAAGGGACTCAAGCCCGGGAAGGTCAAGGGGACCGAGGGTGTGCAGTTCACGAAGGGCACCAACAACCGGCTGACCGTGATCGGATGGGATGAGTTCGAGCAGATCCTCAAGAAGAGGAACCTCGCCATCTACGAGTCCGGCGGCTGGATGAAGATCATGAACGCCTGAGGGCTCCGCCCCCAAACCTCTTCCCAAACCTCTTTCTTTTTATACGAAAACACGATAAGCGTCGTTGCTGCAGAGATAGTCAAGCATGGCCAACGACGTTAGGTTCAGGGCCTAATCCCTAGCGGTCCACGGGTTCAAATCCCGCTCTCTGCACCAATCATTCTCACTTCGGCAGGGCTGCCCTGCCGATTCTTTATCATACCCGCGAGCCATCATCAGTCCGTCAATGGCACAGACGACGCTGTTCGGGGAGGAGCCGAAGAAGAAACGGCCCGCCCATGAGAAGGGGGAGCCCCTGGCCGGGCGCATGCGCCCCGACGACCTCGACGGGTTCGTGGGGCAGGAGCACCTGCTGGGCGAGGGCAAGGTCCTGCGCATGATGATCGAGCAGGACCGCATCCAGTCGATGATCTTCTGGGGCCCGCCGGGGGTGGGGAAGACCACCCTCGCGCACATCATCGCCAACCGCACCTCCGCCGAGTTCGTCCCGTTCTCCGCGGTCACCGGGAGTATCAAGGAGGCCAAGGAGGTCATGGAGGAGGCCGAAAAGCGGCGCTCCCTGGGCCGCAGGACCGTCCTCTTCGTCGACGAGATACACCGGTTCAACAAGGCGCAGCAGGACGCCTTCCTGCCGTACGTCGAGAAGGGGAGCATCATCCTCATCGGAGCCACCACCGAGAACCCCTCCTTCCAGGTGAACTCCGCCCTGCTCTCCAGGTGCAAGGTCTTCGTTTTGAAGGAGCTATCCGAGGAGGACATCTCGAAGCTCATCCGCCGGGCGGCGGAGAAGGGCTTCCCCGATACCAAAGTGGAGATCTCCGACGACCTCGTCGGGGTCATCGCGAGGTTCGCCAACGGGGACGCCCGCACCGCCCTCAACACCCTCGAGGCGGCCGTCGCCGACTCCCCCGCCAAGGACGGGAAGATCGTGGTCTCCGAGGACGCTGTGGCCGACTGCGTGAGCCGTCGCTCGCTCCTCTACGACAAGACTGGCGAGGAGCATTACAACCTCATCTCCGCCTTCCACAAGTCGATGCGGAACTCCGACCCCGACGCGGCGATCTATTGGATGGCGCGCATGCTCGACGGCGGGGAGGACCCCTGCTACATAGCCAGGAGGATGATCGAGTTCTCCGGCGACGACGTCGGGATGGCGGACCCGAACGCCATGCTGCAGGCGGTCTCCTGCTTCTTCGCCTGCAAGAACATGGGGATGCCGGAGTGCCGCTTCGCCCTCGCGCAGACGGCGATATATCTGTCGATGGCGCCCCGCTCCAATTCCGTCGCGGTGGCCATCGATTCCGCCCTCTCGGACGTCAGGAACCTGCCCAACGAGCCCGTCCCCATGCAGCTCCGCAACGCCGAGACCAAGCTGATGGAGGACCTCGGCTACGGGAAGGGCTACCAGTACCCCGAGGGCACCGAGGAGAAGATCACCAAGATGGAGTGCATGCCGGAGTCCCTCAAGGGCAGGGAGTACTACCATCCGGGGACCAAGGGCAACGAGGCCTACATCGCCAAGCGCCTGCAGGAGGTCCGCGATTGGAAGGCGGGCCGCCGCGAGGAGCCCCCCGAATGACCCAGACCGTCCTCTTCGGAGAGGACCGGGGCTCCGAGCCCCTCGCGAGCCGGATGCGGCCCGACACCCTCGACGGGTACGTCGGGCAGCAGCACCTCCTCGGGAAGGGGAGGTTCCTGCGGAACGCCATCGAGAACGACAGGGTGCCGTCGATGATCCTCTGGGGCCCGCCGGGCACCGGGAAGACCACGCTGGCCCACATCATCGCCGGGAGCACGGGGGCGGAGTTCGTCGAACTGTCCGCGGTGACCGCCGGCGCGGAGGAGATCAGGAAGGTCATGGCCGACGCCGAGGCGCGGGCCTCCAAGGGGAAGAGGACAGTCCTCTTCATCGACGAGATCCACAGGTTCAACAAGACCCAGCAGGACCTCTTCCTGCCGTACGTCGAGCGGGGGACGGTGACGCTCATCGGCGCCACCACCGAGAACCCCTCATTCGAGCTCAATTCCGCTCTTCTTTCGAGGTGCAAGGTCTTCGTCCTCGAGAAGCTCGGAGAGGACGACATCCTGGCACTTCTGAAGCGCGCCATTGATGAAGGGTTCCCCGGGAAGGAGGTCGTCTGCTCCGACGATCGGCTGCGGAGGACCGCCGTCTTCGCCGACGGCGACGCCCGCTCCGCCCTCAATTCTCTCGAAACAGCCGTGGCCCTCGCAGGCGATGGCGATCGCATCGAGATTACGGACCAGATCCTCGACACCGTCCTCGGGAAGCGGACGGTCCGCTACGACAGGAACGGCGAGGAGCACTACAACATCATCTCCGCCTTCCACGAGGGGATGCGCAACACCGACCCCGACGCTGCCGTCTACTGGCTGGCCCGCATGCTGGAGGGCGGCGAGGACCCGAAGTACATCGCGCGGAGGCTGATGGAGGCCGCCCCCGAAACCGTCGGGCTGGCCGACAGCACCGCCATGGAACTGGCGGCCGCCTGCTACTACGCCTGCTCGGAGCTCGGCGAGAGGGAGTGCGAGCTGATGCTCGCGGAGACCGCCATCTACATGTCGATGGCGCCCCGCACCAACGGCGTGCCGATGGCGCTGGGACATGCCTACTGGGACGTCCACCACTCTCCCGGGGCGCCGGTCCCCCTGCACATCCGCAACGCTCCGACCAAACTGATGAAGGAGCTTGATTACGGGAAGGGCTACCAGTACGCCGAGGACACCGAGGAGAAGGTCACCAAGATGCAGTGCCTCCCTGATGTGCTTAAGGACCGCCAGTACTACAATCCCGGCAGCAAGGGCGACGAGATCTACTACGCCCGGCGCCTCAAGGCGCTCCGCGACTGGAAAGCAGGGAAAAGGAAGGACCCGCCGCGCTGAGGCGGCGGGCTTTATTGTTTTCAGGCGCCGACGGCGATGTTGACCTGCGGCGCGATCTCGTCCTTCTCGATCCTCACGGGGTAGCCGCTGTACTCGGACTCCTCCGCCATCCGGGCGGCGATGTCGTCCGCGTCGAGGGCCGAGAGGTTGTAGACCTCCTTGAGGGCCTCGGCGATGCAGTCCATCGGCTTCTCGATCTGCTTGATCGCGGCGAAGCTCGAGTAGGCGTGCGCCAGCGAGCTGCAGGCGCTTCCCGAGTCCCCTCCGGCGTGGAGGCACAGGAGGGCTAGGTCCGTCGAGAGGTTCCCGCACTCGAGGTAGTCCTCCTCCGCCCAGGCCCTGAGGATGTTCCGCTCGTAGAGCTCCACCGCGAGCGAGTAGATGGTGCGCGAGGGGTCCAGCTCCTTGAGCATGTAGGCCTGGTTGACGTCGATCCCGTAGCCGCAGGACTCGTCGTAGAACTCGGTCACCGCGGGGTACTTCTCCAGCTGCTCCTTGCCGCGGTCGTCGAGGTAGTAGTTGGGCTTGAGGCCCTTGGTGAGGTTCCCGATGAAGGTCATGTCGGCCTTGCCCATGATGATCTTCAGGCAGCCCCGCTTGGTCTTCTCGGGCTTCTCCCCGAGGTCGGAGCAGGCCTTCTGCATCTGCTTGAGCTTCAGGCGCATGATGAGCTCCTCGGTGGTGTCGGTGCGGATGTAGCCCTGCCGCTCGAGCTCCTTCGCGAGCTCGGCGGACTCGCCTCCCTGGAGGCCGACGGCGGCGTCGTCGAAGTAGCCGTCCGGGGCCTGCCCGCCGATGCCGACCTGGTAGAGCACCTGCATGTGGTACGAGCGGAGGTCGCCGAGCTTCACGGCCCTCTCCTTCCAGTCGGCCTCCTTCTTGTAGCGGAGGATCGCGCGGAACCTGTCCTCGTCGGTCGGGGGCAGCTTCCCCCGGACCTCCTGCTGGTAGGCGGCGAGCTCCTCCTCGTTCGCCTTCTCGCGCCCCTCGACCGGGAAGTACGAGATGTCCTTCTTGGGGCCGGCGGGCGCCTTCTTGGGCTCCTCGGCCTTGGCGGGCTCCTCCTTCGCGGGAGCCTCCTCAGCAGGCTTCTCCTCTTCCATGGCGGGGGTTGCTTCCTGAGGCTTTTCCGCCTCCTTAGCGGGCTCGGGCCCGGGCGCCTTCTCAGGCTCCTTCGCGGGCTCTTCCGCCGCCTTCGCGGGGGCTTCCTCGGCCTTCGCCTCGGGAGCCTGCTCGGGCTCCTTCTCGGCAACCTTCGCGGGTTCCTCGGTCTTCTTCTCTGCGGGTGCTTCCTGCGCGGCGGCCTCCTCCTTCGGGGTCTTCTCCGCGTCCGAAACGGTTTGTGCATCCCTGGCAGCTTTCTTCTTTCTTCCGAAAAGTCTGCTCCAAAATCCCATGTGCTTAAATACCCTTTTTATTACTTAATATTTAACTGCAAATACGTAATCGAAATTAGGTAATTACGCGCCGATTTGTAGAAAAACTGCAATTTCCGCAGTCTGGGACTGTTGCCCGTCCGAAGCGGACGAGGGCATCATTTCCTGTGGAACGTAACATCTCATTTCGGGTATGAGAGAACGTTCTTTCAGGCTGTCAATAAAGCATTGACTCCGGTTTCCGAGGAAGAACTTCACAGGATCTTCGTCACGATCATGCTGATGACGATGACCGCGATCAGCACCATCGCGACGCCGAACCACTTCCGGTCCCCGTCCTGCCACAGGCACTTCGCGGACACCGCGAGGGCCACGGGCGGGGTCAGGATCAGCACCAGGATCCCGGTGTAGAGGATGGCGTCCGCGTCGGCGAACATCGAGACGACGATGCCCACCGCCATGATGATTATCCCGAGCACCGAGCCCCACTTGAGCACGAAGGAGGTCTGCGCGTTGAGCCTCTCGTTGTCCATCAGAACACCCCCGCGGCCTCGCAGGCCATGACGATTGCGACGGCGAAGAAGACGACGCTCATGTACTTCTTGAGCGACTTGGCGTTCGTCCGCGCGGAGATCCTCGTCCCGATCAGCGCCCCGATCCAGGCCCCCACGGCCACCGCGGCCGCGGCGTCCAGGGTCACGGCGTCCCGGAGCAGGTAGACGATCGCCCCGGAGAAGGCGGTGAGCCCGATCATGTAGCTGCTGGTCGCGCTCGCGACCTTCACGGGCACGTGCATGTGGAGGTTCATCAGGGGGATCTTCAGGACCCCTCCGCCGACCCCGGTCAGGGAGGAGACCATCCCGGCCACCGTGCACATGGCCATCCCGCTCTTGACGTTCTTCACGGTGTAGGTCTGCACAGGCGGGTCGGCGGTCGGGTCGGTGTAGGTGAAGGTCATCGGGCTGCTGACAGCGGTCTCCGAACTCTTCCGCTCGGGGGAGAGGGCCATCTTGACGCCGCTGAACAGCATCACCACGGAGAACAGCGCGAGGAGGATCCAGTTCTCGAGGTAGGTGGCCACCGTGGCGCCGATCATGGCGCCGATGCACGTGGTTATCTCGAGGAGCATCCCCAGCCGGATGTTGCTCATGCCCTTCCGCACGAACCCCGAGGCGGAGCCGGTGGAGGTCGCCACCACCCCTACCAAAGATGCGGCGACCGCGGCGGTCGCATCGAAATCGAAGAGGACGGTCAGCACGGGGATGAAGATGATCCCCCCGCCGAGCCCGAAAACGGCCCCGACGATGCCCGCGCCGACCGCGATGAGCAGCAGCGCCATGAGCAGGACGGGTTCCATCGGCCCGTCCATCGGGCGCGCATTATAAAATCCCGTCGGGCGCGCATAGTTTCAAAAACGGGGTCCCCGATGGGGCAGCGATGGCAGTGCTGCTTATCAGGTACTCGGAGATCGGCCTGAAGGGTCAGATGGTCCGCGTCCGCTGGGAGAACCGGCTGAAGGACAACCTCATGCAGATGCTCGAGGCCGACGGCGTCGAGGCCCTCGTCGAGAAGGGGCAGGCGCGCCTCTACATCTCGGCCGGGGACATCCCGGCGGCGATCAGGTCCGTCCGCAAGGTCTTCGGGGTCTCCTCGCTGAGCGTCGCCGAGGAGCTCGACAGCACCGAGCCCGAGGACATCTGCAATGCCCTTGCCGAGTACTCCAAGAGCCGCATGGTGAAAGGCAAGACCTTCGCCGTGCGGGCCCGCCGTGAAGGGGGGCAGAAGTACACCTCGGTGGAGATCGCCAAGCAGGTCGGCGATGCCATCTGGGACGCCAACCTCGACAAGGACCCGAAGGTCAACCTCGACAGCCCGGACATCACCTTCTGGGTGGAGGTCCGCCCCAAGCGGACGTACTACTTCCAGGAGTACATCTACGCCCACGCCGGGCTCCCCCTGGGGACCCAGGGCAGGGTCACCGCCTACGT
>JBMNQO010000040.1:0-10930 GCA_050944195.1 Methanomethylophilus sp. | reverse complement strand
GGCGGGCCGTACAGCAGCACGCCCCTCCCGGCGGAGATGCCCAGGCGCTCGAAGTCCTTGCGCTCCTCCCCCGGCATCAGCACCTCGGTCATCTCGCGGCGGATGTCGTCCAGCCCGCCGATGTCGTCCCAGGTGACCTTGGGGACCTCCACCGAGACCTCCCTCATCCCGCTGGGCTCGACCTCGCTGAGGGCGGCCGTGAAGTCGTCGGAGGTGACCTTGATCTTCTCGAGGACCTCGGGCGGGACGGTCTTCTCGAGGTCGTAGTCCTTCATGAAGCGCCCGAGGCACTTCATGGCGGCCTCCCGGCAGAGGGCCGCGAGGTCCGCCCCCACGAAGCCGTGGGTGGCATGTGCCAGATCGTCGATGTTGACATCGTCGTCGAGGGGCATGAGGCGGGTGTGCACGTCGAGGATGGAGCGCCTCCCCTCGAGGTTGGGGATGCCGATCTCGATCTCGCGGTCGAACCTCCCGGGGCGCCGGAGGGCGGGGTCGATGGAGTCCTCCTGGTTGGTGGCGCCGATGACGATGACGTTCCCCCGGCCGCCCATCCCGTCCATCAGGGTCAGGAGCTGGGCGACGATCCTCCGCTCCGTCTCCGAATCGGCGTCCTCCCGCTTGGGGGCGATGGAGTCGATCTCGTCGATGAAGATGATGGAGGGGGCGGTCTTCTCCGCCTGCTCGAAGATCTCCCGCAGGTGCTCCTCCGACTCGCCGTAGTACTTGCCGACGATCTCCGGCCCGCGGATGGTGTAGAAGCTGGCCCCCGACTCATTAGCCAGCGCCTCGGCGATGAGGGTCTTCCCGGTCCCCGGCGGGCCGTACAGGAGCACCCCCTTGGGGGCGGAGATCCCCATCCGCTCGAAGAGCTCGGGGTGCTTGAGCGGGAGCTCGATCATCTCCCGGATGCGGCGGAGCTCGTCGTCGAGCCCGCCGATGTCGTCGTAGGTGGTGCACTTGCTCCCGCGGCCGTAGCGGCGCTTCTTGTCCCCTCCTGCGGGGGCGGGGGAGCTCCTGATCTCCAGCTCGGTCTCCTCGGCGATGATGGACTCGGCGGGCACGGCGGAGACCACCCGGAACACCGAGCGGTTCCCCATGAGCGAGACGTTGGGGACGGTGATGTCGAGGTTCTTCACCACAGGGCGGCCCATCAGGTTGTTCTTGAAGATGGCGACGAAGCGGTCGTCGATGGCGATGTGGGTGCCCGGAGGTATGTTAGGTGCCAGCACCACGCTTTTCGCGTTCTCCAGGGCGGCCCTCTCGACCTTCACGTTCTCCCCGATGGAGACCCCCGCCGAGGTCCTCGTCAATCCGTCGATGCGGATGACGCCGGTGCCGGCGTCCTCAGGGTCGCTGCGGAAGACCCGGGCCACCGCCACGTTCTTCCCGGTGATCCTGATGATGTCCCCGATGGAGAGCCCCAGCCCGGAGTACATCTCGGGGTCGAGGCGGGCGCGCCCGTAGCCCGCCTCCTTGATGCGCCGCGGTGCATCCACGCGGAGTATCGCCGACTTCATGGATGCTCCATGATTGAACGGCTATTTTAGCAGAACGACTGCAATCCGCGCCCGGCGGAGTTGTCTTTGATACCTCCGCGTAATATAATTTAAATATAACCAGCCTTTCGGAGGGTGCTGATAGGATAACAATTGGGCCTGTAGCTCAGCTAGGTAGAGCATCTGACTTTTAATCAGGTGGTCGGGGGTTCGAATCCCTCCAGGCCCGCTTTGTGTTCTTCATGAGCGATCGGCGGCGGATCAAGTATGAGGATGGACATGGTGAGAGAAGCGATACCCCTTGCGCGCGTATGGGGCGGATTCTATCGAGGATTTTAGGTGAAAAAATGGCATCAGCAACCAACTCTTTCAACATTCTAAAGCACAACCTCGTGCCCGAGCACCATCTGCTCTCCGAAGAGGAGGCGGAGAAGGTCCTGGCAGAACTGGGGATCACCCGCGACCAGCTCCCCAAGATCAAGACCACGGACGCTGTCATCCAGGTGCTGGAGCAGATCCACGGCCCGATCGAGGAGGGCAGGATCGTGAAGATCATCAGGAAATCCGAGACGGCGCAGGAGTTCACCGTCTACAGGCTCGTAACCAAAGGGTGAGAATCGAATGAGGGACCTAGTCAATCTGTATTTCAAGGAGAACAACATCGTCAGCCACCACATCGAGTCCTTCAACGACTTCCTCGCGACCTCCGACAACCCCAACAGCAGGATGCAGAGGATCGTCGACGACATCCGGGTGCCCACCGACGATGCCAAGCGCGGCATCATCACCCTGGACCCCGAGAAGACCGGCGGGAGGGACATCGAGATCAGGATCGGGCGCCCGAGGGACGAGGACGGCAACGTCGACCCCCAGGCCAAGCCGACCGTCAGGATCGACCACCCCCAGATCAACGAGGCGAACGGCTACAAGCACGACATCTCGCCCATGGAGGCCCGGCTCAGGAACCTGAACTACATGTCCCCCGTGTACGTCCGCTTCGAGGTCTACGAGGACGGCATCCAGCAGGACCTCGACAACGACGGGTGGGTGCACATCGGCGACCTCCCCATGATGGTCAAGTCGAAAGGCTGCAACCTCTACCGCGGGAACATCGAGGAGCGCCTCGAGCGCAAGATCACCGACGAGGAGTACGCCCAGGAGCTCATCAAGGAGAAGGAGGACCCCCGCGAGCCCGGAGGGTACTTCATCATCGGCGGAACCGAGAGGGTGCTGATCACCCTCGAGGACCTCGCCCCCAACCGCGTCATGGTCGAGTACAACGAGCGCTACGGCTCCGCCGTCGAGACCGCCAAGGTCTTCTCGCAGCGCGAGGGCTACCGCGCGCTGACCCAGGTGGAGAAGAAGAAGGACGGGACCCTGATGGTCTCGGTCCCCGTCGTCAACGGCGACATCCCCCTGATCGCGCTCATGAAGGCGCTCGGGATGGAGAAGGATTCCGACATCTACGACACCATCGTCTCCGACGACGGCATGGCGAACATCGTCTACGCCAACATCGAGGGCTCCTTCGACATCAACTCCAAGACCAACCTCCCCGTGACCCAGTCGCCGCCCGGGCCCCAGGACAAGGTCATCCCCGGCTACCACACCACCGAGGACGCTCTCCTGTATCTCGAGAGGAACTTCGCCGCCGGGCAGGCGAAAGAGTACAGGGTCAAGAAGGTCGAGTCCATCCTCGACCGCTCGCTGCTGCCCCACCTCGGCGACTCCAAGGACGACCGCATGAAGAAGGCCATCTACCTCGGGAGGATCGCCAAGTCCGTCCTCGAGCTCTCTCTGGGGCTCAGGAAGGCGGACGACAAGGACCACTACGCGAACAAGAGGCTGAAGCTCTCCGGCGACCTCATGGAGGACCTCTTCCGCACGAGCTTCTCGAGCCTCATGAAGGACCTGAAATATCAGATGGAGAGGAACGTCGGCCGCAAGAAGTCCGACTTCTCGGTCTCCTCGAGCATCCGCCCCGACCTCTTCACCCACAAGCTCCTGCACGCCCTCGCCACCGGCAACTGGGTCGGCGGGCGCGCCGGCGTGTCGCAGCTGCTCGACCGCACCTCCAACATGTCCACCGTGTCCCACCTGAGGAGGATTACCTCCTCGCTGACCAGGTCCCAGCCCCACTTCGAGGCCCGCGACCTGCACCCCACCCAGTGGGGGAGGCTCTGCCCCTCGGAGACCCCCGAGGGCCAGAACTGCGGGCTGGTGAAGAACGCCGCCCTCATCATCAGCGTCTCCGAGGCCTACCCCGAGGAGGACGTCATCCGGATGCTGAGGGAGTTCGGCCTCGCCTCCGTGAAGGAGGAGAGCACCAGGGTCTTCGTCAACGGGAACCTCGTCGGCACCTACGGCGACCCCGAGAAGCTGGTCTCCGAGATCAGGGAGCGCCGCCGCTACGGCTTGATTCCCCTCACCATCAACGTCCGCTACGACGACGAGATGGGCGAGGTCATCATCAACTCCGACGAGGGCCGCCTGAGGAGGCCCCTGCTGGTCATCAAGGACGGCAGGACCGTCCTCACCAGGAAGCACGTCGAGGGCATCCGCGAGGGCAAGGTCTCCTGGGACGACCTCTTCCGCGACGGCATCCTCGAGTGGCTGGACGCCGAGGAGGAGGAGGACGCGCTCATCCTCGTCTCCCCCTACAAGCTGCCGGAGCGCTGCCCCTGCTGCGGGCACGCCCTGTCCGAGACCGACGTCGACTGGATGAACGTCGGCAAGGCCGACCGCGAGTGCGAGCTCACCTGCCGCTGGTGCCAGAAGACCTTCAGGGTCCCCAGCAACCTCTACAACGAGAACGGCAAGTGCGACTACACCCACATGGAGGTCGACCCCATGATCATCATCGGCGTGGCGGCCGGCATCGTCCCCTACCCGGAGCACAACTCCGCTCCCCGTATCACCCTGGGAGCCGCCATGGCCAAGCAGGCGCTCGGCATCTCGGCGGCCAACTACCGCATCCGCCCCGACACCCGCGGCCACCTGATGCACTACCCGCAGGTCCCCATGGTGCAGACCCAGACCATGGACTACATCGGCTACAAGTACCGCCCCGCCGGGCAGAACTTCTGCATCGCCGTCCTCTCCTATCACGGCTACAACATCGAGGACGCCATCGTCATGAACAAGTCCTCGGTGCAGCGCGGCCTCGGCCGGACCACCTTCATGAGGTCCTACCGCGCCGAGGAGCGCCGCTACCCCGGAGGGCAGGAGGACCACTTCGAGATCCCCTCGCCCGACATCGAGGGCGTCCGCGCCGACGAGGCCTACCAGAACCTCGGCGAGGACGGCCTCATCTCCCCCGAGTGCTTCGTCTCGGGCAGCGACGTCCTCATCGGCAAGACCTCGCCCCCGAAGTTCCTCGAGGAGGAGACCGACTTCATGGCCACCAAGAAGAGGCGCGAGGCCTCGGTGACCGTCAGGCCCGGCGAGCAGGGATACGTGGATTCCGTCATCCTCACCGAGAGCGAGAACGGCTCCCGCCTGGTGAGGGTCAAGGTCAGGGACCAGAGGATCCCCGAGCTCGGCGACAAGTTCTGCTCCAGGTTCGGCCAGAAGGGTGTCATCGGACGCCTGGTCGACCAGTGCGACATGCCCTTCACCAGCGACGGCATCACCCCCGACCTGGTCGTCAACCCCCACGGTATCCCCTCGCGTATGACCGTCGGGCACGTGCTCGAGATGATCGCCGGCAAGGTCGGCTCCATGGAGGGCCGCACCATCGACGGGACCGCCTTCTCCGGGGAGAAGGAGGATTCCATCCGCGACGGGCTCGTGCGCAACGGGTTCAACAGGAACGGGAAGGAGATCATGTACGACGGCCGCACCGGCCGCATGATCCAGACCGAGGTGTACACTGGGGTCATCTTCTACGAGAAGCTGCACCACATGGTCAGCGGCAAGCTGCACGTCAGGTCCCGCGGGCCGGTGCAGATCCTCACCCGCCAGCCTACCGAGGGACGTTCCAGGCAGGGAGGCCTCAGGTTCGGCGAGATGGAGCGTGACTGCCTGATCGGCCACGGCGCCGCCATGGTCATCAAGGACAGGCTGCTCGACCAGTCGGACGGGACCCAGCAGTACGTCTGCGGGAACCCCAAGTGCGGCCACATCGCCGTTATGAACAGGAACGGGCAGCTCCGCTGCCCCGTGTGCGGGAACACCACCAGCATCTACCTGGTGCAGACCTCGTACGCGTTCAAGCTCCTCATGGACGAGCTGCTCTCGATGGGTGTCGCCATGAGGCTCCAGCTGGAGGACCTCTCATGATCTCTAATATTACCAAGAAAATCGGGTCGATCAAGTTCTCCTGCGTCTCGCCCGACGAGATCAGGAGGATGTCCGCGGTGAAGATCATCACCGCCGACACCTACGACGACGAGGGCTGGCCGATCGCCGGCGGCCTCATGGACCCCCACATGGGGATCATCGAGCCCGGGCTCCGCTGCAAGACCTGCGGGCTCAAGCTCGACGAGTGCCCCGGCCACTTCGGCCACATCGACCTCGCCATGCCGGTCATCCACGTGGGCTTCATCAAGGACATCAAGATGATGCTGGAGTCCACCTGCCGCTCCTGCGGGAGGCTCATGCTGCCCCCGGAGGAGATCAAGGCCCGCCAGCAGAGGATGGACGACATCCTCGACATGGGCGGCGACACCATCGACCAGAAGCTCTACTCCAAGGAGGTCGCCAAGGACGCCTCCTCGAAGGGCGTCTGCCCCTACTGCGGCGCCGAGCAGGTGAAAATTAAACTGGACAAGCCCACCACCTTCAGGGAGGTCGCCGACAACCACAAGCTGACCCCCAAGGAGATCAGGGAGAGGCTGGAGCGCATCCCCGACGACGACCTCCGGGCGCTGGGCATGGACCCGACGACCTGCCGCCCCGAGTGGATGGTGCTCACCGCCCTCGCGGTGCCCCCCGTGACCGTCCGCCCCTCCATCACCCTGGACTCCGGCGACCGGTCCGAGGACGACCTGACCCACAAGCTGGTCGACGTCCTGAGGATCAACCAGAGGCTGCGGGAGAACCGCGACGCGGGCGCCCCCCAGCTGATCGTGGAGGACCTGTGGGAGCTCCTGCAGTACCACGTCACCACCTACTTCAACAACGAGACCTCGGGCATCCCGCCCGCCAGGCACCGGTCCGGAAGGCCCCTCAAGACCCTCGCCCAGAGGCTGAAGGGGAAGGAGGGACGCTTCCGGTCCAACCTGTCCGGTAAGCGTGTGAACTTCTCCTCGCGTACCGTCATCTCCCCCGACCCCAACCTCTCCATCAACGAGGTCGGCGTCCCTGAGATCGCCGCCCGCGAGCTGACCGTCCCGGTCATCGTCAACGAGCACAACATCGAGTACATGAGGGAGTACGTCAGGAGGGGCCCCGCTCCCCCCAACGACGACAACGGCTACGTGCCCGGCGTGAACTACGTCATCCGCGGCGACGGCCGCAGGATCAAGGTCACCGAGCACAACGCCGAGGAGGTCGCCGAGGGCCTGGACGTCGATTACACCATCGAGCGCCAGCTGGTCAACGGCGACGTCGTCCTGTTCAACAGGCAGCCTTCGCTGCACAGGATGTCCATCATGGCGCACCGGGTGCGCGTGATGCAGGGCCGGACCTTCCGGTTCAACCTCTGCGACTGCGCCCCCTACAACGCCGACTTCGACGGCGACGAGATGAACCTCCACGTCCTCCAGTCGGAGGAGGCCAGGGCGGAGGCGAGGATCCTCATGCAGGTGCAGGAGAACATCCTCTCGCCCAGGTACGGAGGCCCCATCATCGGCGCCATCCACGACCACATCACCGGCGCCTACTTCCTGACCCACGGGAAGAACGGCGGCCCGCACTTCCACCGCTACGAGGCGATGAACATCCTCATGAAGCTCCCGGACATCAAGATCCCCGAGCCCGCCGGCGTCGACGAGGGCGGGGAGCCCTACTGGACCGGCAAGCAGCTGTTCTCGCTCGTGCTCCCGGAGGACTTCAACATCACCTACAGCGCGTCCGTCTGCCAGTGCGAGGGCGCCTGCCTGAAGGAGAACTGCCCCACCGACGGGTACGTCAAGATCCGCAACGGCCAGCTCCTGATGGGCACCATCGACGAGAAGGGGATCGGCAACTCGAAAGGGAAGATCCTCGAGCGCATCGCCCGCGACTACGGGTCCGACCGCGCCGCCAAGTTCCTCAACGAGGTCACCAGGCTCTGCCTGGGCGCCATCATGGACCACGGCTTCTCGACAGGCATCGGCGACGAGGACATCCCCGCCGAGGCCACCGCGCAGATCAACGCCTCCACCCAGGAGGGCATCGCCAAGGTGGACAACCTGGTGGAGTCCTACCGCGAGGGCACCCTCAAGGAGATGCCCGGCAGGTCGCTCCGCGACACCCTCGAGGTCAACATCAAGAACACCCTCGACCAGGCCCGTAAGAACGCCGGTGACATCGCCGGGAACTTCCTCGGATGGAACAACCCCGCCGTCATCATGGCCAAGACCGGCGCCAGGGGTTCGATGCTGAACCTGTCCCAGATGGCGGGATGCGTCGGGCAGCAGGAGGTCAGGGGAGAGAGGATCTCCAGGGGATACTGGAACAGGACCCTCCCCCACTTCCGCAAAGGCGACCTCGGCGCGTACGCCAAGGGCTTCTGCGCCGACTCCTACAAGAGCGGCCTGACCCCCACCGAGTTCTTCTTCCACGCCATGGGAGGAAGGGAAGGGCTGGTCGACACCGCCGTCCGTACCAGCAGGTCCGGGTACATGCAGAGGAGGCTCATCTCCGCGCTGGAGGACCTCAAGCTGACCTCCGACGGCACCGTCAGGAACACCCTCGGCACCATCGTGCAGTTCCGCTACGGCGAGGACGGGGTCGACCCCACCCGCGCCGTGCGCGGCAAGGCCATCGACCTCAACGACCTCCTGGCGGAGGTCCTGGGCGACGACGCGGACAAGCTCCTCAACGTCGACCAGAAGGAGGGCTCCGGCGGCGACTACGGAGCGCGCGAGAAGGACCTCGAGAGCTTCGACGCCGACGAGATGGAGAACGAGGACGGCGAGTCCACCGACGATTACGAAGGCGGGGACGAAGACTACGAAGGAGGCGAGTGAATGGCGAAGAAGGACACCATAGCGGCACTGGTGAAGAGGGGCGTCAGCGAGGAAGCGGCCGCCCTCATCCTCACCAAGTACACCACCCTCGGGAGCATCTCCGCGGCCGGGGCCCCCGCCCTGGTCGAGCTGGGGATCGAGGAGGCCGAGGCCGAGGACATCATCGCGAAGATCGGGAAGAGGGCCTCCCGGCCCTCGTCCGGCTCCAAGAAGGCCAAGGCGGCCGCCCCCGCCGAGCCCGCGGCGCCCGCGGAGCCCCCGGAGGAGGTCTTCCGGCCCCACCAGTACACCGAGACCGAGAAGCGCCTGTTCGCCATCGCGGACAGGAAGGGGATCAAGCTGCCGATGAAGATCGTCTGCGACATCGCCAAGAGGATCGAGAAGGCGGACCTCCCCGACGAGACCTGCGAGAAGCTCATCGTCACCGCGAACCGGATGTACGAGTCCCACCTGATGGACCAGAACGAGTCCGCCGGGGTCATGGCCGCCCACTCCCTGGGAGAGCCGGCCACCCAGATGAACCTCCGTACCTTCCACTTCGCGGGCGTCGCCAACATCAACGTCACCGAGGGTCTGCCGAGGATCATCGAGATCGTCGACGCCCGCCGCGAGCCGTCCACCCCGTCCATGACCATCCCCCTGAAGGGGCTGGCCGCCGAGGACGAGGGGGTCGCCCGCCACGTCGCGTCGGAGATCGAGATCACCTCGCTGATCGACGTCGCGGACATCGACACCGACATCACCAACCAGCGCCTGATCGTCACCCCGGACCCGAGGAAGATGGAGGAGCGCAGCCTGACCATCGACGACATCGTCGACCGCCTCAACCGCATCAAAGCGGTCCGCGGCATGGTGACCAGGGAGGGCTACGACATCGTCATCGCCTCGGACGAGCCGTCGTTCAAGAAGCTGCAGCAGATGTACGACGCCGTCCGCACGGCCAAGCTGAAGGGGGTGGACGGGATCTCCCGGGCCATCCTCCAGAACACCAAGAGGGACGACACCGAGCCCGACCACTGGCAGATCATCACCGAGGGCAGCAACCTGAAGGACGTCCTCCAGATGGAGTCGGTCGACGCGGAGAACGTGATGACCAACTCCGTGCTGGAGGTGGCGGACGTGCTCGGCATCGAGGCCGCCCGCAACTCCATCATCCACGAGGCCATGACCACCATGGAGCACGCCGGCCTGGACGTCGACGTCCGGCACGTCATGCTGGTGGCGGACGTCATGACCAACGACGGGACCGTGCGCGCCATCGGCAGGCACGGTGTCTCCGGGAAGAAGTCGTCCGTCCTCGCGAGGGCCGCCTTCGAGATCACCGCGGCGCACCTGCTGCACGCGGCGACCGTCGGGGAGGTGGACCACCTCGAGGGGGTCACCGAGAACATCATCGTCGGCCAGCCGGTCACCCTGGGCACCGGGGCCGTAAACCTGATTTACACGCCAAAGAAGAAACCCGAGCAGAAGAACAAGGGGGATAACGAATGAGTGAAGAAATCGACATTAGCAGAGCACTGAAGGCTGCCATCGCGACCGGCAAGGTCGAGTTCGGCATCGACCAGACCGAGAAGGCCGTCAAGGCCGGCAAGGCGCAGATGATCATCATCGCCAACAACTGCCCCTCGGAGTCGCTGAGGAGCGCCGGCGTCAAGACCCACGTCTACGACGGCAACAACATGGAGCTGGGGGCCCTCTGCGGGAAGCCCTATTCCGTGGCCGCCCTGGCCGTCATCGACAAGGGCACCTCCAACATCTTAACGCTGTGAGAAGATGGCCGCAGAGAACTCGAAGCAGGAGATCGTCCTGACGGACGAGACGCTGCGCTACATAGCGCTGTTCCAGCAGCTGACCCACACCAACGCGGTCGACTGCATGGACACCCCCGACAAGCTCGTCTTCGTCGTGGAGAAGGGCCAGGGGAACGTCGCCGTCGGGAAGAAGGGCGAGCACGTCATCAAGCTGAAGGAGCTCACCGGGAAGAACATCCAGGTCGTGGAGTACTCCGACGACCCGGAGCAGTTCGTCATGAACATCTTCCACGTCTACAAGCCCACCAAGGTGGTCATCGAGCAGCGCGGCAACATCACCCACGCGACCGTGACCGTGGACCCCGAGCTGAAGGGCCGCGCGATCGGCAAGGCCGGCAAGAACCTGCGCATCGCCAGGGACATCGTCAACAGGCACCACAACATCCAGAGCCTGAGCGTAGAATGAGGCCGGCGCCCCCGGTCTTCTTCCGGCGAAGGAAGATCCAAGCCGGGCCCGCAAGGGCCCGGCACCTTTCCCATTTTATCGAGTCCCTATATTGACGGCCGA
>JBMNQO010000039.1:0-11305 GCA_050944195.1 Methanomethylophilus sp. | reverse complement strand
TCGCGTTCAGCACCAAGGGCTGCGAGACCGCCCTGAAGGTCAAGGGGGCGTTCCCTGACGACGACGTAGAAATCTGCGCCAAGACCCGCATGGAGGACACGCTGGGTCTTCCGAAGACCGAGCTCTCCATGCACGAGTGGACGGGGAAGGCTTTCGGGGATTCCTCGGTTATCGTCTTCGTCGGGGCAATCGGCATCGCCGTGAGGGAGATCGCTCCGTTCGTAACAAGGAAAGATAAGGACCCAGCGGTCATCGGAATCGATGAGCTGGGTCATTTCGTCGTGCCCCTGCTCTCGGGCCACATCGGGGGCGCCAACCGCTATGCCATTGAAATTGCGAGGATCGTCGGGGCGCAGCCCGTGGTGACTACCGCCACCGACATCAACGGGAAGATCTCCATCGATGCCTGGGCGGTCCGGAACGGCCTCGCCGTCTACAACCTGCCGGGCATCAAGGCGGTCTCCTCCGCCGTGCTGGAAGGGAAGCCGGTCGCCCTCATCTCGGACTTCGATATTGACGGCGAGCCTCCGAAAGAGCTTGCCGGCCCGGATGACGCAGACATCGGCGTCGTCATCAGCTACGACACCGAGAGCAAGCCGTTCCGCGAGACCCTGCACCTGGTCCCCCGGAGCATCGTTGCCGGCGTCGGATGCAAACGCGGGACCTCCGAGGAGGCAATTGAGAAGGCAGTGAAGGATGCCTTCGACAAGGCAGGATTCCCCCTGCTGGCACTTCGCTCGATCGCTTCCATCGACCTCAAGAAGGACGAGGCGGGACTGGTCTCCTACGCCGCCTCCCGCCGGGTCCCGTTCGTCGTCTATTCATCAGACGAATTGAACGCCGTTCAGGGGGATTTCACCCCATCTAACTTCGTCAGCTCCGTCACCGGGACGGACAACGTCTGCGAGCGTTCCGCCGCCAAGGCCTCCGAGAATGGAAAAATGATTCTCCGCAAGCAGGCCGGGAACGGCGTCACCGTGGCCCTCGCCGAGGCTCCCATTCACATTTTCTTCGACTGAGGGAATCCAAACAAATCCATCCATCGCGCGCGATTCTATTATTATCCCGACGGCATACGCCCGAGCATGGCAAAGGCACTGGTCTTCGCGGGCACCACCGAGGGCGGCGAGATCGCGGAGGTACTGGCGGCGGCGGGCGTGAAGGTCCACGCCTGCGTGGCGACCGAGTACGGCAGGACGTCCGTGGAGGCAGGGGAGAACGTCGAGGTCTCCTCGCATCCTCTTTCTGACGACGAAATGCTGGCCCTGATGAAGGAGTACCCGGTGGTGGTGGACGCCACCCACCCCTACGCGGTGCGGATCTCCGCCCACGTGAAAGAGGCGTGCGAGAGATTAGGTGCCCAATACATCCGCCTGGTCCGCCCCGAGTCGCTGGACCGCGGGGATGTGGTGGAGGTCGATTCCGTCAAGGAGGCCGCCGAGTTCCTGAAGGACAAGGAGGGCAACATCCTCGCCACCACCGGCTCCAAGGAGCTGGCGGAGTACACCGTCATCCCGAACTACAAGGAGCGCGTCTTCGCCCGCGTGCTCTCCCTCCACAACGTCGCCGCCGAGTGCGCCAAGCTCGGCTTCGAGGGGAAGAACCTCTTCATGATGCAGGGCCCGTTCTGCGAGGAGCTCGACTACGGGATGCTCCTGCAGACCAACGCCCGCTGGCTGGTCACCAAGGACTCCGGCGTCCCCGGGGGCTTCGCCGAGAAGGTCGCGGCCGCCCGCCGCGCCGGCGCGAAGATCGTCCTGGTCGGGCGCCCGCCCGAGCAGCCGGGGCAGGGCTTCCGGGAGACCGTGGAGAAGCTGGAGGGGATCCTGGGAGTGAAACTGCCCATGCCCAAGCGCCGCCTCGCCGTCGTCGGCATCGGGGTCGGGCCCGGGACCGGGCTGACCGCGGCCGCCTCCGAGGCGGTCCGCTCCGCCGATCTGGTGGCCGGTGCCGAGCGCATGCTGGACATCCCCGAGGCCGAGGGGAAGGCGAAGCTCAAGGAGTACACCTCGGAGAAGATCTTCGCCTACCTCGCGGAGCACCCCGAGTTCCGGAGGCCCGCCGTGCTGGTCTCCGGGGACGTCGGCTTCTACAGCGCCGCCCGGCAGATGCTCGAGAAAGCCGATCCGAAGGAGTGGGACACCGAGGTCCACTGCGGGATCTCCTCGGTGCAGTACATGTGCGCCCGCGCCGGCATCCCCTGGCAGGACGTCAACCTGGTCAGCGCCCACGGGCGCGAGGCGGACGTCGCCGGAGAGGTCCGCACCCACAATGTCTCGTTCATCATCCTGAACGGCGCCGAGGGCGTGAAGCAGGCCTGCCGGCAGCTCATCGACTACGGGCTGGGGGACGTGGCCGTCGACGTCGGGTGCGACCTCGGCTACCCCGCCGAGAAGTTCGTCTCGGGCTCCCCGCAGGAGATCCTCTCCGCGGACCTGGGATACCTCTGCTGCGCCCTCGTCTTCAACCCGCACCCCGACACCAGGATACCCCTGGGCATCCCCGACTCCGAGTTCGGGAGGGGGGACGCCCCCATGACCAAGTCGGAGGTGCGCGACCTCTCGGTCGCCAAGCTCCGCCTCTCCCCCGATTCCGTCGTCTACGACGTCGGGGCGGGGACCGGCTCGGTCACCGTCGAGATGGCCCTCGCCGCCTACCGCGGGAAGGTCTACGCGGTGGAGAAGGAAGAGGAAGCAGCCTCATTGATTGATGCCAACAGGAAGAAATTCGGGGCGGCCAACGTGGAGATCGTGAAGGGCACGGCGCCGGAGGCCCTGAGGGACCTGCCGGCCCCCACGCACGCCTTCGTCGGCGGCTCCTCCGGGAACCTGAAGGAGATTGTCCAATGCATCCTCGGGAAGAACCCGTCCTGCCGGATCGTGGTGAACTCGGTGACCCTCGAGACCATCTCCGAAGTGCTCGCGCTGCCCTCCGCGCTCCCCGTGGAGCAGGAGGAGATCGTGTGCGTCAATGTGGCATACGCGAGGCATCTGGGTCATTACAACCTGATGAACGCCCAGAACCCCGTGTACATCGCGGTGCTGAGGGGGAAACCAGATGCCTGAGCGCCCCCGCGTGATGATCGCCGCCCCCGCCTCGGGGAGCGGCAAGACCACCGCCGTCTGCGGGATCCTGCAGGCCCTGGTGGACCGCGGATTGAAAGTATCCTCGTTCAAGTGCGGGCCGGACTACATCGACCCCATGTTCCACGCGCGGGTCATCGGGACGAAGTCCCGCAACCTCGACAGCTTCTTCACCCCGCCGGAGACCCTGAAGTACCTCATGGTGAGGGGCTCGGAGGGGACGGACATCTCCGTGGTGGAGGCCGTGATGGGCTTCTACGACGGCCGGAGCACCGATTCCGAGATCGGCTCCTCGTACGAGATCTCGGAGATCACCGAGACCCCCGTCATCCTCCTCGTGAACTGCCGCGGGGCTGCTCTGTCAATAGCGGCGACGGTCAAGGGCTTCAAGGATTTCCGGCCCAACCGCATCGCCGGCTGCATCCTCAACAACATCACCCCGTCGACCTACGCCGACGTCAAGGGAGCGGTCGAGAAGGAGACCGGGGTGGAGGTCGTCGGCTACATACCCAGACTCAAGGACATGGTGCTCGAGAGCAGGCACCTCGGGCTGGTCCTGCCGGACGAGGTCGCCGAGCTCAAGAAGAACCTCAAGAGGCTCGCAGGCATCCTCGAGGACTCCATTGATATTGACAGAATAATTGCCATTGCAAAGTCTGCTCCGCCCATCGAGGGGAAGGCTCCCGCGCACAGCAAGCTCGATGCTCCGGTGAAGATCGGCTTCGCCTACGACGACGCCTTCTGCTTCACGTACGAGGACAACATCGAGCTGCTGAAGGAGTGCGGGGCGGAGATCGTCCCGTTCTCGCCCATGAAGGACCAGAAGCTTCCCGAGGGCATCCGCGGCATCGTCCTCTCCGGCGGATACCCGGAGCTGCACGGGGCCGAGCTCAGCGGCAACGCCTCCATGCTGCAGGATATCCGCGAGAAGGCCGCCGCCGGCATGCCGATCCTGGCGGAATGCGGGGGCTTCATGTACCTCCACGAGCGGATGGAGGACGCCGACGGGAAAGTTTGGCCGATGGTCGGCATCATCAAAGGGGAGGTCCGCAACACCGGGCACCTGACCCGCTTCGGCTATGTATCGCTCTCTTCTGACAATCCCGATTCGATTATCGCGGGAGGTGCCAAGGGCCACGAGTTCCACTACTGGGACAGCTCGGACTGCGGCGATTCCTGGAAGGGCGTCAAGACCTCCGGGAAGGTCTACGGCTGCGGGCACGAGGAGGGGAACCTCTGCGCCGGCTTCCCGCACCTCTACTACTACTCCAACCCCGAGGTGCCGTACCGCTTCCTGCGGAAGTGCGCGGCCTGGAACCCCTGAGAAAGCAGGCTTCCCGCTATACCGCATATTATTACAAAAAAAGGTAGAGAGAAGCCGGGAGGGGAACCTCCCTCTTCTCTTGATTTTCAGATTTCCACTCCGCCCATCATCGCGTCCGTCAGGAGCGCCACGACGAGGCACACGAGGATGCCGAGCAGGAAGATGACGAGCTGCTTCGCGCACCTCTTCTCGTGGCGGAAGGCCTCGGGGACCATGTCGCAGAAGGTCACGAACGCGAAGATCCCGACCGAGAAGCAGAGCAGGATGCCGGCGGTGTCCAGCCCGCTGGTGTCCATCGCCAGGTAGGAGATGACCGCGGCCAGCGGGGAGATGGCGGAGAAGGCCACCAGGTACGCCCAGGCGCGGGCGTGGTTGTGCGACATCAGCATGGTCGAGGACAGCGAGAAGACCACCACCGACTTGTGCAGGCAGAGAGCGATGAGCACCATGATCCCCACATCCTCCCCGGCGATGAAGGCCGCCGCCAGGGCGAGGCCGTCGAAGAAGGAGTGGATGGCGAGCCCGGCGAAGGCCGAGAGCGAGGTGATGTCGTGCTCGGTCTCCTCGTCGGCGTCCCCTTTGAGGAGGTACTTCTCCACCAGGAAGTCGATGACGAAGAGCAGCAGGAAGCCAGCCAGCATGGAGTACGCCATGCAGGTCTCGGAGACCCCGTTGTCCCAGCTCCGCTCGAGCGCTTCCGGCAGCAGCATGAGGAAGAGGACCCCGACCATCACGCCCGCGCTGAAGGTGATGAGGCGGTGGAGGTCGGTGTGCTTCTCCCTCCCGATGACGAAGGGGATCCTGGCGGCCGCCAGCGTCACGGCGAAGATGACCAGGGCGAACACGATGATGGTGGCGTCGTCGCTCATATCGGAGGCGTTTCGGCGCTCCGATTATTAAAAGATTATCGGTTCGTTAATAACAACACGCCTTAAGCGGGGATTCCCGTTATTAACATCCTTCCGAGAAGTTAATAAACGGACCTTGCCTACGATGATCCATGGCAGTAGTGAGCGTCTCGCTCAGCGACGAGGACATCGCGGCGCTGGAGAGGATCAGGGACGAGTTCGGGCTCAACGGACGCTCCGAGGCGGTCCGCGCCTCCATCGCCTCGGAGATCGAGAAGATCGACGACATGGAGAACCTCGAGGGCCTGACGGAGGGCGTGCTCATCACCATCCGCCGCGACCACTCGGACCCGTGGATGAGCATCATCCAGGCCAAGCACCAGGACGCCATCAAGACGCAGCTCCACTCCCACCTGCGGAACAAGAAATGCCTCGAGGTCATGGTCATGTCCTGCGACGCCGCCGAGCTCAAGGACATGCTCCGGGAGATCGAGCGCGCCGGCAAGGCGGATTACGTCCGTTTCGTCAGCGGATGACCCTCCGAGAACATACCCAGACGCGTATATTTGCGCGGGATTCGCCCGCGCATCCGTTCCCGCATCCCTTCTTCCAGCAATCGCGCGGGCGTAGAACTTATTAAATACGGCGAAACCGCATAGCCTTAGCGGATGGATGAGTATGCACTCGGGAACTGCATTACTGGACAGCGTCAGCGCTGTCTTTTCGAAGTTAGGCGACGGCTTGAAGACGCTCGGGGACCGCATCAAGGGCTCCGTTGATAAGCTCATGGAGGGCTCCGACGAGTCCGAGCCGGTCAGCATCAGGAAGAAGCAGCTCGCGGCGCCGAAGGCACGCGGGCTGGGGAAGGATTACGACGGCAGCGCGAAGGCCGAGGACGGCTCCTCGATCTTCGTCCGCAAGGCCTCCGCCGACACCGATTTCGACGTCGCGCCGGAGTACTCGCCGGTCTACAAGCCGGTGGACGAATCGCAGATGAAGAGCTTCGAGACCTCGGAGCCCGAGACCACCGACCCCGACGAGGACCAGGACATGCCCTTCATGTTCCAGCGCCGGAAGCCGGCCCACGAGACCGTCCAGTACGACGATTTCGAGGTCATCAAGGGCGAGCACGTCAACCAGCGCACGGACGTCTCCGACGGCCTGCTGGACCTCGGGCAGGAGCCTGAGGTCGAGGAGGCGGCCGCCGAGGTCCCCGCCGCCGAGGTTCCGGCAACCGAGGAAGCTGTTGAGGTTCCCGCTGTTGAAACTCCCGCTGAGCCTGAGGTCCAGGAGACCGAGGTTCCCGCAGCCGAGGAGACCGTCGAGGTCCCTGCTGTCGAGACCCCCGCCGCTGAAGAAGCCGTTGAGGTCCCCGCCGCAGAGGCTCCTTCCGAGCCCGAGGCCGCCGAGCCTGAGATTGAGGTCCGGGACGCGGAGGCTCCCGCCGAGGAGCCCGCCGAGGTCCCCGAGGTCTCCGACGGCATCACCGAGATCGCCCCCGCCGCGGCCGAGCCTGCGGCCGAGGAGGTCCAGGCTGAGCCCGAGGCTCCCGAAGTTCCCGAGACATCCGATGCAATCACCGAGATCGCCCCCGCCGAGGTCCCTGAGACCGAGGCCGGGGAGGGTCCCGCCCAGCCCGAGGCCGCCGAGGTCCCCGAGGCTGAGGTTCCCGAGACGTCCGACGCTGTCACCGAGATCGCGCCTGCCGAGGTCCAGGAGGCCGTCGAGGCTCCCATTGAGGAGCCCGCCGAGCCCGAGACCACTGACGCGATCACCGAGATTGCGCCCGCTGAGGTTCCCGAAGTTGAGGCCGTCGAGGCCCCTGCCGAGGAGCCCGCCGAGATTCCCGAGGTCTCCGAAGCCGTCGCTGAGGTTCCCGCCGCCGAGGCTCCCGCCGAGCCTGAGGCGGAGGAGGTCCCCGAGGCCGAGGAGTCCGATGTCAGCACTGACGACATCATGTTCCAGCTGGCGATCGCCCAGATGGACGCGCATGCTCTCCAGGAAGCGATTGCCGAGGCCCAGGAGTACGTGCGCCCCGACGCAGACCTCGCTTCCGTCGACGTCGCCGCCTACAACGACATCAAGTTCGCCGAGCCCGCCGCTGAGGAGCAGCCCGCAGAGGTTGCTGCCGAGCCCGAGGCTCCCGCCGAGGAGATCCCCGAGGTCTCCGAGGACTTCGCCGCCATCGACGTCGCCGCCTACAACGAAGTCAAGTTCGCGGAGGCGCCCGCGGCTGCTGCCGCCGAAGCGCCTGCCGAGCCCGAGGCTGCGGAGGAGACCGTCGAGGTCCCCGCCCTCGAGCAGCCCGCCGAGACCCTGGCGATCGAGGCGCCGGAGGAGGTCCTCGCTCTCGAGGCTCCTGCTGAGGAGCCCGTCACCGAGGCCCTCGCCGAGGCGCCTGTCGCTGAGGAGGTCCCGGCTGAGGTCCCTGCCGAGGTTCCCGAGGAGGTCCCCGCTGAGGAGATCCCCGCCGAGATGCCTGCGGCCGAGGAGACCCAGATCGCTGAGCCCGAGGCCGTGGAGATCCCCGCCGCCGAGGCCGCTGAGGTCCCGGCCGAGGAAGTTCCCGCGCCTGAAGAGGTTCCCGCCGAGATGCCCGCCCTCGAGGAGGTTCCCGCGGAGGCCCCTGCCGCCGAGGTCATGGAGGCTCCCGCCGAGGAAGCCCCTGCCGAGGTCGCCGAGCCCGAGGAAGTTCCCGCGATGGAGGAGACCCAGATCGAGGCCGTTCCGGCCGCCGAGCCCGTCTCCGCCGAGGAGCAGCCCGCCGAGCTGGACCAGCTCGAGTACGAGGAGAACTACATCGACGGCGTCATCGCCGGCGTCTCCGCCGAGGACTACGCCGCCCTGAAGTACACCGAGCCCGAGGTTCCCGCCGAGCCTGCGGCCGAAGAGGCCGCCCCTGCCGAGGAGCCCGTGGCTCTCACCGAGACACCTGCCGAGGTCCCCGAGACCGAAGCCCCTGCCGAGATCCCCGCTGAGGAGGTCCCGGCCGAGATCCCCGCCCTCAAGGAGGTCCCCGCGGAGGCCGCCGAGGCTTCCGCCGAAGCGCCTGCCGAGGCCCCTGCGATCGATGAGACCCAGATCTCCGAGCCTGAGGCCGTCGAGGCCCCTGTTACTGAGGTCATTGAGGCCCCCGCCGAGGAAGCCCCTGCCGAGGTCGCCGAGCCCGAAGAGGTTCCCGCGCCCGAGGAGAAGAGCCTCGCCGAGGCCGCTCTCTCGACCGAGGAGCAGGTGAAGGACGCCGACCTAAAGTCCGGCGCCGAGGAGGTCCCCGAGGCCGAGGCCCCCGCCCCGGTCGAGGAGGTCCAGTCCTCCGAGCCCGAGACCCCCGAGCCTGCCGAGCCCGAGACCGTCGAGGTCTCCGAGCCCGAGACCGCCCCCGAGACCGAGGACCTCGAGATCCCCGTCATCCCGGAGGCCGAGCAGAAGCTCGCCGAGGAGGCCGTCGCCACCGTCCCGCAGGAGGAGTCCTCCGAGCCGGAGGCCATCCCCGACACCCACCTCGTGGACGTGCCCGAGGAAGAGGAAGAGCCCATGCTGGCACTTCCCTCGCCCGAGGCCGAGGAGGTCAAGGCCCTGCCCGAGGGAGAGCCTGTCACCGACACGGTGGTCACCGCCGTGCCCAAGCTGCACAAGATGAGTCTCGAGGAGCTCGAGGCCACCAAGCCCGAGGCGTCCGCCGCCGAGGCCGAGGAGCCCGAGTCCGACGGCATCGCCGCCGGCCAGGACATCGACTACGTCGTGCCCGCGGCCGCCGAGAACACCGCCGAGACCAGGATGACCGGCACGGTCACCGAGCCCAAGGTCCGCACCGTGACCGAGATCGTCGACATGGGCCGCGACCTGCTCTTCTGCGCCCGCGGCGACATGGAGAACGACGAGATCCTGGCCATGGAGTGCTCCGCCGACGACGACTCGAGCATCCCCGACGACAGCCTCGACGCCTACGCGCCCAAGGCCGCCCCCAAGGCGGCCCCGAAGGCCGCTCCGAAGAAGGAGGCCGCTCCCGTTAAGAAGCAGAGCTCCGCCAGGAAGTTCTGGGGAGTCGCCGCCGACCCCGAGCAGGTCTTCGCGCCCAAGCAGACTTACCGTTTCAGCGGCGACCTCAGGTCCCTCAGGCACTGAGCCGCCGCTTACCTAAACCTCTTACCAAACACCTTCCCTTTTTTGAGTGCACGAATCCGACGGACTGGGTATTTCCTTTCGACCCATCCTTTTTATAAGAGGGCTGGTGATATTCCCGCTCAATGGAACTAACGTCGATACTCCTGATGCTGGTCGTCCTCTACGCGGTAGCGCGGGTAGGGAACCGCATCGCGGAGCACTTCGGCGTCCCCGGGCTCATCGGCGAGATCATCATGGGGATCATCGTGGCCAACCTCGCCATCGGCGACTGGTCGCTCCTCGACGCCCTCGACGTGGTCATGCCGGATCCCGGCAAGGACTCCACCAACACCAATTATTCCGTCCTCTACGCCCTGAGCGAGCTGGGCGTCATCTTCCTGCTGTTCTCCGTGGGCCTCGAGACCAAGGTGAACGAGCTCCTCAAAGTCGGGAAGAGCGCGATGTACGTAGCCATCCTGGGGGTCATCATCCCCTTCATCCTCGGGTTCGCCTACATCGAGATGGACGACGGGAACTTCCACCACGCCATGTTCCTGGCCGCTGCCATGGTGGCCACCTCCGTGGGCATCACCGCCCGCGTCATCAAGGAGATGGGGATGATGGACAAGATGGAGTCCCGCATCATCATCGGGGCGGCCGTCATCGACGACGTGCTCGGCATGATCGTCCTGGCCATCGTGAAGGGCGTGGCCGGCACCGACGGCGGCATCGACATCGCGAACGTCATCTGGGTCATCGTCAAGGCCTGTGTCTTCGTCCTCGCCGCCTTCGCCTTCGCCAAGTGGGCCATGCCGAGGATTGTCTCCTGGGCCGCCTCCGTCGCCAGGAAGCGCGAGAAGACCTACGGCATCAACATCCTGGCACTGTCCCTCCTGGTCTGCCTGTTCATGGCCTGGATGGCCGAGGAGATCGGGCTGGCGGCCATCATCGGGTCGTTCCTGGCGGGGATGATATTCGCCGAAGACGCCGAGAAGTGGGACCTCAGCCACAAGGTCGACGTCCTCACCACCTTCATGATCTCGTTCTTCTTCCTGAACGTGGGGATGCAGGTCGACATCGGCGAGATCGACGGCAAGGTCCTCATCGAGGCCACCGTGGTCATCATCCTCGCCATCATCGGCAAGTACGTCGGCTGCGGCGGCGGTGCCTGGCTGGCGGACCGCAAGACCCCCCGCAGCTCCATCTCCCTCATCGGCGTGGGCATGATCCCCAGGGGAGAAGTGGGGATCATCGTGGCCTCCATCGGCCTCAACACCATGGTGGAAGGCGAGCCGGCCCTCTCCGCCTCGCTCTACACGGTCATCGTCCTGATGGCGGTCGTGACCACCATCATCGCGCCGCCCATCCTCTCGCGGCTGTACGCCAAGAAGTACCCGCCGGAGCCGGTCTGCGAAGGGGACGACTGCCACATCCCGCCGGAGAAGCCGGCGGACTGAAAACCCCTTACTAGCTTTCTCTAAAATTGACAGTGCCAGCACTGAAAAATGTCGATAGCTCGCGCTGTTCATTGATGCTCAGAAAACACCGTATAAGCTCAGTTCACCGGGACGAACACGGGCAGCACGATAATGAGGATAGTGAAGGCGATGGCCAGGGCGACGACCGTTTTGGGGCTGATCTTGATGCCCTTCTGGTCCTCGGAGTCGAAGTACCTCATCAGGCCGGCGGAGGACGAGAACGATTCGCCTTTGTCTTCCTTTGCCATAGGCTTTCGTATCTCGAACCCTATTTAATACGTTTGCCCCCGCGCGACGTAAGACAACTGCCCTTTTTTGGGCAAATGATTTTTAGTACCTGCACGTACGCGCGGACGATAGTATGCACTGGGCAGACGTAATCGCCAAGGACATCGCCGAGAAGGCCGAGCACCCGCTCATCGCCACCGGCATCAGCCCCACCGGCATCATCCATGTAGGCAGCCTCAG
>JBMNQO010000038.1:0-11995 GCA_050944195.1 Methanomethylophilus sp. | reverse complement strand
GGGTAGGTGCGGGGCACCGAGTTGGAGGGCAGCCCCATCACCCTCGCGTACTGTGCCAGAGGCTGCAATGTGCCGGACATGTGCACCGCTCCCGGGAGCGAGCGCATGAAGGTCACGATGTCCGCGGGGTCGATGCAGGAGGCGGACAGGAACTCCCCCTCCTGGTCGGCGCGGACCGCCCGCACGTAGCGGTCGTCGGGGCTCTTTATCCAAGCTTCGAGGAGGTGCCCGAGCTCCAGCACGGGGGAGGACGGGGCGTCGGTGTCGGCGATGGCCTCCTCCCGCTTCTCCCCGAGCTCGATCATGCGGTTGACGGCGGCGTCGAGCTGCATCATGTCGATGCTGAGGATGGCGCAGAGGCTCTTCTCGAGGGCTTTGGAAGGCAAAGCGGTCTCCTTCTTGTTGAAGCCGATGTACTTCCCGCCGAGGTCCTTCATGGCCTTGCGGACGCCCACGATGAACTCGCTCAGGGTGACCCCCTGGCACAGTTCGGGACCTTTGAGGCGCCCGGCCGGGGTGTTGGGGTCGGCGTTCCTGAACATCGCCGCCTCGTCGTGCGCCGAGGCGACGAGCCTCGCCGTGATCGTGAAGCTCTCCTGCTGCCGGACGGCGTCGATGAGGTTGTGGGCCTCGTCGACGATCAGCACGATGCCCTTCTCGTCCACGCCCATGTTGGTCAGCAGGTTCTTCCTGATGTCCGGGTCGATGATGTGAATATAAGGTGCTACGACGACGTCGAAGTCCTTCAGCAGCAGCTTCTTCGCCTCGTAGGGGCAGGCCCCGAGGTTCCGGCAGTAGTTGTCGAGGTCGTCCGAGCGCGGGAAGTTCTTCTTGGCGTAGAACGAGATGTTCCCCAGCTGCGGCTGCACCTGGTCGAAGTAGGCGCATCCCCCGGGCCGGTTCTGCAGGCTCCGCTGCTTCCTGTCCGAGCACAGGGTGGACAGGGCGTTCGGCGTAAGGTTGGCGAAGTCCGGGCGGGACTGCAGCAGGGGGCAGGACTTGTTCCTCCCCGTGAGGGTGATCCCCGACACCGGGCGGAGCGTAGAGATGGCCTTCAGCTCCTTCATCACCTGGTCAGACTGGGAGATGGTGCGGGTGGTGTAGATGATCCGCTTCCCGGTCTTGCGGGCGTGCTCGAGGGCGCCCGCCAGGGAGACGATGGTCTTCCCCGTGCCGGTCCCCGACTCGATGACGATGTGGCGGTGCTGGTCGAGCGCATTGACGATGTCGGAGATGATCTGCAGCTGGTACTCCCGCGGCTCGTAGGGGAGGAACGGCGCCTTCATCTGGGACTGGTCCGATACCGTCTTGGGAGCGTTCTTCTCGTCCGCGGGCGGGGGAGCGGGCGCGGAGCTTCCGTCGCCTCCGAAGAAGGCCCCGCATTCGGGGCAGGAGACCGAGCCGGGAAGTACCATCGCCCCGCACTGCGGGCAGAAGAAGGTGTGCATCGCGTCGCCTGATGCTCCCGTCCTATTTCAATAGGAGGAGCCGTCCCCCGGGCGGTCCACGCCGATGCTCATCTTGACCTGCTTCATCAGGTACTGCTCGGCCTCCTTCATCCTGTGGAGGGACATGTAGGCGCGGGCGATGTCCCCGTACAGCCCCGAGAGGAGCTGGGGGTCGTCCAGCGCGTGCCGGCTGTTCAGCTCCTCCATGATCTCGGCGGCCTTCTGGGCGTAGGGGATGTACTCCTCGCCCTCGCGGAGCCCGGCGCAGCCGAGGTAGGCGTCGGCCAATTGGAGGGGGTCCTCGAGCTCGTTCTTCGACCTCAGGTCCTCGCCGACGCGCACCTCCTCGGAGTAGTTCTCCATCGCCTTCTCCTTGTCCCCCGCGTCCTCGAGGGCCTCGCCCTCCAGCCCGCAGGCCTCCATGTAGCGGTTGCGGCTCCAGGCGTCGTCCTTGCCGACCAGCTGGGACATCGCCTTGTCGATGAAGGGGAGGGCGTCCGCGCACATGTCGGCGTCCTCCAGGGCGGCGGCGCAGTCGAGGCAGGAGTCCGCGATCGAGCGGGCGTCCGGGAAGTGCCGCGCGCCGGGCGACAGCTGCGGGAGGCGGGAGGCGGCGAGCCTCATCTCCCCCACGGCCTCGTGCACCGATTTGTCGATGAGGGTGAGGCCCTCCATCATGTGCGTCTTGACGTAGAGCCCGGGGTCCACCGATTTCCCGGAGTCCTCGAGCCTGGCGATGATCTCGGAGGCATCGTCGAAGTCCCCGTAGGCGGCGACGAAGGAGTCCATCATGTAGAGGACGCAGCCGCGGTTCACCAAAGCGTCCAGCAGCTCCTCCTCCGGCCCGTTGTCCTCCAGCGCGGAGACCTTCTCGTTGTACTCCGCCAGGGCCCTCTCCAGGTGCTCGTCCGAGTTCAGCATGCGCCGTTATTCCAGATATGATTGTTTAAAAGTATCGCGGGGAATCAGCGCGGTCCGGTCCGCGGGCACCAACAGTCATCGCAGGCCCGTCCGCTGTCCCTGCCAATCCCTGCCTTTCAATATGCCAGACTGCCGATTCGAGTGCAATCCTCTCCTATTGCACCCGCATTGTTTACGAGGGGTTCTTTAATACCCGATGCCCTATCTTTCGGGCATGCAGCAGAAACGCGTTCTCGCCGTGCACGACATCTCGTGCGTCGGCAAATGCTCCCTTACCGTCGCCCTCCCGATCATTTCAGCAACGGGAGTGGAGTGCTCCGCCCTCCCCACCGCCGTGCTCTCCACGCACACCGGCGGGTTCAAGGGCTACACCTTCCGCGACCTCACCGACGACATCGAGCCCATCCTCAACCACTGGAAGTCCCTGGACGTCAAGTTCGACGGCGTCTACACCGGCTACCTGGGCTCAGCAAGGCAGGTGGAGCTCGTCGAGGAGATCTTCGCGTACGCCAAGAAGAACAATGCGCAGATCTTCGTCGACCCCGTCATGGCCGACGACGGCAAGATGTACCCCGGCTTCGAGCTGTCCTTCGCCCAGGGGATGAAGGACCTCTGCACCAAGGCCGACGTCATCATGCCCAACATCACCGAGGCCTGCTTCATGCTGAAGGAGGAGTACAAACCCGGGCCGTACACCAGGGACTACATCGAGGGCCTGCTGAAGCGCCTCTCCGCGCTCGGCCCCAAGAAGGTCGTGCTGACCGGAGTCTACTTCGACGACAAGATGCTGGGAGCCGCCTCCTATGACGCAGACGCCGGGAAGACCGAATATTCGTTCCATGAGCGCATCCCCGGCTACTACCACGGCACCGGCGACATCTTCGGATCCGTGGTCGTGGCGGCCGTCATGAACGGCCTCAGCCTCGCGAAGGCGACCGAGCTGGCCGTCGACTTCACCTGGAGGAGCATCGTCCGCACCCACGACGCCGGCACCGACGTCCGCTTCGGCGTGAACTTCGAGGCGGGCTTCCCGAAGCTCCTGGCGGACATGGGGCTCGGGAGGAACTGATGGTATCGTTCGTCCCCGTGAAGCGGGAGGAGCTCCCGGAGCTCCGCGGGCAGGCCCTCGCGCTGTGGCGCGAGCAGTACGACGATCAACTCGACGGCGGGGACGCGACCGCCGTGAGGCTGTTCGACATGTTCGTTCTTCCCCCGGGGGACGACGGGCTCCCAGACGACCAGGGCGAGAGATGGTTCTGGATCATGTCCGGGAGGAAGCGCGTCGGATACTGCGCCTACGCTATCCTCGGATGGACGCTGTGCGCCAGCAAGATCTACATCTACGACGGATGCAGGAACCATGGCTACGGCCGCGCGGCGGCGGAGTTCATGATCTCGGAGGGGAGGAAGTGCGGCTGCACCCGGGCCGAGATCCACGCCAACTCCCGCAACGAGCGGGCGATCGCCGCCTATCACAGGTGGGGCTTCAGGGACATCTGCACCAGGCTCCACGACTACGGCGGGGACCTCTACTTCTACCTGACCGAGATGGAGATGGACCTGACGGAAGGGAAGCAGTGAGGCCGCGGCCGGCCCCTGCAACCTCATTTTCCGCTCTGGCTATGCTGCCCCGGTGTTTTCGTATTTAAATCATCCTGATTTTACTTACTATTTTTTGAAAAATAATCGTACGATAATTTGCCATGAATCCCGATTTACTTACTATAAAATGAAAAATAATAGTAAGTAAATACCTGATTGTGCACAGGTTCGGATATTCTGAGATCCGCCGCGAGATCCCCGCGGACATCGTCTCGCTGGTGAAGATGATCGCCGAGATCAACTCGAAGAACGGGATCAGGGAGGCCCAGTACCGGAAGGAGTTCGAGTCCGTGAAAGCGATAGCGATGGTCGCCTCCGCGAAGTATTCCAACGGCATCGAGGGCATCTTCTCGACGGACGACCGCATCCGGGAGCTGGTGCTGCGCGGGGGAACGCCGCAGACGCACGACGAGCAGGAGATCGCGGGCTACCGCGACGCCCTCTCCGAGGTCCACGGCAGCCACAGTGACATGGAATTCGACGAGAGGACGGTCCTGGCCCTGCACCGCACCGTGATGAGGTACACGCAGAAGGAGACGGGCTACAAGAAGAGGGACAACGCGGTGTTCAGCACCGACGGGAAGGGCAGGACGGAGATCGCCTACCTGCCGGTCCCGGCATCCGAGACGGCGGAGGCCATGGAGCAGCTCTCGCTCGCCTACATGGCGGCCAGGGACGAGGGCTATGAGCCGCTCCTGCTGATCCCCTGCGTCATCCTGGACTTCCTCTGCATCCATCCCTTCGCGGACGGCAATGGGAGGGTCTCCCGGCTCATGACGGAGGTGCTGCTCTACAACAGCGGCTACGACGTCTGCAGGTACGTCTCGATGGACGAGCACATCTACGCGACCAGGGACGAGTACTATGCGTCCCTCAACGCCTCGTCCGCGGGATGGAAGGAGAACGAGTTCTCGTACTTCCCGTTCGTGCGCTACTTCCTCCGCACGCTGCTGGAATGCTACATCGACCTGGACACCAGGTTCTCCATCGTCGACGGGAAGAAGCTGAAGAAGAAACAGCGCATCGAGAAGGTCATCCTCGAAAGCACGGCGCCGGTGTCCAAGAGGCAGATCTGCTTCATCCTGCCGGACGTCAGCCCCAGGACCGTCGATGCGGCGGTGGAGAAGCTCCTCGCCGACGGGAAGATCGTGAAGGTGGGGTCTTTCAAGGATGCCCGCTATGCATCCGCCGAAAGCGTAACAAGCGGGACCGAGAGGCTAGGATGAGGCGCACGGGACGTTCCTGCGGGAAGCGGGGTACAAGTATTCCTTCGGATATCGGAGGCCCGATATGAGGCTGGCTTACGAGAAAGTGCCTGAATCGGGGGCGGCGGAGCTCTCCGCCTTCGCCCTTCCCATCTGGAAGGAGGTCTTCGACCCCATGATGGAGGCCGGCGCGCCGGAGACGGATTACCTCTTCTCGCATTGGCAGAGCCCCGAGCGCATCGCGAAGGACATCCGCGATGGCCTCGCATACTATTACGTCATCATCGACGGCAGGCGCGCCGGGTACTGCGCGGTGAGGCTCGAAGGGGAGAAAATCTTCCTCAGCAAGGTCTATCTGGCACATGAGTTCCGCGGGCAGGGTCACGGCTCCGAGATGCTGCAGGACATGTTCGAATACGGCAAGTCCAAAGGATGCAGGCTCGCCTACCTGCACGTGAACGTCAACAACGCCAAGGGCATCGCCGCCTACGAGCGCAACGGCATGCGCCCCGCCTACCGCCTGATCTGCAGCGAGGGCGAGGGCTACTCGACCAACGACTACGTCATGGAAAAGGAGCTATGAGCTTCATCCCGACCCTCCCCGAGGAGGTCTCGAAGAGAGGGTGGGACGCTCTCGACATTGTCATTGTCTCCGGCGACACCTACATCGATTCGCCCTACAACGGGGCGGCGATAATCGGGCACTGGCTCATTGACAACGGGTTCCGCGTAGGCATCGTATGCCAGCCTGATGTCGATTCGGAAAAGGACATCATGCGCCTCGGGAAACCGAAGCTCTTCTGGTCCGTCACCGCGGGCTGCGTCGACTCGATCGTGGCCAACCATTCCCCGACCGGCAAGTTCCGGAAGGAGGACGATTTCACGCCCGGCGGACGCAACGACCGCCGCCCCGACCGTGCCTGCATTGCTTACTCCAACCTCATCAGGCGCTATTCCAAGGGAGTCCCGATCGTCCTCGGCGGCATCGAGGCGAGCCTTCGGAGGATCTCCCACTACGATTACCTCTCGGATTCGATCCGCCGGAGTGTCCTCTTCGACGCCAAGGCGGATGCGATCACCTACGGCATGGCGGAGCTCTCAAATTTGGAGCTGGCACAGTGCCTGCGGGACGGAAAAGAATGGCACAATATCAGAGGAATCTGCTATGCGTCGAAGGAGGCCCCGGACGGCTATATTGAGATTCCGCCCTACGAGGACTGCGCCGCCGATAAGAAGGCGTTTGCATCCGCTTTCCGCACCTTCTACGCGAACTGCGACCCTGTCACCGCGAAAGGCCTCGTCCAAAAGCACGGCGACCGTTTCCTGGTGCAGAACCCGCCTCAGAGGAACCTCACGCCCGAGGAGCTCGACCGCGTCTACATGCTCGACTACGAGTACGCCGTGCACCCGCTCTACGCGAAGCAGGGCAAGGTGAGGGCGATGGACACCATCAAGAACTCCATCACCACCCACCGCGGCTGCTACGGCGAGTGCAGCTTCTGCGCCATCGCCGTCCACCAGGGGCGGGCGGTGGTCTCGCGGACCGAGGATTCCATCGTGGAGGAGGCTAAACGCCTCGCCTCCCGCCCGGGCTTCAACGGCATCATCTACGACGTCGGAGGGCCGACTGCCGACATGTACGGGATCGAATGCGCCCGGAAGGCCAAGTTCGGCGCCTGCCCGGACAAGAAATGCCTCTGGCCGGAGCCCTGCAGGAGCCTGCCCATCGACCATTCCCGGCAGATCGCCCTCCTGAGGAGGATCTCCGAGGTCCCCGGCGTGAAGAGGGTCTTCGTGGCCTCCGGCATCCGCTACGACATGGTCGTCGCCGACAAAGAGCACGGGAGGGAGTACCTCGACGAGATCGTCGGGAAGCACACCTCGGGGCAGCTGAAGATCGCCCCCGAGCACGTTTCCGAAAGAGTCCTAGCGTGCATGGGGAAGCCGAAGCCGAACGTTCTTCTTGATTTCCGGAAGATGTTCGTCGATTCCGCCAGGAAGCAGGGCAAGGACGAGTACCTGACCTACTACTTCATCGCCGCCCACCCGGGCTGCCGCGAATCGGACATGCGCGAGCTCGCGGACTTCTGCCATCAGAAGCTGAAGACCGTCCCCGAGCAGGTGCAGGTCTTCACCCCGACGCCCTCCACCGTCTCCACCATGATGTACTGGACCGGGGAGGACATGGACGGGAACCCGGTGTGGTCCGAGCACGTCGCCGGCCTCAAACTCAAGCAGAAGCAGACGGTCGTGCCCCCGAAGGACGGGTCTTCGTTCAGAAAAGGCGATTTCAAGAAGCGTTAATCGGAGAATCTTGAGATTTCCGGCCTCTTCCTTCGCAATTCGAGCTTCTTCTCGAGCCACTTCTTCAGCACAACGGCCTGGTTTGAGTTGCTGTCCTTCGCGGAATACAGCAGCAGGACGTCCCTTTCCTTCAGGATCTTCCCGACCTTCTCGGCGAACTCGCCGGCCTGCGGATTGCCATCAAGCTCCTTCTCGTACCTTTGGGAGAACTCCCCGAAGCGCTCCGGATCGTGCCCGAACCATTTCCTCAGCTCGTTGGAGGGCGCGATGTCCTTCGCCCATTCGAACGGCCCGAGGGAAACCTTTCTGATGCCTCTCGGCCAGAGCCTGTCGACCAGGATGCGGCATCCATCTTCACCGGGCCCAAGGTCATAGACCCTCAGGATTCTCAGCTGATGTTTCATGGCAATCACGATTCCGGCTGCCTGCTCCCTGTACCGCCGTCAATGCATATTACGGAATGCCCGGACACGGTCTCATCGGAAAAACGGCTATTTAGAGACGCGTTAATCAGAGAATCCGGAGATTTCTGAGGTGAAGTCCGGGAATACCGTCACCGTGCGGGGAAAAGGCCTCCTGCAAAGGTATCTTTACGGAATAAGCACTCCACGATGCCGTATGGACCCGGAAGTGTTCAAGGCGCTCTCCGACGGGAACCGCCTCAAGATAATCGAGATGCTGGCCGGCGGGGAGACCTGCGCCTGCCGCATACTGGAGGAGATGAGCATCACGCAGCCCACCCTGTCCCACCACATGAAGGTCCTCCAGGAATGCGGGCTGGTCACCGTCCGGAAGGAGGGAAGGTGGTCCTACTACACGCTCAGCAGGGAGCGCCTGGAGGAGATCTCTGGGTATTTCAACGGGCTGCTGGAAACCCCCTCCGCCGGGGACCGCGGTTGCTGCCCTCCGGATAAACATTGACAAACATCTATATATCACGTCGGCGATGGGCCTGCCATGGAGAACAGGGGCCGTCCGGACGGCGACGAGGTCAGGGAAGGCGTGCGCGAATACTACGGGAAGGAGCTCAAGGGCACCAGCGACCTCAAGACCGGCGCCTGCTGCTGCTCCTCGCCCATGGGGGACGACGTGAAGGCGGCCTACGCCGAGATCGACAGCGAGATCCTCGAGAGGTCGTACGGCTGCGGCTCGCCCCTCCCGCCCCTGCTCAGGGGCCTGACGGTGCTGGACCTCGGATGCGGGACCGGCAAGGACGTCTACGCGGCCTCCAAGCTGGTCGGCCCGGAGGGGCATGTCATCGGCGTCGACATGACGCCGGAGCAGCTCGAGGTGGCCAGGAGGCACGTCGCCTCCCAGACGCAGAGGTACGGATATTCGGAGCCGAACGTCGAGTTCCTTGAGGGGCAGATCGAGGACCTGCGCTCCCTCGGCATCGCCGACGGCTCGGTCGACGTGGTCATCTCCAACTGCGTGATCAACCTCTCGCCGGACAAGGAGAAGGTGTTCTCGGAGGCCTACCGCGTCCTGAAGGAGGGCGGGGAGCTGTACTTCTCGGACATCTTCGCCGACCGGCGGGTCCCCGATTCCGTCTACGCCGACCCCGTGGTCCGCGGGGAATGCCTGGGAGGGGCGATGTACTACGGCGACTTCCGCCGCCTCATGAGGAAGGTCAGGTTCGGCCCCTTCTGGTGCGTGTCGGCCTCCGACGTGCCGGTCGAGAACGAGGCGATCAGGAAGCTCACCGGGGACACCGTCTTCACCTCGCGGACGGTGAGGGCGTTCAAGATTGAAGGCCTGGAGGAGGACGAGGAGGACTACGGGCAGATGGCCGCTTACATGGGCGACATCCCGTGCTACTCCGACGAGTTCGACCTGAGCTCGGACATCAGGTTCGCGCGCGGGATGTGGAAGAGGGTGAGCGGCAACACCGCCGCCGCCCTGTCCGGCTCGCGGTACCGGGAGTCGTTCGCCGTCACCGGAGACCGTTCCCGGCACCTCGGGCGGTTCTCGGACGGGGACGGGGAGGACCCCAACCGCTGCGGTCCTTCGGGAAGCTCTTCCGGGTGCTGCTGCTGCCACTGAACGCCTCCGCAGGCGGGCGTTAAACTCCTTCCCCCATATTCTCATTCGTTCCGAAGAGCCAGCAGAAGAAAATGTGTGATGAAAACCGGCCCTTGCGGGCCGGAAAATGGTTTCTCAGTTGAGGGTCGGGTACTCCGCGAGGATCTTCACGAAGTCCTTCATGATTTCGGAGATCTTGATGCCCTGCGGGCAGACCTTCTCGCACTTCCTGCATCCGATGCAGGCGGAGGGCCTCTTATCCTCGGGGAGCAGCGAGATCGCCATGGGCGCGGTGAAGCCGCCCTTGGAGTACTTGTGCTCGTTGTAGAGCTCGATCAGGTAGGGGATGTCGAGCTCCTTGGTGCAGTGCGGGGTGCAGTAGTGGCAGGCGGTGCACGGCACGAAGTTCTCGTCCAGCATGGCGTCCACCGTGGACATCAGGGCGTCCATCTCGGCGTTGCTCAGCGGCTCCTCCTTCTGGCACAGCGCCACCTTGGCCTTGGCCTGCTCGAGGTCGCTCATCCCGGAGAGGATGGTGGTGACCCCCGGCAGGGTCTGCAGGAAGCGGAACGCCCACTTCACGGAGTCGTCGCCGGGGCGGACCTTCTCCAACCTGCCCATGTACGGCTGGGTCATGCTGATGAGCTTCCCGCCGCGCAGGGGCTCCATGACCCAGATCGGCATCCCGATCTTGTTGAGGTAGTCCACCTTCTTCTTCGCGTCCTGCATCTTGTAGTCGATGTAGTTGAGCTGGATCTGGCAGAACTCCATGTCCTTGCCGTAGGCGTCCAGGAACCTCTTCATGTTGTCGAAGTTGGCGTGGCAGGAGAACCCGAGGTGGCGGATCTTCCCCTGCTTCCGCATCTCGATGAAGAACGGCACGTCGCCGTACTTCGGGTCGAGGTACTGGTCGATGTTGACCTCGCAGACGTTGTGGATCAGGTAGAAGTCGAAATGGTCGGTCTGGCACTTCTCGAGCTGCTTCTCGAAGATCTCCTTCGCGTGCCCCATGTTGTTGACGTCGTAGCCGGGGAACTTGGTGGCGAGGTAGAAGCTGTCGCGGGGGTATTTCTTGAGGATCTCCCCCATCGCGATCTCCGAGTTGCCGCTGTGGTAGCCCCAGGCGGTGTCGTAGTAGTTGACGCCCTCCTTCATGCAGTAGTCCACCAGCTCGGCGGACTTCTCCATGTCGATGTCGGCATCGCTCCCCTTGGTGGGGAGGCGCATGGCCCCGAAGGCCAGCAGCGAGATCTTCTCTCCCTTGAAATCCCTGTAGATCATTTTAAATGCCTCCGCATCCAGTAAGTGGTTGGCCCTTCGCCGCATGGCGGACGCACGCGAGCGAGCCGTCCTTAACTTACATACTGTCAGCAATGACAATGACTAGTTATTCAGCGCGAATATTAAAACTGTTGCAGGCATCGCCGAAACGATGGGATCCAAGGACGACGAGCGCCTGTTTCAGATAGCGGCCGCGGAGGGCTGGCGGAGGGGGATCGAGGTGTCCCAGGCGACCTTCCGGCCCTTCAAGGAGTTCTCCTTCCGCTGGACCGCCGACGGCTCCGTCCTCGAGGTCTCCGACTACCTGGACTACGCGCCGGACGCAGCCCTGCGGGACCTCCTGCGCTACACCTACTCGTACATCGCCCTCAAGAGGCAGCGCCGCCCCACGGACTCCCTGGAGATCGGCCCCGACTACATGGCGTACGCCACCTCCGACGAATTTCTTCTCGACAAGCGCCCGGTCTTCCTGAAGAGGAGCAGGAACCTCAAGCGCTCCGACGTCGGCCGGTACCGCAACATCTTCGACGCCGCGCAGCGCCTCCTAGATATGGGGTTATTGACGGCGGACGACCTCGACAACACCTACTTCACGTGGACCTCGGAGCCCAACTACACCCGTCTGGGTTATTGCGCGCAGATGTTCCGGGTGGTGGCAATCTCATCGGTCATGGACGATCCGGGGATCCCCGAGTACGTCTTCGACCACGTCGTGTATCATGAATGCCTCCACCTGCGGCAGGGCTACCGCCCCTTCGACAGCCATCCGCACGACGCCGAGTTCCACCGGCAGGAGAAGCTGTACCCCCGCTACCGCGAGTCCTCGGCCTACATGAAGCTCATCCCCCTGATGGGGAGGGCGGCCAAGCGCCGGCGACCTCCTTTATATCCGCATTGTAATCGGGTTGGCATGAGAATCCCGGCGGAGAAGAGGGGCATAGAGGTTACCTACGGCACGCCCGACGGCACCGTCAAAACCACCCTCGGCGAGCTCGACGACGCCGCCGACAAGGGCGATGCGCAGGCGCAGTACCTGCTCGGCTCCGAGCTCCTCTTCGGTGAGAAGGTCAACCAGGACATGGGCTCGGCGTTCGAGCTGCTGGAGGAGTCCGCGAAGCAGGGCTTCCCGGACGCCCAGGCGCTGCTGCTGGTCCAGTACATGGACGGGGTCTACACCGGCATCGACGAGCACACCGCCGTCCGCTACGCCAA
>JBMNQO010000037.1:0-12270 GCA_050944195.1 Methanomethylophilus sp. | reverse complement strand
CGCAAGGGGAAGAAGGTCATCGTCTTCGACACCGACCCCAGCATGAACCTCGCCATGACCCTGGGGATCCCCTTCCTGGAGACCCCGACCATCACCGAGGACAAGGCCGAGATCTGCGGCGAGCTCGAGGAGGAGGGCGTGGAGGCCATCGGGAAGGAGGTCATCGAGAAGCACTCCCGCGTCAACCCCGACGGCATCCGCGTGGTCGTGATGGGCGCCATCCCCGAGGGCGGGAGCGGCTGCCTGTGCTCCGCCATCTCGCTGGTCAAGGTCCTCCTCAGTTACCTCGAGTCCGACGCCTGCGATGAGAAGTACGACATCGCCATCGTCGACTCCCAGGCCGGGCCGGAGATCTTCGGGCGCGGGCTGGCCAAGGAATTCGACCTCAACGTGGTGCTCTCGGAGCCCACCCCCAAGTCCGCGGAGGTCTCCCGCCAGGTGGTGAAGCTGGCCAAGGACCTCGACGTGAAGAACAACCTGCTGGTGGTGAACAAGTCCGAGAGCAGCGAGGACGCCGCCAAGATGGCCGGCATGGTCGGGCTGTCCGAGGACGAGACCGTCCGCATCGGCTACGACCGCGCGGTGATCCAGGCCGACTGGGACAACAAGACCCTCATCGACGCCTACCCCGACAGCACCGCCGTCGGAGACCTGCGGGCGGTGGAGAGCAGGATCGAGGCCGTCATCGGGATGAGCTGATGTGCGAGTTCACCGTTTACCTGGACGGCCACGAGGATGAGGACATCGTGGCCGAGAAGGTCATCAAGGCCACCGTCAAGCCGGACCACGTCACCCTGATGGACACGGCGGGGAAGGTCACCAAGGTCCCGAACGCCGAGATCACCAAGGTCGACACCATCATGACCGAGCTCTGGCTGGCCACCAGGCAGTAATCCTTTTCCCGGGCGGTGTGCCCGGACAATGTTATTTATTTGATGATTCGTATTACCGCGCATGGACCCCTATTACGAGCAGGACCCCGAGTTCGTCAGGAGCCAGTGCCGGATGCTCTACGGCCACGAGACCTGGCTGGAGAACCCCCGCCTCGAGGACGGGAAGATCGTCATCGACGGGAACTACGGGCACCACATGGTCAACGACAAGCCCATGCCCGAGGACTACGCGCACGTCACCATCTTCGACGCCGACGGCAAGTCCAACATCAGGTACGAGCAGGGCGCGGAGGACAACTGCGTCCGCGTGCGGTTCCCCAACAGCGGGAAATGCCCGTACACCGTCTACTACAACTCCGAGATCGTCCCATGGATCGAGACCGACGAGGGATGGTCGCGCGGCATCAAGCGGGACTTCAAGAACGTGAAGTACTCCGCCGCCTACAACCTCGCCTGCAAGGCCATCGTCTCCAAGGACGGGAAGTCCCCCGACGTGGTCTTCACCACCCTCGACATCACCGTCGACACGGTGAAGCCGAAAGCGGGCTCGAAAGTGAAGACCCAGATCTTCTACGAAGGCGAGCCCAAGGCGAACCTGAAGGTGCTCGTGGTGCAGAAGGGCGTCTCCGACCCCATGAAGTTCACCACCGATTCGGATGGAAAATTCGAGTTCCCCGTCGACGAGCCCGGCGCCTACATGATCTCGGCCAAGTACGCCGACCCCTCGAAAGCCGTCGAGGACGAGTTCGACGAGGCCGTCTACGAGATCACCCTGCTCGTCTACGCGCAGTGAAAACCCTTCCGGGGATCCCTTCCCCGGCCTTCTTCAGTCCCTGGTCACGGTGTACGTGTAGCCGTTGTGCTCCACGGTCATCTTCGCGACGCCGCCGTCGGCATCGATCCAGTAGGCGGCGGTTCCGTCTTCGTCGGTCGTGTTGCCGTCGGCGAGGGTCCACACCGTATAATCGCCGTCGGCGCCCGTCTGGGTGAAGAGGCTGTCGATCGGCAGATCGGTGTCCGTGGAGACGAAGACGGTGTACATGCCGTCCACGGAATCGTCCCCGCAGGAGGCCTTCAGGGTGAACACGTGGGTCTCCACGGTGTCGGACTCGTCGTAGTTGTCGTATGAGACAGTGCCAGAGCATCCGACCGTCTCCCCGTTGTACTCCGCTTCGGAGCTCAGCGAATAGGTCGGATCGTCGGCATCCTCGGCGAGGCTGATGAACAGGGCGCCGACGGCCACGGCCAGGAACAAGACGGTGATGATGATGGCCGCAACGGCGTAATCGGAGTCCCGGGACCTCATAAAAGGTCAGAGCTTCATGCTGGTCCAGCACAGCTCCCTGCTCTCGCTGTAGAGCGTGCCGTCCTTCTGCATGGCGGTCCTGACGTCGCGGAAGACGACGTTGTCCTTGCCGAGGAACACCCGCTCGGACTTGCCGTTCCCGTTGGCCTCGTAGATGTTGGCGAACACGTGCCCGAACTGGGTGGTGATGTTCTCCGCTCCCTTCTTCTCCAGCTTGCTGAGGTCGAAGATGTAGGAGCCGAAGTCCTTGGTGGTGTGCAGCGTCTTCTTCTTCTCGCCGTTGACCTCGAACTCGACGGTGACCTTGTCCCCGTCGATCTTCTTCACCGTGTACTTCTCGATGGAGGGATCGCGGGACTTGCCGCCGCCGGATACCGTCAGCTGATACGCGAACCATGTTCCTTCGGTGATCTCGCTCATAATCCTCCCGAGCGCACCTAGGAAAATAGAGTTTATAAACCCTTTGCAGGAAACGGGCAGGCGTTACCTAGTGCCAGACTCACAGCCCTGCGAGGAGGTTCCGCGGCCCCTTCTCCCCCGTCCGGAGGCGGATCCCGTACTCCGCCCAAGCGACCATGAGGATGACCCCGAAGACCTCGCAGAGGTCGAAGCCCCACCAGATAGCGTCCGGCGAGACCAGCACCATGCCCCCGAACCAGAAGGCGATGATGATGGCGATGTTACGGATGATGGTGCTGTACAGCGAGGCCCTGGCCATGCCGATGGACTGCAGGGCCGCCGAGGAGATGTTGATGCCGGCGAACATCACCGCCACCACCAGGAGGATCCGCGCCACGTGGACCATGTCGTCCCGCAGGTAGCGGGTGCTGTCGTCGTAGGTGAAGATGATGCACGCCCAGTCCATCGTCAGGAAGAAGACGACGGCAAGTGCCAGCGTGATGACGCAGGCGGACTTCATGGAGTACTTGTAAGCGTCCCGCAGCTTGCCGTAATCGCGGGCCGAGAAGGCCGCCGAGGCCACCGGCACGAGCGCCCCCGCGAGGGCCACCGAGGGCACCAGGATGAGGTCGACGAACTTGTAGGCGGTGGCGTAGACGGAGTACCCGTAGGAGCCCCAGCAGTAGACCACGAAGAAGTTGAGGATGAAGTTCACGCAGTACATGAAGTCCAGCTCGACGGTCTTGGGGACCCCGACGGCCAGGAAGTCCTTCAGGGAGGACTTCTCGACCCGGTACTTCCGGAGCTTCACGTCGGCGTAGACGGACTCCGGCTTCACGAAGTACCAGTAAACGAACGGGATCATCGAGAGGGCGGTGGCCGCCACGGTGGCCCAGGACAGGCCGCAGATCCCCCAGTCGAAGACGAACGTGAAGAGCGGGTCGAAGATGATGTTCAGGACCGCGCCGGTGACCAGGATGTACATCGACTTCCGGGATGCTCCCTCCCCCCTCAGGATGCCCGAGCAGACGCCCTGCATGACCAGGACCCAGGCGCACAGGTAGAACGGGAAGCCGTAGTCCTGCCCCTCGGCGTAGGTGTCGTCCCCGCCGACCGCCAGCACGACCGGGTCCGCTATCACCAGGAACACGGGCACGCAGAGCAGCCCGATCACGAACATGAACTTCAGGGAGACGGTGGCCACCCGGTCGACGCCCTCCTTGTTCTTCCTGGCTATCTTGGCGGCGATGGACGAGGAGATCCCGATCCCGATGCCGGAGCCGATGCCGGTGATGATGAGGTAGAACGAGGCGACGATGCCCACGGCGGCCAGCGCGGTGCTCCCCAGGGAGGAGCACCAGAAGGTGTCGACGAAGGTGTTGACCTGCGCCACCATGAGGGAGACGAACATCGGCAGGGCCATCGCCCTGATGGCATGCCTGTAATCGCCCAGCATCGTCCGGGCGTCGTCCGTGAGCTGCTTCTCCGCCATGATCTCCCCTCCGACCGTGTGTAAGGCGCCCGCCTTATTATACCGTCCGCACGGACGCGCGGAATATCATGACGCGGGATGAAATGTCCCGCCCGGTCCCCTTGCAAAAGCCGGGCGGGGGAGAAAACAGAGAGGAGTGGCCCCGGCCCGGAGGCCGGGGTTAAGGGGTTTCGGGGTAAGCAGTTTGATCCTGAGGCTCAGAACCCGTAGTTCTTGAGGTTCAGGTTGGGGATGGTGCCGACGTACTTCTTCTCGCACTGCTCCGCGAACTTGTCAGTCTCGGTGGGCAGGGCGTTGATGTCCGTCTTGCACTTCTCGAGGACCTCGTACTGCTTCCTGGTGAGAGGCAGCAGCTTGGAGTTGTAGCCGCCCTCGATGAGCTCGATGGCCTTCAGGGCAGCAGCCCTGGACCTGAGGTAGTAGTCGTTGCCCTCGGCAGCGATGGCCTTTCCGATCTCGAACGCGTTGTAGTACGCGAGGATGAACGCCTCGGGCGACCTGGTGAGGTCGGTCATGGTGTAGAGATCCCTGAGGGTCTTGGCCTGCTTGGTCTGGATGGCGGTGTTCATCAGCGCGCACTCGTATCCGAGGGATCCGAGCCAGCACTGGACGGACGAGCCACCGAACTCGGGGTGGTACTCGACGGACTCGTTGGACCAGGCGTCGCAGCAGGCGGCGATCAGGTTGCCCTGCAGGTCGCAGTGGGCGCACTGGCAGTTCTTGCCCTCGCAGGTGATCGGCTTTCCGTCGATCGACTTGCAGATGATGCCCTCGTATCCGCAGTCCTTGTCGGGTCCGAGCGCTCCGCACTCGCGGGCCACGAGGGACCTCGAGGCGGCGATGGCGCGGGTCACGGCGGAGAAGGTCTTCTGGACATCCTGGTCGAGCATGCCGCCGGCCATGAACATGGCGACGTTAGCGCCCGAGCAGTCGGTGTCTCCTCCGGGAACGATCCTGTTCCTCTTGGCGACGTCGACGATGCCGTTCCAGACGTACTCCATGTCGTAGCAGGCGAGGTAGCCCACACCGTACAGGAAGGCGACGATGTCACCCTGGGTGACAGCGTAGTCAGCGCACTCTTTTCCGCCGACGGACTCGACGGAGAGGTTGGAAGCTCCGTTCTCGGCCGCGGTGTCGCAGCAGGTCCAGAACTCCTCGGGGTACGAGTGCTCCTTGTCCATGCCGGTCCTGAGACCGCAGTCGTGCTCCCTCTTGTCGGGGATGGTCTGCCTGGTTCCGGTCGCGATGCCGTACTCGTCGTGGTACTTCTCGCAGAGCTCGTTCTGGCCCTCGACCACGGGGATGGACAGCTTGGGGTCGGACATCTGGGAGACCCACTCGGTCTCGATGAAGAGAGCGGGCATACCAGCGGTGATGGCCCTGTTGAGCTCATCGGTGGTGATGTAGTCGCAGTACTCCTTGCGGAGGGTCTCTGCGTCCTTTTCCCTGCCGGGCCTGGGAGCGTGGTTGATCTCGGGGATCACCATGCCGGCGCCGAATTTCAGCCCGTATCCCTGGGGAGAGGGGTGGACGGCGGTACCCATGACCATGTCGTCCGCGTTCTTGTAAGCCATTGAAGTGTATTTGATCGATGCCATTTCAGTTGCCTCCTACGATCTCGTCCCAGTTCTCCCTGATCTTCTTCCAGTCGTATCCGTCGAGGATCTTCTGGGCGATCAGCGGGGTCTGCGGAGCCTTCCTCGAGTAGATACCGAGGTCGTAGCTGTTCGCGTACTCCCTGTTGACTGCACCTCCGCAGCCCATGAGGGGAGTGTCCCAGCCCTTCTTGACGAACTCAGCCGCCTCCTTGGGGAAGGCGGACATGGTGGTGGTCATGAGAGCGGTTCCGGAAACGAAGAGGGGCGGAGTTCCGGCTTTCTTGAGCTCGTCGACCTTGTTGACGACATCCTGGATCGGGACGTCCCTGCCCATGTCGACGACGGTGTAGTTGGCGGCCCTCATCATGACAGCCGCGATGTTCTTTCCGATGTCGTGGGGGTCACCCTCGACAGCGTGCATGACACACAGACCCTTGGTCTGCCTGCCGCCCTTGATCTCCTTCTCGGCGACCTTGATTCCCATCTCCATGGTCTTGGCGGCCATCATGATCTCGGGCAGGTAGTACACGTGCTCGGCATACAGCTTGGCAACGATGTCCATACCGGCGACGAGGCCGTCGTTGATGATGGTGAGGGGGTCGACACCCTTCTTGAGAGCGCCCTGAACAGAGGGGACGATCTCCTTGAACTTCATGTACATGACTTTCTCAGCCACGTCACGGAGTACGGGGTCGGTCGGAAGCATTTTCTTGGCCATCTCTTCGGGAGACTGGTCATTCTCCAGCTGGAGATCATAGCGGGTGAGGATTTTCGAGAAATCCACGCCATCTGTGCTGATCAAATCTTCTTCCTCCTAACAGGACATCACGTCCTGATGATTATAAGATGAGAATCGGCTTATTTAATTATTATTGCTGATGGATGGCTATTGGATGGCTATGACTGCTAGTTTTAAATATTAGTATGATGGACTATACATCCAACTAATTTTACATAGTTCTCATTTGACATAATTTCGCAATCAGGATTTTATACCCCTTCCCGCGCGTCCGGCGCCCCAGAGTTCCATCCATCGTGAATCCATTAATAATCGGTCCCCCATAAGCGCACGCATGTTCGTGTACATCCTCGGCGGGTTCCTCGGGAGCGGGAAGACGAGCCTGCTGATGAAGATCGCCTCTCTATATAGTGATAAAGGAAAGAAAGTAGCTATCATCGTCAACGAGTCCGGCTCCGTCGGCGTCGACGGGGCCACCCTCAAGCAGCGCGGCTACGACGCCTACGAGCTCCCGCAGGGCTGCATCTGCTGCACCCTTGCCGGGAACCTGCAGGACACCATGAGGCAGATCAAGAAGGACGTCGACCCCGACGTCGTCATCATTGAGCCCACCGGCCTCGCCTTCCCCGGCAAGGTCCGCGAGATGATCATCGAGACCGGCCTCGGCGAGGAGAAGGATGCCGTCATCGGCATCGCCGACGTGCAGCGGTTCAAGGACCTCATCAGGAAGAAGGAGGACTTCTTCGTGAACCAGATGAAGGACTCCGACTTCATCATCATCAACAAGTCCGACCTCGCGACCCCCGCCGACATCGCGGACGCCGAGTCCTGGCTGCACGAGCACTTCCCGGACATGACCGTCGTGCCGGTCTCCGTCAAGACCGGCGAGAACCTCGACCAGGTCTACAAGCTCATGGCATGACCGCGGGGGGCAACACCCCCTGCGGACATTGGATGTCACACCAACTTATTCTGACGGTGCTGACGAATCTATTTATTCTTCTTTTTAATCATTTCGGACTATGATAGTCTACATCATCGGAGGCTTCCTCGGCGCGGGCAAGACCAGCCTGCTCATGAGGCTGGCCACCATGTTCAGCGAGAAGAAGCAGCGCGTCGCCATCGTCGTCAACGAGTCCGGCGAGATCGGCGTCGACGGCGCGACGCTCAAAGCCCAGGGGTACGACGCCATCGAGCTCCCCCAGGGATGCATCTGCTGCACCCTCGCGGGCACCCTGCAGAACGCCCTGAAGAACATCAAGAACGACATCGACCCCGACATCATCATCATCGAGCCCACCGGCCTCGCCCTGCCGGGCAAGGTCAAGAACCTGGTGCGCTCGTCCTGCATCGACGAGGACAAGGACGTCGTCATCGGCATCGCCGACGTGCAGAGGTTCCACGACCTGGTCACCAAGAGGGAGGACTTCTTCACCGGCCAGATGCGCGCCTCCGACTTCATCCTGATCAACAAATGCGACATCGCCAAGCCCGGGCAGATCGAGGACGCCACCGCGTGGCTCCACGAGCGCTTCCCCGAGACCGAGGTCATCCCGGTCTCCGTCAAGACGGGCGAGAACCTCGACAGGGTATACGGGATGATGGAATGACCGACGAACACGAGCATGAGGAGCACGAGGACACCATCCATGAGGCGGGCGGCGCGGCCGCCGGCTTCACCGGGAAGATCTACAACTTCAACACCGACGCCGAGATGAAGCTCGCCGACGCCCTGATGGCCGTCGGCAAGTACGTCCAGGGCGAGTCCGGGTGCCTGCTGGGCCACATCAAGGCCGCCGTCTACAAGGAGGACGGCACCGGCATCACCCTGAACCTCATCGACATGGACAACGGCGTCGAGCACCACGGCACCCTGGAGCGCCAGGACGAAGTGAAATTCAACTTCATGTGCGCGGTGCTGGACGTGGACGAGCACGAGCTCACCCACGTCATGCTGCACGCCATCGACGACTCCGGCCTCGACTACGCCATCGACCCCGAGTCCCTCAAGCACCACCATCACCATCACCACCACGACGGCGAGGAGGGCGAGGAGCACGAGCACCACCATCACGACGATGGCGACCACTGCGAGGACGATGATGACGATGACGATGACCACTGCGAGTGCCACCATCACCACGACGATGACGAGGAGGACATGAGCTCGCTGCTCGACGAGAACGGCAAGCTGAAGCCCGACCACCACCACGGGGAGCATGACCACCATCACCACCACGACGATGACGATGATGATCACGACCACGAGGAACCGAAGAAAGAGGAGAAGAAGGAGGGCTGGTTCAGCCGCACCTTCAAGCACAAGAAGAAGGACTGAAAACAAAAAATCAGTCATCGGGGGCAACCGCTTAAAAAATCGGACCCCCATTTCCCTCAACATAGGTAAAACGTCTTAAAACAAACCAGCCGGGAACGGGTCCCCGGCGTCTTAAACGGGGGAAACCACTTAAGCGGCAGCCCAGCCGACAACGACAACGGAGACATGATATGAGCATCGGAATCGCGATCGATATCGGTACGTCCGGAAGCAGGGCGCACGCAATCGACTTCTCGGACAACAACAAAGTTCTGAAAACTGTCACCACTGAGTGCCACCCCCTACCCGGAGCCAACGTGATGGACCACCTGACGTTCTGCATCAACAACGGCATCGACGTCGCCCACGGCATCCTCATGGACACCGAGAACAAGGTCATCAACGCGCTCGGCATCGACAAGCACCAGGTCGAGAGGATCTCGATCTGCGGGAACCCCATCCAGCTCTCGCTCTTCCAGGGGATCCCCGTGGACGACCTCGCCTTCGCCGGCGAGAACGCCAAGAGAGTCCGCGGCATCAAGGACCGGAAAAGAGACGCGGGCGTTTATTCCGCCGTGGACGTCGGCCTCGACGTCCCCGACAGCTGCGAGCTGTACGTGCCCCCGGCGATCCGCCACGAGATCGGCGCGGACGCCCTCGCCATGATGTACAAGTCCGGCTTCCTGGAGCAGAAGGAGAACTGCATGGTCACCGACTACGGGACCAACGCCGAGATGGCCCTCAAGATCGGGGACGACATCTACACCGGCTCGGCCGCCGCCGGGCCCGCCATGGAGGGGCAGTCCATCCGCTGCGGTATGCTGGCCGCCCCGGGCGCCATCAGCGACCTCGAGTACGAGTTCGCCTGGAGGTGCAAGGTCCTCGACGACACCATCACCCCGCAGAACGGGAACCTCGTGAGCTTCGCCCTCGAGCAGGAGCAGGAGAAGGGCCCCATGGACGGCAAGGCCCGCGGCATCACCGGGACCGGCGTCATCGCCGCCGTCGCGGTCGCCCAGTACGAGCACCTGTGGAAGAAGGGCAAGCTCCTGACCTCCGACGGCAGGATGCACTTCCAGGACGGCATCTACGTGTCCTCCGAGGACATCGACGAGGCCGCCAAGGCCATCGGCGCCATGCGCGCCGGGCACTTCACCCTCCTCGAGCACGCCGGCATCAAGTTCGACGAGATCCACACCATGTACATGGCCGGAGCTTCCGGCACTTACGTGGACGCCATGAAGGCCCGCGATGTCGGGCTCATCCCGCCCACCTCGACCGAGATCTACCAGTGGGGCAACACCTCGCTCGCCCTCGCCGAGGACATCCTCAAGAAGCCGGAGTTCCTCGACGAGCTGCAGTCGCTCGCCAACAGCATCCGCGCGAACCACGTGATGTTCGCCTCGGACAAGGTGTTCGAGCAGATCTACATGCAGGAGCTCTCCTACTGGGAGGAGGGCATGAGCCTCGAGGACTACAACCGCAACAACGCCATGGTCGGCATCCAGGCGCTGCCCAAGCCCCACGGCCACGCCAACGTCCACCACATGGTGGACAGGGATATCCAGGACCTCGGTGTCAACGGCCTGACCATCATCCACGACATCGGCACCAACATGGTCGCCAAGATGGAGGGATGCACCGTCTGCCGCAAGTGCGAGAAGAACTGCCCCGAGCAGGCCGTCAAGATCTCCGACGACGGCGTCGCCACCGTGCAGAGCAAGAAGTGCCTCGGCACCGCCTGCTACCGCTGCGAGCGCGAGTGCCCGACCAAGGCCTTCAAGTACAACACCCTCAAGCTCGAGCTCTGAGGAAAAACCGTTCAGGGGAGGGTTCCCCTCCCCCTTTCTTTTCTGTTTCAATAAAGGGTTTGGAATAGAAGACCCAGACGTTCAGAAACGGCGCTGCCGGTAGTTCCCGTGCCCGCCGTTCCGCTTCTTGTTGTTCTTGGCGGCAGCCTTGGGGTCGTAGGCCTTCAGCCACTTCACGAGCTCGGCATCGGCGTCCGTCCACTCCGGGGTCTCCCCCTTGTCGATGTACTGGTGGTACCAGGCCTCGGCGTCCGCCATGGGCTTCGACATGTCGGGGCGGTCCACCCCGATCACCGAGCAGTTCTCGGGGCCCGGGACCCACTGGCCGGGGCGGTCGTAGTCCTCGTCGTTCAGGAACCCGACGGCGAAGATGATCCGGTCCAGCCCGGACAGCTGGGCATAGAGCCCGGCCTGCATCATGTAGGTCTCGGGGATCTTCGTGACGTTCCCCTCGTCGTCCAGCCACTTCTCCCGGTCGTGCGAGGTCTTGATCTCCAGCACCGCCTGCCGCTTCCCGCTGTAGCCGATGTAGCCGTCGACCAGCCCGCCGAACATCTTGTTGTCGTGGAAGTGGTCGTAGCTGCACTTCTCGCGGGGGACCGGCTCCTCGACGGTGATCTGCACCTCCGGGGAGATGCCCAGCTTGGACGGCAGTAGCGCCGAAGCGTTCCGGCGGACGTAGTTCCTGATGACCGGCTCGAGGACGTTCCCCGCGTCGATGTACTTGTTGCGGGGGTCGCCCGGGTAGATGCCGGCGAGCTCCAGGGAGACCTTGAAGGGGGTCGAGAGGTCGCTGAGCCCGAGGATGGGGCCCAGCTTCGTCCCCGAGATCTTCTTCCTGCGGTACTGGTCGAAGATGACGATCTTGTCGTCGTCATCGATCTCCACGATGTTCGCCCTGCCGTCGAATGCCATGGCTGCAATATCCGCAGTCTGGGTATTTAGTGGGAACGGTTGCAGTCAATATTGACAGCAAAGATTGAAAATCGATGTGCCAGACATCGAGATTGGGATTAAGTGCAGAGGAGGGGATTCGAACCCCTGAAACACTAAGTACAGGATCCTAAGTCCTGCGCCTTTGACCTAGCTAGGCTACCCCTGCGCGCCCCTTGCAAGCCCCTTTCTCTTTTAATAATTCGCGCACGCCCGCTCGCTCATAATATAAACAAGAATCCCTTTCTGAATGCCGTCAGGGGGCCTTTTAAGCCCCCGGGAATGAATCGCATGGCAGATCTTCTAGCACCAAACGGGAAGCAGCTGCTCCTCGGCAACGAGGCCATCACCAGGGGCCTCTTCGAGGCCGGGGTCAGGTTCGCCTCCACTTATCCAGGGACCCCGTCCTCGGAGGTCGGGAACCTCCTCGAGGTCTACTCGCAGAAGGCGGGAATGTACTTCGAGTTCTCCTCCAACGAGAAGACCGCGGTCGAGGTGGCCGCGGCCGCCGCCTCGTCCGGAGTGAGGTCCTTCGTCTTCATGAAGCACGTCGGCCTCAACGTGGCCGCCGACCCCATGATGACCCTCGCTTATGCAGGGGTCAAAGCGGGCATGCTCATCATGTCGGCGGACGACCCGTCCTGCCACAGCTCGCAGAACGAGCAGGACAACCGCTACTACTCGACCCTCGCGCTGATCCCCATGGTCGAGCCCTCGAACCCGCAGGAGGCCAAGGACTTCGTGGCCCCCGCCTACGAGATCTCGGAGCAGCTGGGTCTTCC
>JBMNQO010000036.1:0-12407 GCA_050944195.1 Methanomethylophilus sp. | reverse complement strand
CGGGATAGTTCTCTTTAAATACAGTGAGTGAATCAGCGTAGATTGCTCGTAGAAGGGCCTCACCGCCCGCTATCACTACGAGGAGGAATTGTATTGGCAGAAAAACCAACCGTAGTGGCTGTGCAGAAGGCACTGGACAGTGCCAAGAAGCGCAATTTCGTAGAAACGGTTGAGTTGGCCGTCAATCTCCGCGATGTCGACCTGTCCATTCCGAAGAACCGTATCCAGGAGGAGATCGTCCTCCCCAAGGGACGCGGAAAGGACGTCAAGATCGCAGTGATTGGCGGTGGCGAACTAGCCTTGAAAGCCAAGGACGTTGCTGACCTAGTGATCACTCCCGAGGAACTCGGGACCCTCGCTGGCAACAAGAAACAGGCCAAGAAGATCGCGAACGAAGTCGATTACTTCATCGCCGAGGCCCCCCTGATGGCGGTCGTCGGTAAGAGGCTCGGTACCGTTCTCGGTCCCCGCGGAAAGATGCCTAAGCCCATCGCTCCCGGAGCTGATCCGGCCCCGATGATCGCAAACCTCCGCAAGTCTGTTACCGTCAGGACGAAAGACAGAAAGACTTTCCACGTGCCCGTGGGAACCGTCCAGATGTCGGCCGAGGACATCGCCGAGAACGTCGATGTCATCATGAAGCGTGTTGAGAACAAGCTCGAGAAGGGCAAGCACAACATCGATTCGGCCTACATCAAGACCACCATGGGCCCGTCAGAGAGGCTGATGTGAGGGAGGTCCAAGTATGGCACACGTCGCAAGTTGGAAGAAGGACATCGTGAACGAGATCGTCGCCGATATCCAGCAGTACCCGGTCGTAGCGATCGTGGACATGCAGGAGATCCCGGCTCCCCAGATCCAGTCCATGAGGGCAGGCATGAGGCAGCATGCCAAGATCAAGATGACCAAGAACAACCTTATGCTCCTGGCCCTTGATCAGGCGGCCTCCGTCAGGCCCGGCGTGGAGAAGCTGAAGGAGTACGTCGGCGGACAGTGCGCGATCGTGACCACGGACATCAACGCTTTCCAGCTCTTCAAGAAGCTGAAGGCGACGTCCACTCCGGCCCCCGCGAAAGCGGGCCAGACCGCGCCCTTCGATATCGTCGTCCCCGAGGGCCCCACGCCCTTCGGACCCGGACCCATCATCGGTGAACTTCAGAAACTGGGCCTTCCCGCTCAGATCATGAACGGGAAAATCACCATCAAGAAGGAGACCGTCGTCGTCCACGAGGGAGAGGTCATCTCGCCCGAGCTGGCGTCGATGCTTCCCAAGCTTGAGATCCTTCCCATGGAAGTCGGAATGAACGCTCGCGCGATCTACGGCGATGGGATCATCTACAGCAAGGAAGTCCTCGACATTCCTGATGATTACTACCCGACTATGTTCGCTACGGCCGCCCGTGACGCTCTCGCGCTTGCAGTCGAGATCGCATACCCTGCGAAGGAGACCATGCCGGCGCTGATCGCCAAGGCGTACAGGAGCGCGGTTGCGCTCTCTGTCGAGGCCGCGATACCGACCAAAGAGACTATCGGAGCGCTTTTTGCGAAGGCAGACAGGCAGATGCTTGCCCTTGCTTCTGCGTCCGGATTCACTAACGACGACATCGCCGCGAGGCTTGCCTCCGCGCCCGCCGCCGCTAGCGCCGCAGCAGAGCCCGCCGACGACAAGAAGGCGGAGCAGAAAGCAGAAGAAGAAAAGAGTGAGGAAGAGACCGAGGAGGAAGTCTCCGCGGGTCTCGGAGCTCTGTTCGGATAAAGGAGTTGAAAGAAATGCAGTATATTTACAGCGCAATGGTCCTCTACTCTGCTGGGAAAGAGATCACTGAAGATGCCATCACGGCCATCCTCAACGCAGCAGGCGTAGAAGTTGACGCCGCGAAAGTCAAGGCACTTGTCTCTTCCCTCGAGGGAGTTGACATCAAAGAGGCCATCGAGAAGGCCTCCGTCGCCGCCCCCGCCGCCGCAGCTGCCCCCGCAGCCGCCGCCCCCGCCGAGGACGCCCCGAAGAAGGACGACAAGAAGGCCGCCGCCGAAGAGGAGAAGATGAGCGAGGACGAAGCCGCCGCTGGTCTCTCCGCTCTCTTCGGATGAGCAGGACCGACTTCCGGCACACTCAAACGCCTTAAAGATCAAGCGGGGGGCTTCCCCCCGCCACACATACTTTTGAAAGAACCTGGTCATATGGAAGGAGAATCGAAGCTCACGGTGCGGATCCCCTCCGATGACCTGGCGCTCATCGATTCGCTGGTCGACAGGAAGGAGTACGCCTCCCGCAACGACCTCGTGAAGCAGGCAGTCAAAGAGCTGCTGGCACATTCCTATTCCGAGGAGGAGAGGCGGGAGGTCCTGCAGGCCGCCGCCGAGGCCGAGAGGCACGACCCCTCGGAGTTCTCCGACGGGGACCCTTCGAGCGAGCTCGCCGCGGCCTACCGCGAGAGCCTGGAGAGGAAGCGATGAGCAGAGCGCTCCTGGTGGGGTGCGGGACCGACGGGTGCAAGACCGCCCGGGCGGCCGCCGCCGACGGCGGGTTCCCGCTGCTGACCATCGACCAGGAGGACGCCGACATCTGCCTCTCCGACACCGGCGGGAAGGAGGCGCCCGCGAACATGGACGAGAGCTACTTCCGCGCCATGTTCCTCCACAACTCGGACATGCTGGCACATCTCGAGGGATACGACACCGCGGTGGTCTCGCTGTTCGTCGGCGGGGAGACCGCGGGCAACGCCGCCCTGGCCTTCGGGCAGGTGGCCGCCTCGCAGGGGATCTCGGTCTCCTACGTGCTCGCCGTCCCGCTGCGGATGTTCGCCCGGCAGCGGTCCCGCTTCGGCCCGCTCATGCGCAGCCTGGCACTGTCGGTCGAAGGGTGCCGCATCTTCGTCATCGACTTCGACACCGTCCGCCGCGAGACCTCGGCGGAGGAGGACATCGCGCCCCTCCTCGAGGAGTTCGCGGTGCTCCGCAAGCACGTCACCGCGAAGGTCATGGAATTAGTGGGGAACGACCGCTTCCCGGTGATCTTCAAGGAGAGGTTCTACACGGTCTCCTACGGCAGCTGCGCCTCGGCGGCGTTCTCCGCCGAAGAAGCGCTGGCCTTCCCCCTGTACAAGACATCGGTCGAGGGGAGGCACGTCGTGGTGTGCCCCGACTCGCCCCTGAGCGATCAGGAAAGAGAATTGCTCGTTCGGAAGGTCGCGGACGCGACCGGCTCCGCCCCGGACATCGTCGAGGGGACGATGGAGGGCAGCCCCGGGGCGTTCGTCTTCATACCCATTTCTTTCCGTATTTCTGAAGGTTCCTGATTACCTTCGCCGCGTCCCCGAAGACGCCCATGATGGTGTTGAACTCGTAGCCCGTGGGGACGGAGCGGCCCATCATCCGGCGGAACATGACGGCGGTGGCCTCCCTTCTCGGCTCGGTGTAGTCGATCTCCTCGAGGAGGTCCCCGAAGAACTTGAACATCAGCTCCTTCTCGCTGCTGCTGCAGGGCTTGCAGTGCTCCGGCTTATGGACCGCCTGGAACATCTCATAGAGAACGACCCCGACGGAGTGCGAGAGGTTCATGACCGGGTACTCGTCGTCGGCGGGGATGGTGACCAGCACGTCGCAGCGGTTGAGCTCCGACTGCAGGAGGCCGATGTCCTCCCGCCCGAAGACCAGGGCGATCTTCTCGTGGTACCCGCGGCACATGGACGCGAAGGTCCTGATGTCCACGGGGATGCGGGTGTAGTTGCTCTCGCCCTTGGAGACGGTGCCGGAGGTCCCGACCACCAGGAAGCAGCCGTCGACGGCCTCCTCCATGGAGGTGCAGACGACCGCGTTCTTGAGGATGTAGTCGCCATGCTTGGAGCGGGCGATGGCGGTATCGCCGATCTCGCAGGGGTTGACGAGATAGAGTTCCTTCACGCCGAAGTTCGCCATGCACCTGGCGATCGCCCCGACGTTGCCCTCGAACTTGGGGCCCACGACCACGACGCGGATGTCTACCATGTGAATCGGCCCTCCATCGGTACGGAGTATTAGGATTTTTACGGGGAGTGAGACCCAGTTGTCAATATTGATATTGACGGCGGAGCGTCAATTTGGGTCGTTTCGGGAATAATGTGCCAGAGCATCTAAGTAGGGGTTGGTCGGTAGCGCACCTATGGCATATTGGTTCAGGGGCGAGAGGTACGAGGACCTCGACAGCCTCATGAAGGCGGTGAGGATGGAGATCGACGGCTACTTCGGGGACTCCGACCTCAACGCGATCCTCTCCGAGCGCGGCGGGATCACCACCTCCGAGGGCGAGACCTTCCACACGGCGGCCGCCCTCAAGAAGAAGGACCCGGACTCCTACCGCGAGCTCCGCGACGACATCATAGACAGCATCGTCGACGGCCTCTACGACGCCGTCTCCGGCGGCTACCTGCCGCAGGACGTGCCCTACGTCGAGGGCACCATCGACGAGTGCAAGTGAACGGATTTTCACTCTGAGTATTGCGTGTACCACATATACCGCGCGTACGCGCAATACTAATAACGAAACCCTCATTCAGCGGACGTGTCTGAAATTCCGAAGGACCATCCGCGCTACAAGTCGCTCGTGACGAGGGAGAAGCTCGCCGACGGCGTCAAGGAGGGCATGGCCGACCCCACCGGGCTGATCTCCCAGGGGCGGGGCGAGGCCTTCGATTACCTGATGGGCGAGAGGACCCTCGAGCCGGCCAGGCACGCCGAGAAGGTGGCCGCCGCCATGCTCCTCAGGGCGGAGAACCCCGTGGTCTGCATGAACGGCAACTCCGTGGTGCTGGACCCCGAGGGGCTGATCGCCCTCGCGGAGGCGGTCCCGGCGAAGATGGAGGTCAACCTCTTCCACCGGACCCCGGAGCGCATGGAGAAGCTCATCTCGTACATGGAGTCCAAGGGCGCGGAGCACGTCCTCGGGAGGGACCCCGACACGCGGATCCCCGGGCTGCACCACGACCGCGCCCTGTGCACCATGGAGGGCGTGGGGAGCAGCGACGTCATCGTCGTCCCCATCGAGGACGGCGACCGCGCCGAGGCGCTGGTGGCCATGGGGAAGAAGGTCATCTCCATCGACCTCAACCCCCTCTCCAGGACGTCGAGGACGGCCACGGTGCCGATCTCCGACGAGATCTCGCGGGCGCTGGCCAACATCACGGCGTACGCGAAGGAATTGAAAGGTAACGAGAAGGAGATCGACCGCCTCCTCTCCGGGTACTCCGCGAAGCGGACCCGCGAGGAGGAGCTGCAGGCGATCTGCGACCATCTGATGTCGGAATTCAGGAGCGAGTGATGGGAATGGACGAACTAGTCAAGAAAGGGAGCCTGAGGCTGAAATGGGCCTACGAGCACATGCCGGTCATCCAGGCGCTGGACCGGAAGTACCGCGAGGAGCAGCCCCTGGCAGGGCTGAAGATCGGGATGGCGCTCCACACGGAGGCCAAGACGGGGATGCTGGCCGTGACCCTCGCCAACGCGGGCGCGAAGATCTGCCTGGCGAGCTGCAACCCGCTCTCCACCGACGACTCCGTCGCCGCCGCCCTCCGCGAGGAGTACGGCCTCGACGTGCACGCCAAGAAGGGGGAGACCGAGAAGGAGTACTACGGGAACCTCAACGCGGTGCTGAACATCGGCCCCGACTACGTCATCGACGACGGGGCGGACCTCATCGCCATGGCGCACACCAAGCGCCGCGACGTGCTGGGGAACATCAAGGGCGGGAACGAGGAGACCACCACCGGCGTCATGCGCCTGAAGGCGATGGCCGCCCAGCACCAGCTGGAGTTCCCGGTGATGGACATCAACGATGCCAAGATGAAGTACCTCTTCGACAACCGCTACGGGACCGGCCAGAGCGCCTTCGACGGCTGGATGGAGGCCACCAACCTCATCGTCGCCGGCAAGCACCTGGTGGTCGCCGGCTACGGCTGGTGCGGGAAGGGCGTCGCCATGCGCGCGAAAGGATTGGGAGCGCTGGTCACCGTCACCGAGATTGACCCGGTGAAGGCGATCGAGGCCCGCATGGACGGCTTCGAGGTGAAGCCCATGGTGGAGGCCGCCAAGACCGCCGACATCATCATGACCGTGACCGGCTGCAAGGACATCGTCACCCGCGACGCCTTTGCGGTGATGAAGGACGGCTGCGTCATGGGGAACGTCGGGCACTTCGACAACGAGATCAACAAGAAGGACCTCGAGGAGATGTCCGTCTCCAAGGAGAAGGCGAGGGACTTCGTCGACCGCTACGTCATGCAGGACGGGCGGAAGCTCTACCTCATCGCCGACGGCAGGCTGATGAACCTCGCCGCCGGGCAGGGGCACCCCGCCGAGATCATGGACACCTCCTTCGCCTCCCAGGCGATGGGCGTGGTCTACCTGAGCCAGCACCATGATTCCATGGACGCGCAGGTGTACCGCGTGCCCGACGAGATCGACCGCGAGATCGCCCTCATCAAGCTCCGCTCCCTCGGCATCGCCATCGACGTGCAGACCAAGGAGCAGTACGACTACACCCACAGCTGGCAGCAGGGAACCTGAGGACCATGCGCGTCGCCATCATGACCGACAGCTACCGCCCGACCGTCGACGGGGTGGCCACGGCCGTGGTGGTCACGCGCGCCGCGCTGGAAGCGCTCGGCCATACGGTGTTCGTCATCGCGCCCGACCCCGGGCCGGAGTTCCGCGAGGAGGGCGTCTACTACTTCAAAGCGAGGACGCTGAAGTCCTACCCCGGGTACTATGTTCCTAAATTGATGTCCCGCGGCGCCACGAAGCTGATCCGGGAGCTGCACCCGGATATCATCCACGTCAGGGGGGTGGCGGTGATGGCCGTCAAGGCGATGCTGGCCTCCCACAACACGGGGGTCCCGACGGTGCTCACCTACGACACCCTGGTGACCGACGTCATCGGCATCTACTCTCCGGTCAGGCTCCCGAAGTCCTGGCTGGTGAAGCTGTCGTCAATTTATCTCAGACAATTGCTGAAGCGCCCGAACGCGATCCTCGTGCCCACGCCCTCGGCGGGGCGGGAGGTCACCGAGAACCTCAAGGCGGTGCCGAGGCGCCTCGAGGTCGTTCCCACCGGCATCGACACCGGGCGCTTCACGAGGAACCCCGAAGGGGGCAGGAAGGTCCGCGAGAAGTACGGCATCCCGGCGGACGCGAAGGTCGTCATCACCGTCGGACGGGTCTCCTACGAGAAGAACGTCGAGCTGATCCTGAAGAGCCTCCCGAGGCTCCCCGAAGGCACCATATTGATGGTCGTCGGAGAAGGCCCGGCACTCGAGGATCTGAAGAAGCTGGCACATGACCTCAATATCGAGGATAAGGTGGTCTTCACGGGCTACCAGAAGGGGCAGGACCTGGTGGACTGCTACTCCTGCGCGGACTGCTTCGTCTCCGCCTCCGTCTTCGAGACGCAGGGCTTCACCGTGCAGGAGGCGATGTCCTGCGGGCTGCCGGCCGCCTGCGGCAACGGCAGGGCGTTCACCGACTTCGTGCACGACGGCGAGAACGGCTACCTGTTCAACCTCACCGAGGAGGAGTGCGCCGATGCGATAATCAAGGCGCTGAACGCGCCGCCCGAGGTCAGGGCGGCCGGGAAGGCCACCGCGGAATCCTACGGCATCAGGCCCACCACCGAGAGGCTGGTCAGCGTGTACCAGTCGGTCATCGATTCCAAGAAGGAGGAGAAGGCATGAAGATCGTCGACGTCAACCCGTTCTACTATCCCTACAAAGGCGGCATCGAGCGCCGCATGCACGACACCGCGGCCCGCCTGGCGGCCCGGGGCCACGACGTCACCATACTGACCGGGAAGCTGTCCCCCGACAGCCCCGCCGAGGAGAAGACCGAGGGCTTCCGCATCGTCCGCCTGGATTCCAGGCTGCTGAGGATCTACAACCCGCCCTTCATCTCCTCGAAAGGGGTGGGGGAGGCCCTCGAGTCCCTCGACCCGGACGTTGTCAATTTCAACTACCGCTGGGCCCCCAGCTACTCCAAGGACCTCCGCCGCTACGACGGCGCGAAGGTGTTCACCTACCACAACATGTGGGGCGAGGGGACCGGCCTGGTCGGTGCTATTTCAAAATTCAACGACTCCCGCTTCTCGAAGACCCTGGAGACCTTCGACCACATCATCGCCGTGAGCGACGCGGTGCGGGACGACCTCATCCGCCGGGGCTACCCGGAGAAGTACGTGACCACCGTCCCCACCTGCCTCACGGGCGGGATCGATCCCGGAAAGGGGGACGGCGACTTCATCCTCAGCCTCGGGCGGCTGGTCAAGACCAAGGGCCTCGACGTGCTGATGGAGGCCATGAAGGACGTCGACCACAGGCTGGTGGTCTGCGGCTCCGGCCCGGAGGAGAAGCGCCTCCGGAAGCTGATCTCCAAGTACGGCCTCGAGGACCGGGTGGAGATGAAGGGCTACGTCACCGACGAGGAGCGCACCGCCCTCATGGGGAGCTGCCGGTTCTTCGTCATGCCCTCGCTCTTCGAGAGCCTGGGTCTTGCCGCCGAGGAGCTCATGTCGCGCGGCCGCCCGGTCGTCTGCTCGGACGCCAACGGCCTCCCCGAGACCGTCGGGAAAGCGGGGGTGGTGGTCCCCAAGGGGGACGCCAAGGCGCTTGCAGATGCAATGAACGCCCTCTACGACGACGGGGAAAGATGTAACGAGCTGGCGGAGGCCGCCGTCGAGCGCGCAAAGTTCTATGACTGGGACAATCATCTGCCGGTCATCGAGGACATCTACGCCAAGGCCGCCGCGGGGGAGCTGACCGAGGCGGACGGAAGGAGCGAATCATGAAACCATATCTGACAGTATTCGGACACGTCACCATCGACCAGATCACGTCCATCCCCCACTTCCCGGCCCTGAACGAGACGGTCGACATCCTGAGCAAGGCCACCAGCCTCGGCGGGACGGGCGCCAACATCGCCATCACCGCCGCCCGGCTGGGCGTCCCCACGGCGCTCGCCGCGCTGGTCGGGACCGACCTCTCGCACCGCTACTGGGACATGCTGAGGAACAGCGGCCTGATCACCGACGAGATCATCCCCGTCGACGGCTACGAGACCTCCTCCTGCATCATCATGAACGACACCGAGCTCCGGCAGAAGGTCATCTTCTACCAGGGCCCGCAGGCGGACATCACCTCGACCGGCATCGACCTCTCGAAGAACGCCATGCAGTCGGAGAGGGTCCACTTCTGCACCGGCGAGCCGCTGTACTACATCAATCTGGCACATAAGCTGAGGGAGAAGGGGATCTGCGTCGCCGGGGACCCCTCGCAGGAGACCTACCGCCGCTGGAAGAAGGAGAATCTGCTCAAATTGGCGGCGCAGTCGGACATCTTCTTCTGCAACGAGTACGAGGCCAGGGTCATCGAGGAGCGGGTCGGCATCCCCAGCATCTACGAGCTGGGCCCGAAGATCATCGTGCGCACCGACGGGGAGGAGGGCAGCGACGCCCTCATCGACGGCGAGGTCGTGCACATCCCGACCGTGAAGGGCAACGCGCAGGTGGACGCCACCGGCTGCGGCGACTCCTACCGCGCCGGGTTCTACTCCGGCCTCTACCACGGCTACGACATCAAGGAGAGCCTGATCCTGGCCTCCTCGGTCGCCTCCTTCGTGCTGGAGAAGACCGGGGCGCTCACCAACACCCCCACCTGGGAGATGGCGGAGGAGCGCGCCAAGGGATACATGAGGGACTGAAGACGCCGCTGATTGCCATCACCGGGACCCCGGGGACGGGGAAGACCTCCGTGTCGGAGGAGCTGCGGAAGCGCGGGTACGAGGTGCTCGATGTCAACAAGCACCTCAGGGAGCACAACCTGCTCGGGGAGAGGGACCCCGCCCGCGACACCTACAACGTCGACATCGACGCCCTCAACGCCTCGCTCGAGCCGTACCGGAGGAAGGACGGGATCGTGTTCATGGACTCGCATCTGGGTCATATGTGCGACTGCTCGCGCATCATCGTCCTCAGGTGCGACCCGGAGGTCCTCGCCGAGCGGCTCCGGAAGCGCGGCTACTCCGACGCCAAGGTGCTGGAGAACGTGCAGGCCGAGGTCCTCGACGTGATCCTCTGCGAGAGCACGGCGTCGGACATCCCGGTGAACGAGATCGACTGCACCCGCGGGACCCCCGCGGAGGCCGCCGACATCATCGAGAGGATCCTCAAATCGGACGCAGAAATTTATACGCCGGGATGCGTGGACTGGTCAGGGGAGATGGAAGAATGGTTCTAGACAAGCACAGGAAGGAAGCAGACCCCTTCGTCGCGCCGGTCGCGAGGCGGTTCATCAACGCGAGCCCCAACAAGGTCTCGTGGCTCGGGCTGATCGTCGCCGCCATCTGCGGCGTGGTGTTCTACTTCAGCTACGAGGAGCACTGGATGCTCCTGCTGGGCGCGGTCCTGGTCCTGGTCTCCGGGTACTTCGACGCGCTCGACGGCAAGATCGCCAAGCTGGCCAACAAGTGCACCGTGAAGGGCGACTACCTGGACCATGTCTTCGACCGTTACGCCGACATGTTCATGATCGTGCCGTTCGCGCTCTGCGACTGGTGCGACGACTACATCGGCATGTTCGCCATCATGGGCGTGCTCCTCACCTCGTACATGGGGACCCAGGCCCAGGCGGTGGGCGCCAAGAGGCTGTACGACGGCCTGCTGGGGCGCGCCGACCGCGTGGTGCTGTGCTTCATATTCCCCATCCTGCAGTACATCTTGTCCGCCGTCTGGCAGGACACCTTCGACGTCTTCGGCCATGCGATGTCGCTCATCGAGCTGATGATGCTGTACTTCGCCATCGTCGGGAACCTCACCGCCATCCAGCGCGTGATCATCACCTGGAGGAACCTCAGCGAGGACGAGAAGGAGAAGCAGAACGCTCCCGCCGAGACTGAGAAGAAGGAGTGAGCCTCACTCCTTTTCCTTGGTCTCAGAAACCCCTTCCTTCCCTTTCCCATCTTCCTTGTTTTTCGGAGTCTGGGTCTTCTGCCCTTTCTGCACGTAGCTGAGGTCCCTCGCCTTGATCCGGTAATAATTGAGCGGGTGCTTGACGTGCTCGCAGAGCTCGTCGGGGTCGAAGCAGATGCCGTCGGTCTTCATCGCCCCGCAGCCGGGCGGGGTGTAGCCCTCGCTCCCGTTGAGCTCCCCGGTGATGTGCATGATCTGGTACCGGGACTTGCTCTCGTCGAAGTCAGGGGACTCCGCGAAGATCGAGATGATCTCGTCGTAGGTGGCGCCCATCGCGTGCAGGAAGGACACCAGGGCGAACCTGGCGCTGTGCGGGAGGTTCTGCCCCGCCTGCGCCATCTTGATGATGGCCTTGATGCAGGGCGGCAGGCAGTCGTTGTTGATCCCCTGGCCCTTGGTGGGGCTCAGCGATGTTTTGACATTCGCGAGCTCCAGGCGCACGTACTGGGAGTTCTTCGAGAGCTTCTTCCTCATGTCGTCGGTGAGCGGGAGGGGGATCTCCGACTCCAGCTTCCGCAGGAAGGCGTTCTGCACCAGGCGCCCGAAGTCCTTGCGGGGGATGAGGACGTAGCCGTTCCGCACGTCGCGGTTGATGAGCTTCCATTCCACCGCGCTCAGCACCACCGAATAGCGCAGGTAATCGGCGAAGTGGATGCTGACGGTGCCGTCGGGGTTGCGGTGCTCGTTGATGCCCAGCTCCGAGGAGACAGCGTCGATCGACTCCGAATCGGTCTCGAGGATGCGGTTGACGCGCTCGGCCTCGGCGAGGGCGTACCGCTTGGTCAGGAAGCGGTCGTTGATGTCCGAGACAATCATCCGCGCGTAGCCGTAGGAGAGGATCTCGATCAGGTGGACGTAGGCGGCGGAGTCCTGGGAGACGTTGAGGGCGACGTCCTCGATCTCGTGGTTCTTGAGGGCGCCCATCACCCTCTTCATGCCCCGCTTCCGCGCGTCGGCGTAGACGGGGGAGGAGAGCAGGTCGTCTATCTCGACGCCGTTCTCCTCGATGAAGGCGGCCGCATCGGAGACGAACGGGTACCGGGCGGCCCTCAGGGAATCCACCATGGTTATCGCCTCATCCGAACGTGATTATGGATTTTAGACCTTGTACTGCATCCAAGTCGTCGATGGCCCGGCCCAGGTCCTCGAAGGAGGCGAAGGGGCGGGCGGCGGCGATGGAAGCTGCGCGCTTCTTCCCGATCCCGGGGAGGGCGGAGAGCGCCGACATCGGCATGTGGTTGATGTCGAAGGGATAGGTGACGCCGGTCACCGAGCGGAAGCCCCAGCCGGTGATGTAGACGTCGTAGCGGCGGTCCAGCTCCACCTTGTACGGGATGCCGACCAGGAGCGGGTAGGAGCCGGCCTGGCGGCCGAAGGTGATGTTCCCGTCGTGGAGCTCGGCGTAGACGCCTTTCAGGAT